>NZ_JBVVNO010000006.1:0-196124 GCF_056850255.1 Methylomonas sp. Uni0011
TACCTTGATCTCTTTATTTTTTGTTTCTTTCATGATCTGCGCTAATTCAACTGTCATTTTAAAATGACTATCTTGGCCCACTTGAGCCGGTTGGTGAAGTGGGGCGGACCATTCCATTAGGTCTAGCTTAGTAGCATTGGTTGCACTACGACCATATTCCGTTTATGGCCCGGCGCATCAAAATCGAATTTTCAGGCGTGCTTTATCATGTGACTTCCCGCGGTGCGGCGTATAACGGTTGGCGTAAGGCGGTGCAGAATTATCGAAGGGTTTTTATACAAGGTGGGTGTTATTGCTTCACAGTGAAGTTGCCGGAACGCCGTCGTAGTTTTTTCGGTCAACAACCTTTTGGATCGGGAATATTCGGCGTTTTTCCTGCAAGCCGGGCGGACGGTTTATGGCGAATTTCTTATAGCTTCTGAGCGTTGGTGCCAGCAGAGCCAGCGCTCAATCGCATAAAAAAAGCCCGCCAGGCTGCTGAGCCAGGCGGGCTTTTTTGTTGGTGCTGTCCGGTGTTGCTTATGCGGCTCAGTCGGTCAGGCCGCCGATACCTTCCACCGACCAGTTTTCGAAGTCGGCGGCGCCGGAGGTGTCGTCGCCTTTTTCGTATTGAATACGGCAGGCGTAGTGGCGCAATGTTGCCGGACTGTCCTTGCCGCTGATTTCGACGTCGGCATTGACGATGTATTCGTAATTACCCAAGCTCCAGGCGTTGGTCGGCTGCGCGGCGAAAGTCAGGTTTTGGCCTTCTTCCGCGTTTTGCTTGATGTGGGTGTTGCAGTGGCCGAAGGCCATAGCGGTCATGTCGGTGCTGATTGCCATGGGATTGGCAACGTCTTTGCTCTCGACCAAAAACAGGTCGGATGCGGCGATGTCGTACATGAAGGGCAGGAAAAACTTGATTTGGATGGCAAGCAGACCGGCCAAGCAAACGGCGAATATTATAATTTTCTTTTTATTCATGGCTTAGGGTGGTGTTTTTTAGGGTGTTTTTTCTTTGAATCGGCAGCGATTCTAACAAAGATCGCCTGGGCTAGGAAATGCCGGCCCTCGAAAGCTAATTTACCTCGATTTGGCCGATGTCCAAGCGGTAGCGGCAAGAAAATCCTTTTGCCGTCAAGCGGATAAATGCGGCCTGATTTTAGGGGATCAAAACCGCCGCGCCCTGGATTCGGCCGTTTTTCAATTGCGCCAGGGCCAGGTTGGCCTCGGCCAACGCAAAAGTTTGGACGTGGGTTTTGAGCGGTGCTTGCGCGGCTATCGCCAGAAAGGCTTCGCCGTCCTGGCGGGTCAGGTTGGCGACCGAACGTAGCGTGCGTTCGCCCCACAAGATCGAGTAGGGAAAGGCCGGAATCTCGCTCATATGGATGCCGGCACAAACCACGGTTCCGCCTTTCACGACCTGCCGTAGCGCTTCCGGTACCAACGATCCGACCGGTGCGAACAGGATTGCCGCATCCATCGCGTGCGGCGGCGGCTGGGTCGAATCGCCGGCCCACTCGGCGCCGAGTTGCCGGGCAAAATCCTGGCCGGCGCAGTCGCCGGGTTTGGTGAAGGCGAATACGCGCCGTCCCTGCCAGACGGCGACCTGGGCAATGAGGTGGGCGGCGGCGCCGAAGCCGTAAATGCCAAGGGTTGTGGCATCGCCGGCGGCGACCAGCGAGCGGTAGCCGATCAGGCCGGCGCAGAGCAGCGGCGCGGCTTCGCTGTCGCCGTATTTTTCCGGCAGCGCGAAACAGTAATCCTGTTCGGCGACCGCGTATTCGGCATAGCCGCCATCCAAGGTGTAGCCGGTAAAGCCGGGGGCTTCGCACAGATTTTCCCGCCGGCTCAGGCAATACCGGCAACTGCCGCAGGTATGGCCCAGCCACGGCACGCCGACGCGCTGACCGACGCCGAAACGGTCGGCCCCGGAGCCTTTAGCAATCACTTCGCCGACGATTTCGTGGCCGGGAATCAATGGTAATTTGGGTCGGTCCAGTTCGCCGTCGGCTATGTGCAGATCGGTGCGGCAGACGCCGCAGGCGCGGACTTTCAATAACACTTGAGTGGCCGCCGGAACCGGCAAATCAATATCGGTCAGGTGCAGCGGGGTGCCGGCACGCTCCAGAATCATCGCTTTCACGGTTCAGCCCTCAATCCGGCCAGTTCGGCCAATTGCCGCCGGAATTCACTGCTAACCTCCGCTGCCGGCCGGTCGGCATTGTTATCGAATACTACGCTACCGGCGGTTTCGTCGACCTGTAAGGCTTCCAGGTTCCGGCGGGCGTGCTCCAGTACTTCCAGGCCGGCTTCCGACGCATCGTTGCCGGCGGCCTGGCGTTCGATTATCCGCTGGTGCAAGGTAGCAGGCTTGGCCTCAACCGAGACCAACGCAAATCCGGCGCCGATCTGTGCCGCTAACTCCCGAAACGGCTGGCGTTGATCGTATTGCAGAAACGCGGCATCGACGATCACGCCGAAACCGGCGGCCAGCAAATTCCGGCTCAGTTCAAGCAGCCGATCATAGGTTTGCCGGCTGGCATCGGCCCGGTAAATGCCGCTGCCGGTTGCAGACCGGCTGGACGCCAGAGGCTGCAGGCCGAACAGGCGTTTGCGCTCGACGTCGGAGCGCAGCCGGATCAAACGGTATCGCTGCGATAACCATTGGGCGACGCGGCTTTTGCCGCTGCCGGGCAGGCCGTGCATCACAATCAGCGCCGGTTTGCGTTGCGTCAGGCAGCTGCTCGCCAGTTCCAGGTAGGCCAGACACTCGCGTTTGGCGGCCGGATCGCCGCTCTGCGCCAAACGAAAGCCGGCGACTTTGGCCCGCACCGTCGCCCGGTAACTCAGGTAAAACCGCAGCAGCCCCAGGCCGGCATAATCGCCGCTGTATTCCAGGTAAGCGTTTAGAAAGCGGTAGGCCAGATCGCCGCGGCCGCGCTGCAATAGGTCCATCACCAGGAAGGCGGCGTCGTTGATCGGGTCGATCCAGCGCAGTTCCGGCGCAAACTCGATGCCGTCGAAGGGTACCGGCCGCTGGCGTAACAGCACGATATTGCCCAGATGCAGATCGCCGTGGCACTCGCGAATGCGGCCTTGTTGGCGCCGCTCGCCGATCAGGGCCGCACCGGCGGCGTATTCGGTTTCGCAGCCGGTTTCCAAGCGGTCGAGCATTGGCCAATCCGCCGTTTCGAGCAGCGACCGCAATTGCTGAAAATTTTGTCTGACCGGGGCCATCACCGCGGCCGGCGTACCGTAAACCGAATCGGCTGTTGCCGGGGGAAGTGCGGCGTGAAACGCGGAGAGACTTTGAGCCAGGCGGTCGAGATGTTCCGGCGCCAGCGCTTGGCGGCAGAACAGGTGGTCCAGGGTTTTATCCACCGCAAAACGACGCATTTTTACCGCATATTCGATGGCCGGTTCGCGGCCGATTTCCGGTTGTTCGGCGCTGCCGCCGATGGCAACCGTTGCCAGATAAAGAGAAGGCGCCAGACGCCGGTTCAGTCGCAGTTCTTCGTCGCAGAAAAATCGCCGTTTGGGCAGGTCGCTGAAATCCAGGAATCCCAGATCGACCGGCTTTTTGATTTTATAAGCATAACGGCCGGCCAGCAGCACCCAGGAAATGTGGGTTTCGAGGACCTCGACCTTGCGGACCGGATGCGGGTAGCGTGCCGGATCGCACAGGGCCCGGATCAGCTGCGGATATTGCGTGGTCATGGCTGGCACTCTCCCGGCGTTACAGCGGTTTGCGGCCGATTCTGACAGATCGGCGGAATCCCGGCAAAACCGATTTGGCGGTGCGATCAGGTCGCCGCCGGGGCCGATTTTGTGCGTGAATTGCTTGAACTACTGCGGCTAAAGTTACGGGATAATTGAGTTTTCGAATATAATTCCGCCCCGTTTACGTGGCTTTTGATGCGGCCGTAACGGCTTTGTTCGGGCGCATCGTCGGTCGACCCCAACCACCGTGCCGGCTGGCACTCAGCGCTGACTTAATATGGATATCTCAATACTCGTCAAATCCCTGATCCTCGGCATCGTCGAAGGGTTAACCGAATTCCTGCCCATTTCCAGCACCGGCCACTTGATTCTAGCCGGCGATTTGCTGAATTTTAACGACGACAAAGCCAAGCTGTTCACCATCGTGATTCAGGTTGGCGCGATCCTGGCCATTTGCTGGGAATACCGGGCCAAGATCGGTTCGGTACTTAGCGGCCTGGCTACTGAGCGGCAGGCGCAAAAGTTCGTGTTGAATCTGGCCATCGCCTTCGTGCCGTTGGCGGCGCTGGGTCTGTTGTTCGGCAAATTCCTGAAGGCGACGCTGTTCAAACCGGTGCCGGTGGCGTTGGCCTTCATCGTCGGCGCCTTCATCATCATCTGGGCCGAAAAGCGCGAGCACAAAGTCCGGGTCGAATCCGTCGACGATTTGTCGGCGCTGGATGCGTTGAAGTTGGGGATTGCCCAGGCTTTCGCGCTGATTCCGGGCATGTCGCGCTCCGGTTCGACCATTATCGGCGGCTTGCTGTTCGGCTTGTCGCGCAAGGCGGCCACCGAGTTTTCGTTCTTCCTGGCGATTCCGACGCTGGTGGTGGCCAGCGTTTACGACTTATATAAACACCGCGATTTGCTGCAAGCCGATAACGACGTGTTGTCGTTTGCGATCGGTCTGGCCGCCGCTTTCGTCAGCGCTTTGGTGGCGGTGAAGGGCTTGCTGCGTTACATCAGCCACCACGATTTCATTATTTTCGCCTGGTACCGGATTGTGTTCGGTATCGTCGTGTTGGCAACGGCCTACAGCGGTCTGGTGCAGTGGACCGTTGATTGAGGTTTTCCGCCACGCTTGCGGCGGGTTTGGTTTTTTGATCTTTAACATTGAAGGGTAGGTTATGGCGTTGCCGTTGTTGATGATAGTCATCGGTCTGGTGGTATTGGTCTGGAGTGCCGATATTTTTGTGGAAGGCGCCGCCGCGATCGCGCGTTTTCTGGGCATGTCGCCGCTATTGATCGGTATGGTGGTCATCGGTTTCGGCACCTCGGCGCCGGAATTGACGGTGTCGGCCTTATCGGCCTGGCAAGGTAATCCGGGTATCGCTTTGGGTAACGCCTACGGTTCCAACATTACCAATATCGCCTTGATCCTGGGTACGGTGGCCTTGATCAGCCCTATCGTGGTTCACTCGCAAATCATCAAGAAAGAATTGCCGGTATTGATGGGCGTGACGGTATTCGCCTTCGGCCAGCTCTACGACGGTAGTTTGTCGCGGACCGATGCCATACTGGAATTGACGGTTTTCGTTGGGGTAATGACCTGGATGGTGCGCCAGGGCCTGAAGCAGAAGGTTGACGTGTTGGCCGACGAAGTGGCGGAAGAGTTGGCAGAGCACACTATGTCGTTTGCCCAGGCCACGATCTGGCTGGTTAGCGGCTTATTGCTGCTGATGATCAGTTCCCGGCTGTTGGTGTGGGGGGCGGTGACGATTGCGCAGAATCTGGGCGTCAGCGATTTGATCATCGGCTTGACCATCGTCGCAATCGGCACCTCGCTGCCGGAATTGGCCTCGTCGATAGCCGCGGCCCGCAAAGGCGAACACGATCTGGCTCTGGGCAACATCATCGGTTCCAATTTGTTCAATACCTTGGCCGTGGTCGGCTTGGCCGGCGCGATCCATCCGATGTCGATTCCGGTCGAAATCGTCAACCGCGATTGGCCGCTGATGGCCTTGCTGACCGCGTCGCTGTTTGCGCTGGGTTATGCCGGCAAGCGCGAGCAGGGCCGCATCAACCGTGTCGAAGGCGGCGTGCTGCTGGCGGTGTACGCGGCTTACACGCTTTATTTGATCGATACCGTGGTGAGTGGGTAACTATGTCTTTGGAAAACCGTTTGGGGCATTTCGCCTACCGCTGGGGTAATTGGCTGCTGTATTCCCCTGTCCTGGTGCTGTTGATTTCGGTGCTGGCGGCTTATTGGGCTTTGCAGTACACCGGCAACCACTTGACCGTGAATACCGATACCGCCGAATTGATTGCGCCGGAGGCGCCGTTTCAACAAAACCGGCGCAAGTTCGAGCAGCAGTTCGGCCAGGAAGTGCATACGCTGCTGCTGGTGATCGAATCGTCCAGTCCGGAACTGACCAAAGCGGCGGCCCGGCGCCTGGGCCGGGAATTGCGCGCCGATACTGACCATTTCACCAAGGTCTACCGGCCCGACGAAAACGAATTCTTTCAACGCAACGGCCTGCTGTATCTGGACGCCGACAAATTGCAGGATTTCTCGGTTACCTTGGCCCAAGCCCAGCCCTTCATCGGCCGGATTTCGCAGGACCCGAGTCTGAACGGTTTTTTCTCGATTTTCGAGGACGCGCTGAACGCCGAAACCAAGACCGAGGAAGTGCCGATCGACTTGATGTCCTTGATCGACAAAGTCAGCAATTCGTTGCACAAGACCCTGAACGGCGAGACCGACCTGCTGTCCTGGCAAAAATTGATCGCCGAAAACAAGATCAGCGAAGAGCAGTCCGACAAGGCCTTTATCTTCGTCACCCCCAAATTCGATTTCAGCCAGATTCTGCCGGTCGAGCCGGCGATTGACGTGATCCGCAGGGCGGCCAATAAAATTCAGGACCCGAACATGCCGGCCGTCAAAGTCTGGATCACCGGCGAAGTCGGCCTGGAGCACGACGAAATGGCCGGCATGAGCGAGGGTACTTTCACCGCCAGTATTTTCTCGGTGGTGTTGGTCTGCGGCATTCTGCTGGTGGCTTACCGCTCCTGGCTGCTGATGCTGGCCACGCTGCTGACGCTGGCGCTGGGCATGGTGTTTTGCGGCTTGTTCGCCTCGGTCGCGGTGAAACAGTTGAACCTGATTTCGGTGGCCTTCGCCGTGTCCAACATCGGTTTGGGCGTCGAATACGCCATCCATTTTTGCCTGCGTTACCGGGACAATCTGGATCTGCACGGCAGCGACAAAGGTAAGGCCATCCGTTCCGCCTTGCTGGCGACCAGTCCGTCGCTGATTTTATGCGCCGGCACCACCTCGATCGGCCTGTACGCGTTTATCCCGACCGATTACCAGGGTATATCGGAGCTGGGTTTATTGGCCGGTACCAGTTTGTTTATCTGCCTGTTCGTCACGCTGACGGTGTTGCCGGTGTTACTGAAAGTGCTGCCGAATCCGCCCTACCACAATCTGCACGGCGAGCAGCCCGGCGCCTCCAAATTGTCGCTGGCCCTGGCCCACTTTACCCTGCACTACGCCAAGCCGATCTCGTTTCTGACCCTGGCCGGCGCAATCGCCGCGGTGTATTTCGTGTTCCAGGTCAAGACCGATTTCAATCCGCTGAATCTGCGCGACCCGCATACCGAGTCGGTGGTTGCCTTCAAGGAATTGATGAAGGAGCGGGAAACCTCGCCGATGACATTGACGGTATTGGTCAAAAGCGAAGCCGAAGCCAAAGCCATGCAAACCAAATTAGCGGCCCTGAAAACCGTCGATAAGACCGTCAGCCTGTTCGATTTCGTCCCGGAAGACCAGGAGGAAAAGCTTGGCGTGATCGACGATATGGCGCTGGCGCTGGGGCCGCAAAGCCAGTCGTTTCCGCAATTGAAAAGCGGCGCCGATCCGTTGCCGGCCATCAAACGCATGATTGCGGCGATCGACGCCAATCTGCCGAAAAAGACCAATCCGGGTGATATTCAGTCCTTGAGCCGCTTCAAGCAGGAGTTGCTGGATGTGCAGCTGGAACTGGAAGCGCGGATGCAGCCGGATCGCGGTGTATTCATCGAGAAAATTCAGACTTCGTTACTCGGTACGCTGCCAACCGTAATGAACGAATTGCTGACCGGTTTCCGTGCCGCCGAAATCGTGCCGGAAAGCATTCCGGACGAGATCAGGGAGCGTTGGCTGAGTAAGGATGGCTTGTACCGGATCCAGATTTTCCCGAAAGAAGATTTGAACGACTTGGTCAATCTGCAGCGTTTCATCGTCGACGTGCAGGCCGTGGCGCCGAACGCGACCGATTTGCCGGTGATGTATTGGGAGTCGATGAAAGCCGTGATCGGCGCCTTCCAGGAAGCCATTATCATCGCCCTGGTGGCGATTGCGGTGCTGCTGATGTTAATCCGCCGCAGCGTGGTCGATACCCTGCTGGTAATGGCGCCGCTGGTGCTGGCCGGCTTGTTTACGATGGCGACCACGGTATTTACCGGCACGCCGATCAATTTCGCCAATATCATCGCCCTGCCTTTATTGATGGGCTTGGGTGTCGATAACGGTATCCATATGGTGGAAAAACTGCACCACTCCTTGTCGGAAGAACAAAATATTTATCAATCCAGCACCGCGCGCGGCATGTTTTACGGGGCATTGACTACAATTTCCAGCTTCGTCGGCCTGGCGTTTTCGCCGCACCAGGGGATTTCCAGCATGGGTCTGGTCATCACCATCGGTATTTTCTGGATTATGACGTGTACCTTTATCGTGTTGCCGGCGATCAGCAAGTTGGTGCTGAAAAAAGCCGACCACGCTGCCTGAGCGCAAGTCCGGCCAAGCTGGGCTAGACTTAGGCGGTCGCGTCCGCCGGGCCGGTCCGGCGCCAATTGGATTTAACTTTTTGTTGTAGAGGCAACCATGTTTGTAATCATCGGTTATGTGGTCATTTTGGGCTGCGTGTTGGGCGGCTTCCTGATGGCGGGAGGACACCTCGGTGTGCTTTGGCAGCCGGTGGAAGTATTGATTATCGTCGGTTCGGCGTTCGGGGCCTTTTTGGCGAGCAACTCGCTGACGGTCAGTAAAGCGGCCATGGCCGGCGGTACCGCCACCTTGAAAGGCAGCACCTATACCAAGGATTACTACATGGAGCTGTTGATGAGTTTTAACGCATTGAGCCAAAAGGCGCGCAAGGAAGGCTTGCTGTCGCTGGAAAAGGTTGTCGACGATCCGGAAGGCAGCTCGATATTCGGCGAGAAGGTGGTTCACGATCACCATTTGATGGAATTCATCTGCGACAAACTGCGTTTGATCCTGACCGGGGTCGACGTCAACCAGCTCGAAGACATCATGGACGCCGAGATCGAGGTCCACCACGCCGAGGGTAACGAGCCGATCAAGGCCGTGCAAAAAGTCGGCGACGGCATGCCGGCTTTCGGTATCGTCGCGGCGGTGATGGGGGTGGTGCACACCATGGAATCGGTGGGTATTCCACCGGCCGAACTGGGCAAACTGATTGCCGCGGCGCTGGTCGGTACCTTCCTCGGTATTTTGGTGTCTTACGGCTTTATCGGTCCGGTGGCGTCGGTGATGGAAGCCCGACTGGAAGAAGAGAGCAATGCCTACAAATGCACCCAGAAAGGCCTGTTGAATTGCGCCAAAGGTACTTCGCCGGCGATGACGGTGGAATTCATGCGCACAGCGATTCCGCATTCTGCCCGGCCCTCCTTTGCCGAACTCGAAGAAGCCTTGAAGGGCGGTAAATAAGGGGTAAGCGAGCATGGCCGAACAACCGATTATCATCAAAAAAGTCAAGAAAGGCGGTCACGGCGGCCATCACGGCGGCGCCTGGAAAATCGCCTACGCCGACTTCGTGACGGCAATGATGGCCTTCTTTTTGTTGATGTGGTTGCTCGGTACCACCGATGAAGTCACCAAAAAAGGTATTTCCGAATATTTCCAGAATCCGTTCGGTATAGCGATAGCCAATAACCCCGGTGAGGGCTCCGGCGACCGCACCAACATCATCCAGGCCGGCGGCCAGGATTTGAAATCGCAGGACGAAGGCCAGGTGCACCAGGGCGAAGCGCCGCCGGCCGAACCGACACCGGAAGATATCCAAAAACTGGCCGAGGAGCAGGAAAAAAAGAAGCTGGAGGAGTTGCAGGAAAAAATCGAGGACATGCTGGAAGCCAATACCAAGCTCAGCGAATACAAAGACCAGATCAAGCTGGAGTCGACGCCGGAAGGCTTGAAAATCCAGATCGTCGATGCCCAAAACCGGCCGATGTTCAAGCTGGCCAGCTCCGGGATCGAAAGTTACGCCCAGGCCATTCTGCGCGAGCTGGCGCCGGTCATCAACGAGCTGCCGAACAAGGTCTCGATCAACGGCCATACCGATGCCCTGCCGTTCCCGAGCAACCGCACCGGCTATTCCAACTGGGAATTGTCCAGCGACCGCGCCAACGTCGCCCGCCGCGAATTGAACCAGGGCGGCCTGAACGACGATAAGGTGTTGCGCGTGGTCGGCTTGGCCTCGAGTATTCCCTATAAGCTGGAGAATCCGAACGATCCGATGAACCGGCGGATATCGATTGTGGTGATGAACAAGAAAACCGAAAACCAGGTGCTGCACGACGGCGCCGATCCGACCGCATCGGAGGCGACGCCGAGTTTGCCCAGCGTCTCGCCGACGGTGCAGCAGAACATCAAAGTCACCGGCCCGCCGGCTACGCACTAGCCGCTTCCCGCTGCATCTATTGCCGTGCAATTGCTGAAAGCGGCGATCAGCCAGTTGCTGGCGCTGGCCGGCGTCTGGTTGGCGCTTCGTCTCTGGCCGGACATATTGGAAGTGCGCTGGGCGCCGGCGTGGCAAGCTGCGATTGCGGCGCTGTTATCCCGTCTGTTGCGGCAGCCTTTGTGGTGGCTGCCGATCCATCTGCTATTTTTCCCCGCCGTGTTGTTCGCTGTCAGCCTGCAGTTGCCGGCCTGGGCTTATCTGGGCGCGGGTTTGCTGATGGCTTTGGTCTTCTGGGGAACGGCCGGCGGCGACGTGCCGCTGTTTTTGTCCTCGCCGGCCGTCGCAGCAGCCTTGCGGGATATTGCGGTGCGGGAGCGGGCCCAGGCGTTTATCGACCTCGGCGCCGGCGTCGCCAGCGTGGCGGCGCCTTTGGCTGCAACCATGCCCGAGTTGCGGGTGACGGCGCAGGAGCGGGCGCCGCTGCCCTATCTGGCGGCGCGTTGGCGGTGCCGGAAGCTGGTCAATGCCACGGTCGTCGGCGGCAGTTTCTGGGATTGCGATTTGGGTCGGTTCGATCTGGTGTTTGCCTTCCTGTCGCCGGCGGTGATGCGGCGCCTGGGTCGGAAACTGGAGCAGGAAATGCGGCCCGGCAGCCTGTTCGTGTCGTCGTCGTTTCCGCTACCCGATTGGCCGGTTAGCGCTGAAATCCATCTGGCGGACCGGCGCGCTACTCGCTTGTACTGCTATCGGATCGGGGAGCGGCACGGCTAAGGCCGGCACTCGAATTCCGGCACCAAACTCTGCAAGTCGGCCAAAAGCGCGGCGTTATCGCGGCAGGCGCAAGCCTGCTGTAAGGACTCGATTCGCTGGCTCCATTCTTCGCTGTCGTAAATTCGGGCTTTGGCCAGGCGCAGTTTCTCGTGGCCGGTCGGCAGCAGTTGTTCCTGTTCGTGAAACAGCTCCTCGTACAGTTTCTCGCCGGGGCGCAGGCCGACGTATTCGATTTTGATGTCGGTGCCCGGCTGTTTGCCGCTGAGGCGGATCATCTGTTCCGCCAGATAGCTGATTTTGACCGGCTCGCCCATGTCCAACACGAAAACTTCGCCGCCCTGGCCGATGGTTTCGGCCTGCATGATGAGTTGGCAGGCTTCCGGAATGGTCATGAAGTAGCGGGTGATGTCCGGATGAGTCACTGTGACCGGACCGCCGGCCTGGATTTGTTCGCGGAACAAGGGCACCACGCTGCCGGCCGAGTCCAGGACATTGCCGAACCGCACCGTCGTGAAACGGGTGCTGCCGCGGCGATCCAGATTCTGGCATAGGATTTCGGCGGCGCGTTTGGTGGCACCCATCACGTTGGTGGGGTTGACCGCCTTGTCGGTGGAAATCAATACAAAGCGGGCCACTCCGGCGGCCATGGCGGCTTCGGCCAGGATTTTGGTGCCGATCAGGTTGTTATGCAGCGCTTCCCGCACCTGGTTTTGCAGTAGCGGCACGTGTTTGTAGGCAGCGGCATGAAACACGATTTCCGGCTTCTGCTCGCGAATCACCCGCTGTACCGCGACCGGATCGGCAACGTCGCCGAGCACGGCAACCCGCAACAACTCCGGAAAGCGCCGCTGTAATTCGGCGTCGATTTTGTACAGGTTGAATTCGCATTGATCGAACACGATCAGCTTGCGCGGCTGGGTTCCGGCCAGTTGTTTGCAAAGTTCGGAGCCGATCGAGCCGCCGCCGCCGGTAACGAGCACGGTCTTGCCGTGCAAGTGGCTCTTGATTCCCCGCCAATCCAGCTTGATCGGCGTGCGGCCTAGAATGTCCTTGATCGATACGTTACGCAGTGCGGTCTTGGCCACGGCACCGCTGAGCAATTCCTTGACCGACGGCAGGGTTTTGAAGGGTACTTTACTGGTCTCGCAGATTTCGACGATGCGCTGCATTTGGGCGTCGCTGGCCGATGGCACCGCGATCAGTACCACCTCGATATCCCATTGCTTGACCAGAGCCGGAATCTGGCTGACATTGCCGGCAACCCGGATGCCGCGAATTTCGCGCCTGAATTTGGCCGGATTGTCGTCGGCAAACACGACCGGCACGTAGCCGCTGTCCGGCGTGGTCAGTAGATCGCGGATCAGCATTTCGCCGGCGGCGCCGGCGCCGACGATCAGGGCCCTCCGGCCGATCCGATCGACGAAGGCGCGTTCCTTCCAGAACCGGTATACCAGACGCGGCACGCTGAGTAGCGAGAACAAGGTCAGTACGTAAAGCGGCACTACCGAGCGCGGCACGCCCGCCAGCCGGTCGTACAAGAACAGCGACGAGGCGATCAGGAAGATGCCGGCCAATACCGCCTTGCCGATCCGGATTAGATCCGGCAGCGAGGAAAAGCGCCAGACCCCGCGGTAAAGCCCGAACACCCAAAACAGCGTGACTTGAATCGCCATCACCAGCGGCAAAAACAACAAGGCCGGGTAAAAAAATTCGTCCGGGATCTGCTGCAGATTGAATCGCAACCAATAGGCGCCGAACCAGGCCAGCGGGATCATGCACAGGTCGTGCAGAAAAATGGTAGTGCGCGAGCGGAAGTGGAATGTCACGATGCGACGAACCCGGTGCGGCCGGCCTGGAAACGGTAGGCCAGATAGAGTAAGGGCAGATAGGCGGCGGCCAGTGCGGCCAGGGCGTGGGACGGATGCAAAAAGGCCCAGACCGAGCATGGCAGCAGCCAGCCCAGATTGATGGCCCAGCAAGCCATCAGTACCGGCAAATGGCCGTAGCGTTTGGCGGCGTGCTGGTAAGTGTGCGAACAATGCGCCGCGTACCACTGTTGGCCGCTAATCAGGCGGTAGGCCAAGGTATAACTGGCATCGACCACGAACAGGCCGAACAGGATCAGCCCGCAGTACAACAATACCGCCGCCTGTTGCGCGGCGAGCAAGATCAGCAAGCCCAACACCAGGCCGACGAAACCGCTGCCGACGTCGCCCATGAAGATTTTGGCTTTCGGCCAGTTCCAGCACAAAAAACCGGCACTCGCCGCCGCCAGACCGGCGGCTAACGTGCATAGCGCGCGGTCGAGGTTTAGCAGATAGCCGGCCAGCGCCAGGCCGACGAAGACGGCTTCCGAGGCGGCGATGCCGTCGGTGCCGTCCATGAAGTTGAACAAATTCAGTGCCCAGACCAGAAACAGAATAGCGAGCGGATAACCGAGCCAGCCTGGATTGAAGAAGCGCAGGCCGAGCATGGCGTCGAACGGTGCCGGCACCAACAGCGGCGGCAAGCCTTGCAACAGGCTGACGCCGCATGCAGCAGCCAACAAGTGGATGGCAAAGCGCCAGCGCGCGGCCACGCCGCCGTGGTCGTCCCAGAAACCGACGCCTGCTACCGGCAGCGCCGCGGCCAGCATTGCAAAACGCTCTGGGCCGAGTTGAGCGGTCGAGAACAGCCACAGGCAGGCCGCGCTAAAACCGAGCACGATGGCCAAACCGCCGCCGCGCGGGGTCGGTACGCTATGCGAACTGCGCTGATTGGGAATATCCAGAACTTGATTAGCGAGCGCATAGCGGCGGATCAGGCCGGTCAGCAGCGCCGACAGCGCGAAAATAACGCAGAAAAGTAGCATCACGCCCGATGGCTTAAATAACGAATGATCTCCGGCAAGGTGTCGCGGAGCGTATGCTCGGGCTCGTAGCCCAAATCGCGGCGGATTTTAGCAGACGAATACCAGGCCGAGCCGGTTAATTTATCCAAACTGTCGCTATCCAGCGGGAAACGCCGCCCGGCGAGACGGCCGTAAAGGTCGCCGAATTTGGCGGCTGCCTGCAACAACGGTAACGGCAGCGACCCGCTAACCGGGGGCTTTCCGAGCGCCGCGCGGATCAGGTCGTAGATGTCGCGGGTGGAATAGCATTGACCGTCGGTCACGATATAAACCTGGCCGGCGGCTTGCGGCAGTTCCGCAGCCAGTATCGCCGCGGCGGCGACGTCGTCGACGTGCACCATCGAACGGCGGTTGCCCGGCGGCAGCGGTGGAAACAGACCTTTCCGGATCGTCTCTATCATCCGCGGCAGATTGCCTTTGCCGCTGTTGCCGTAGACCATGCTGGGCCTGATCACGACCGGATGCGGCACATAGCCGCCGTACAAAACCAATTGTTCGGCGGCGTATTTGGACTGGCCGTAAGGATCGGCGGCCGGCGCTGCGGCGGTTTCGTCCTGCGGTTGCCGATTGTCTTCGCCTGCCGCCTTGACGCTGCTGAAATAGACGAAGCGCTGCACGCCGGCCCGCTGCGCCGCTATCAGCAGTTTGCGCGTGGCTTCGCTGTTGATTTGTCGGTACTCCGCCGCGTCCTGCCGATTCTCGGCCAGCGCATGGGCTTTTCCGGCCAAGTGAAACACCGTGTCGACACCGGCACCGAGCAGGTCGGGCGCGTCCGCAGCGGTCGCCAGATCCCAATAAAAATCGGCGGCGTCGGCGCGGCCGGCGCTGACCACGGTATAGCCAAGTTGTTTTAACTTGCCGCAAAGTACGCCGCCGATGAAACCGGTGGCCCCGGTTACCAGCGCTTTATGTCCGGCCATTGCGGGATCAGCGTTTGTCGCCGTGCTCGGCAAATACGTCGGCTTTGCCTGATTTGTCGAACGAAACCACTTGGTAGGCATCCTGGCGCCCGCCCATTTCCATGCCGGGGCTGCCCATCGGCATGCCGGGCGCGGCCAGACCGGTGACTTGGGGCTTGGCTTGCAGCATTTTTTGGATGTCGCCGGCCGGGACATGACCTTCGACCACATGGCCGTCGACTATCGCGGTATGGCAGGACGCCAGTTTTTCCGGGACGCCGTAGCGGGCTTTGATCGCGTCCATGTCGTCGCTGATCACGTCCTTGATCTTGAAGCCGCTTTGTCTGGCGTGTTCCAGCCATTTGCCGCAGCAACCGCAGGTCGGGCTGCGATAAACGGTCATTTCCGGGCCGCCGGCCGCGGGTTGTTCGGCGCAGGCCGAAAAACCGAATGATGCCAAAACCAGGATTGCCGTCGATCTAATCAATTTCATAAATACCTCTTTATTCGCCGTGCAGCGTGACGATGATGTTGCGGCTGCCGGCGTGGTTACGGTGCTCGCATAAATAGATGCCTTGCCAGATACCCAGTGCCAATTGGCCGTCGCTGATGGGGATGGACAGAGAACTCCCCAGAATGACGGTTTTAATGTGCGCCGGCATATCATCGGGACCTTCGAGCGTGTGCCGGTAATAGGGTTCATTTTCGGCTACGGCCCGGGAAAAATAACTTTCCAGATCGCGGCGGACGTCGGCGTCTGCGTTTTCGTTGATCGCCAGCGACGCCGAGGTGTGTTGCAGAAAAATGTGGGCCAGACCGATTTCGATCCGGTCCAGTTCCGGCAGTTGGCTGACGATTTCCCGCGTCACCAGATGGAACCCGCGCGGTTTGGCGGTCAGTTGAAGACGTTTTTGCAACCACATGCCGCGGTCTCGATCGAACGCGCCGCGTCAGGCGCCGGAGGCGTGGTATTGCGGACTCAATTCGCGGACCGCATCGACCATGGCCTTGACGTGCTCCGGATCGATATCCGGCAATATACCGTGGCCCAGATTGAATACGTGGCCGGAACCGTTACCGAAGCCGGCCAGCACGTCGCCGACTTTGGCGCGGATCACGTCGGGTTTGGCGTAGAGCGTGATCGGGTCCATGTTGCCCTGCAACGCCACCCGGTCGCCGACTCTGGCCCGGGCCTGACCGATATCGGTCTGCCAATCCAGGCCCAGCGCATCGTAGCCGCTGTCGGCCATCGCTTCCAGCCACAAACCGCCGCCTTTGGTGAACAGGATGGTCGGAATTTGTTTGCCGTCGCGCTGAGTTTGCAACAAGTCCCTGACTTGCCGGGCATAGCGCAAGGAAAACTCCAAATAATCGGCATGGCTGAGCATGCCGCCCCAGGTGTCGAACACCATCACCGCATCGGCGCCGGCGGCGATCTGCGCGTTCAGATAGGCGGCAACCGCCTGCGCCAGGGTGTCCAGCATTTGGTGCATCAACTGCGGCTGCTCGAACATCAGGCTTTTGACCTTTTGAAAGCTCTTGCTGCTTTTGCCTTCCACCATATAGGTCGCCAGCGTCCATGGGCTGCCGGAAAAACCGATCAGCGGCACCCGGCCTTGCAAATTGGTTTTGATCAGGCGCACCGCGTCGATCACGTAGCGCAATTCGGCTTCCGGATCGGGGACTGCCAAGTTGGCGATGTCGGCGGCGGTTCGAACCGGCCGGGCGAATTGCGGGCCCTCGCCTTCGGAAAATGACAGGCCCAGGCCCATCGCATCCGGGATGGTCAGAATGTCGGAGAACAGAATCGCCGCGTCGAAGCCGTAGCGCTCCAATGGCTGCAAGGTCACCTCGCAGGCCAATTCCGGATTGGTGCATAGTTGCATGAAACTGCCGGCTTTGGCGCGTACGGCGCGGTACTCCGGCAAATAGCGTCCGGCTTGGCGCATCATCCAGCTTGGGGTGCGTTCGACCGGTTGTCTCAACAGGGCGCGCAGGAATAAATCGTTTTGTAGTTGGCTCATGTTTCGGTGGGATGGTATGAATCAGCGGCGGCTTTCTTTTTGCACGGCACGAAAGCGTTTTTCCAGCGCCTGTTTGAATTCGTTGGGCATGACCGCCTTGAATTGTTGCGCCTCGGCGGCCGTGGCAAACGAGCCGTAAATCAGCACGTATTTTTCTTGCTCGCCTTTGTTAATCGGATAGTAGGTTAACGCATCGCGGTAGTCGGCGTATTTTTTCAGAAAGCGGGTGACGGCGGCCTTGTCGGACAGCACCATGACCTGCAAGGTAAAGTTATTCGGCGGCTGGGTCATGATCCAATCGTAGTCGCCGCCGTCGGAGATCGGTTTGCCGGGTTTGCGTTCGGCCGGTTTTAACGGAGCCGCGGGTGTTGGCGGCGCTGCCGGCGCAGGCGCGGGCTCGACAGTGGCTTTAGCAACGGCGGGTTCGGTTGGGGCCGGTTTTGCCGGGGCCTCGGCGGGAGCCGGTGCAGTAGTCGCCGTCTCGGCGGCCTGGTTTGGCGCGGCCGCCACCGGCGTTCCGGTTTTGGCCGGCGCCGGGGCGGGTTCGGCAGGCGCAACGGCTGCGGCCGGCACCGTTGCCGGAATTTGGGGCTGGCTCGGCGCCTGGTTTGACGCGGCTGGTGGCGCTGGAGCCGGAGGTTCGGCAGCCGGAATTGCCGGCGCAGCAGTGTCCGGTTCTGTCTCCGCCGGTTGCGGCGGCGCTAGCGGAGTCGGCTCGGCTGCAGTCGCTGGCTTCGCCGGCTCAACCGGTTTGGCCGGCTCGGGCAAGGCAACCGGTGCCGGTAACGGCTGCGGCGCCTGTTGGGTAGGCAGCAAGCTGAACCCGACATAACCCGCTCCGGCCGCAATTGCGGCGATGCCCAGCCACAGCCCGGTCCGGGCGGTTTTGCGGCCTTGGTAATGGGCCAGCTTGGGCAACTCGGCCAGAATCTTGCCCGGAATGCCGTGGGTGTCGCGATATACCTGCTCTACCAAGCTGTCGGTGATGGCATTGAACGACAGCACCGCGCCGGGTTGTGCCGACAAATTCTGCAAATATTCGCCGCATTGTTTGCGGCTCAACGGCGGCAACTCGATGAAGTGGCATTCTTCGACCAGCTTGTCGGTGCCGCTTTTGATGTGAAATTGGTCGTGGTTCATCGCGAACACCAGACGCAGGCCCGGAATCGAGTCGGCCAATTCGATCAGCATGGTCAGCAAACCGGGGCCGAGTTCGCCGGCGTCGTCGATCAGCAGCACCACTTTGCGGCGGGCGCAGGCGTCGCGCAAGGCGTTGATGTCGAAAGCGGAAGCGGTTTTCAGCTTCAGGTCGCGCAGCGACTCGACGATCAGGCTTTCGAAACTGGCGTTCGGCGTGGCTTGCAACAGGGCAACGTCCCACAAGTCCTTGCGGTTTTGGCGGACGGTTTCCAGTAGCGTGGATTTGCCGATGCCGGCCGGGCCGCAGACGATCAACGACTGCTGCAGGTTTGCCAGCAAATGCAGCAGCAAGTCGAGTTTTTGCGAACGCTCCAGTGTGATCAGCGCGCGCTCGGGGCTGTTATTCACCGACCGGCGTTGGTAGCTGTAGGTGAGGTCGTCGTTATCCAGCATAGCCGTTTAAGGTGGCTTGCAACTGGGCCAAATCGACGTTGACCGGCAACGACGCCTTGCCGACCGCTTCCAATAAAATCACTCGAATCTTGCCGTCGACGTTTTTCTTGTCGACCGCCATCAAATCGATGTATTGCTCGCTGGTCATCTCGGCCGGCGGCGTCACCGGCAGTTTGGCAGCTTTGAAGATGGCGACGATCCGCGCCACGTCGGCATCGTTCAACCAGCCCAGGCGCCGCGATAAATCGGCGGCGAAGCAGGTGCCGATCGCGACCGCCTCGCCGTGCAGATATTGGCCGTAACCGCAGCCGGTTTCGATGGCATGGCCGAAGGTGTGGCCCAGGTTCAAGGTCGCGCGCACGCCGGATTCGAATTCGTCTTCGCCGACCACCTCGGCTTTGTTGATGCAGGAGCGCTCGATGGCGTAAGCCAGCGCGGCTTTATCGCGGGCCAGCAATTGCGGCAAGTTGGCTTCCAGCCACTGCAAAAATTCCGGGTCGCGGATCAGGCCGTATTTGATGACTTCCGCCAAGCCGGCCGATAATTGGCGGTCGTCCAATGTATCGAGCACGTCAGCGTCGGCGATCACGCATTGCGGCTGGTAGAAGGCGCCGATCATGTTTTTGCCGAGCGGGTGGTTGACGCCGGTTTTGCCGCCGACCGAAGAGTCGACTTGCGCCAGTAATGTGGTCGGAATCTGGATGAAAGCGATGCCGCGCTGGTAGCAGGCCGCGGCAAAGCCGCCCATGTCGCCGATCACGCCGCCGCCTAACGCGATCAAGGTGGCGTTACGGCTAAATTTGTTGGTCAGCAAGCCGTCGAAGACTTTTTCCAGATAGTGCAGGGTTTTGTATTGTTCGCCGTCCGGCAGCACCACGCTATCGGTTTGATAATCGGCCAAGCCCGCCAGCACTTTGGCTAGGTACAACGGCGCAATCGTTTCGTTGGTGAGGACCAACACTTGCTTGGACCGGATGTGCCGGCGCAAGAGCTCGGGTTGCTCCAGCAGCTTGGAACCGATGTAGATCGGATAGCTGCGCTGGTTGCCTAAATCAACTCGCAATTCTTTCATGGTCTTCCAGAGCAGCCTGATACTGCTGCAAAATGGTTTTGACGACAGTCTTGGTGGGCAGCACGCCGGAATCGATTTTGAAATCGGCGCACGCGCTATATAAAGGGTCGCGCTCGGCCAGCAGGGTTTGCAAACGTTGGCGCGGATTTTCGGTGCGCAATAACGGCCGTTGCGTATCGTGTTTGGTGCGATGCAGAATTTTGTCGATCGAGCATTGCAGATAGACCACGAAACCGTTTTCGATCAAGGCTTGGCGGTTTTCCGGTTTGATCACGGCACCGCCGCCGGTGGCCATGACAATACCCTGCTTCATCGACAAATGATGGATCACCGCCTGCTCGCGCAAACGGAAGCCCTCTTCGCCTTCGTAGGAAAAAATGGTCGGAATATCCACGCCGGTGCATTCCTCGATCACCTTGTCGCTGTCGTAAAACGGCCATTGCAACGTTTTGGCGAGCTGTTTGCCGATGGTGGTCTTACCGACGCCCATCAAACCGATCAAATATATGTTGGCCGCTGGTTTCATTGCATGGCTGGTTCTGCGCACTAAAAAACCGGAGCATTATGCCCACTTTTGCCGGCGAGTGAAATTTTAAGATGCGCGTGGCGCGCATCGGGCCAGTGCCGGCCCTAAATCCCCGGTTATCGTCCTGAGTCATTTGCAGTAGGAGCAGGCCCTGCCTGCGACCGAAGGCGTTTGACCGCGGCCAGGGCCCGCCCCTACCGCTTTTAATTGAACGACATCGACTATCGTTCCGCGGCAGGGGCAAGCCGGCGCCAAAGCTTATGCGAACTGCGCCGCGATTTGGCTCTGGATTGTTTCCGCCATCGCCTTGCGGTCGGCGGCGTCGCGGATCGGCCGGCCGACGACGATGTAATCCGCACCGTTTTGGATGGCCTGCTCGACGCTGACCGCGCGCTTTTGGTCGTCGTCTTCGCGGTTGTCGACCGGACGGATGCCGGGGGTGATGACCAGCAGTTTGTCGCCGAGCTGTTCCCGGATCATCGCCACTTCCAGGCCGGACGAGACGATGCCGTCGCAACCGATTTGTAGCGCCCGCTTGGCCCGGGACAACACCAATTCTTTGACGTCGCATTGGAAACCCAAGTCGTCCAGGTCGCCGCGGTCCAGGCTGGTCAGTGCCGTTACGGCCAGCACCTTCAGGTCGCCTTTGGCGGCGGCGGCGGCTTCCATGATCGAATCGTTGCCGTGTATCGTAGCCAAATCCACGCCTTTATTGCTCAGAGCCTTGATCGCCCGGCCGACCGTGGCCGGAATGTCGAAGAATTTCAGATCGACGAAGACTTTCTTTTCGCGCGCCTTCAACCATTCGATAAAACCGAAATAATCGCCGGACATGAACAATTCCATGCCGACTTTATAAAAAATCACCGCATCGCCCAGCTCTTCGACCAGGGCTTGGGCTTCGGCGATGCTGGCGACATCCAGCGCCATAATCAAGCGGTCGCGAACCGGAATGGGTTTTTGGGAAACGAAAGAGTTTTTCATGGTTGACGATTGGCTGGGTTGGTTCTTAAAAGCGTAAAAAATAACAGAAGAACGCCGCCTATCCTACATTTTCACCGGCATCGGTTCCCGACGGACGGGATTGTTGGCCAAGTTTGGACTGGACGGCATCACCGATAGCGGTTATAACCTCTATCGCGGACTGCGACGAAATGGCGTTTTCCGCTTCCGTTGGTCCTCATAAAAAACGCATCCCTTAATTGAGAAGGGAGCAAACAACTACAAGGAGATTGCGGTCTCAAAGCCCCCAAAACCGGGTGCGAAACCGCAAATGGCCCGGCAAATCAGCGGCCTGCGCAGCGAGAAAAGAGCGTCCCCAGTTTATTAAGCTTTCATTAAGCCGAAATAAGCCAGGTGTATGCTTCTATAATTCAGGCAGACACGTGAAGTTAACTTGGCTAAAAGTATTGATATGACTCAGTATCGCCCAAAAGGATTTATCCGGCCGCTACGGCCCGAATTGCAAAGCATCAAACGTGCGACCGATACCGCGCTGATCTTCATCACGCTTTACTTGTCATTGCACGTCTACCGGGAGCCTTTCACCAAGGAATACCTGGGCTTATTCATCGTTTGCACCGTGCTGTTCGGTATCTTCGCCGAACATCAAGAGATATACCACGGTTGGCGCGGCGATCCGATGTTCGACGATGCGATCCGTATCTTGCTGTCATGGATTTTTGCCTTTGCTCTGGTTGCCGGCGGCTTTTTTGTATTCGATTTCGGATTCGAATATTCCCGCGAGGTGATGGAACTTTGGCTGCCATTGGCGCCGCTCAGCATCATTGTCTTGCATACCTTGCGTCGCTCCGCCTTGTCCTATCTCCGCCTGCATGGCATCAACACCCGTACCTACGCCATCCTGGGCGGCAATGGCCTGGGCCGGCGGCTGAACGTTGCCTTGACCGAAATGCCCTGGCTGGGCTACCAATTCATCGGTTTTTTCGACGACCGGATCGAAAACAAGCAGCGCCGGGAACAGGAAGACATGGTCGACAACATCATCGGCGATTTCAAGGAACTGTTGGACCGGGCCAGACACGGAGAAATCGACCACATCTACATCACGCTGCCGCTACGCGCGGAAAAACGTATCAACCAATTGGTGCAGGAGCTGGCCGACAGCACGGTGTCGGTCAATATCGTGCCGGACTTTTTTACGTTCAACTTGATGCAATCCAAACTCAGCAGCGTCAAGGGGATTCCGGTGGTCAGCGTATTCGACACGCCCCTGAATTCGTCGCTGGACGGCACCGCCAAGCGGCTGGAAGACTTATTGCTGTGCGCGGTGATTCTGCCGCTGATCGCCATCCCGATGCTGCTGATCGCCATCGCCATCAAACTCACCTCGCCGGGACCGGTGATTTTCAAACAACTGCGTTACGGCGTGAAAGGTGAACCGATCGAAGTTTGGAAGTTCAGGTCGATGACGGTGTGCGAAAACGGCGACAACGTCAAACAAGCCACGGCCAACGACAGCCGGGTCACGCCGCTCGGCGGCTTCCTGCGCCGCACCTCGCTGGACGAACTGCCGCAATTTCTGAACGTACTGAGCGGCACCATGTCCGTAGTCGGCCCGCGCCCGCACGCCATCGCCCATAACGAATACTACCGCAAGCAAATCCAGGGCTACATGCTGCGCCATAAAATGAAACCCGGCATCACCGGCCTGGCCCAAATCAGCGGCTGCCGCGGCGAAACCGAAACCATCGACAAAATGGAAGCCCGCATCCACCACGACCTGGAATACATCCGCAATTGGTCGGTGATTTTGGATATCAAGATCGTGATATTGACGATTTTCAAGGGGTTTATTGGGCAGCAGGCGTATTAAGCTAAAAGTGCGGAATAGAGCCGGCCGATTTGATCTATCGTTCAAACGGCATGCACCAAAATGTAACGCGAGCTTGATTTTTACTAGGACTGCCGGGAACAGTGCTTTGCAACTTTATGCGTATATAGGCGATTGCTCTGAATGGCGGTTTACTTGAATACGATCAATTCGCCCTTTAGCAAAAAGATGCAAGTAACGCTCATATTGTTATGTGTGGCATGGGTGTTAGCGTTATTTATCGAGTCCTCGCAACCGCCTGCGCAAATTATTGCCAATACGCCAGGGCTAGATAAGGTCGCCCACTTTGTCGCATTTGCTGCACTCGCCTTTTTCATCGGCGTGTTTTGGTTAAGCAGGCAAGGTAAGTCTAGGATATCGGTATTTGCTCCGCCATTTTGGATTGCATTGCTGGTGGGGGTCTTAGAAGAGGGATACCAGATGACAGTTCCCTCGCGCGCCGCTAGTGCTTGGGACTTGCTGGCCGACGCTTGCGGCGCTTTAGCCGCCATGTGTGTTTTGAATTTACTTGCTACGGTTATATGGTCGCGGCAATAAAGCAGTCCTACCGGTGTAGGCGGTATTCAGTAGTTAGGCGTCGGTTAGATGGGCTTTAATTGCCTGTTTAAATTAAAAAATAGCGCCTAATTTTTATATAAATAACAGCCTACGTTATGTAGATTATTCATGATAGTAAATTCGCGCATTCAGTCAGTTGGTTCTACATCCCCTATAAGCGCTGATAAGCTGAATTTAACTTTTTTTAGTTTGTTCGCTTTTGTATGCGGTTTGCCGACTAAATATGTTTTGAATCTGATGGGCGAACTGTATGCCGCGGAATTAGTTTTGCCGGTGTTTGCCATTATGCTTGTGGTTTCTGGCAAGGCATCGTCCACCCTAAGAAGCGCGATATTCTGGAAATTCTTCCTGGCCGGAATGGTCATGATAGCAGGCTATATGATTTCCGATTTAATCGCTGGTACCTCGCAGCAAAATTATTTGCGCGCCTGGGGGCGTAATGCTGTTTTGTTAAGTGATTTATTGGCATTAAGCGTAATGGCGGGTAGCGATAAACGCTATATCTGGTGGTACATTTTTGGGGTCACCATCGGCACCCTTATTTACCTGCAAACGCACGGTATTGTATTGAATAACTATACCTGGAAGCTGGAAGGTTACGGTCGTGCGATATTAATGTTGGTGTTGTTGTTGGGTTATTTTTTGCCGAATCTGATGACAATTGGCTTAATTGTCTGTTTCGGTTTGGTCAGTATTTATATGGATTCTCGCTCGCAGGGGGCAATCAGCTTGCTATTGGCGGGTTTGTTGTGGGTCCGGAAGGCGAATCCGGTAAGGCTCAATATCAGCGCCCGAAATATGGCCAAGTTCGTTATTGCCGGTATTGTCGTGCTTTTAATGATATTGATAGCGATGGCGCAAACCGGCGATGAATATAGCGACCGTAGAGGGGCGTCCAATGTGGAGCGTTTTGGCGCGTTAAAAATCGGATTCATCGCGATAACCGATTCGCCGTTCATCGGCTTTGGTTCATGGGGGCAGGGAACCAAAAAATATGC
Source organism: Methylomonas sp. Uni0011 (assembly GCF_056850255.1). Taxonomy (NCBI): domain Bacteria; kingdom Pseudomonadati; phylum Pseudomonadota; class Gammaproteobacteria; order Methylococcales; family Methylococcaceae; genus Methylomonas; species Methylomonas sp. Uni0011. The sequence goes on from NZ_JBVVNO010000006.1 coordinate 24,613, forward strand.
GGAGATGTATCGGAAGGAAACGGAAAAGGATTTGCGGCATTTAGGGCAAACCTATATTCAATATACAGATACCTTCATGCCGCATTCGCAGATTTTGCAAAGCTGGATGGAAGGTGGCATTTTGTCCGCCTTTTTCTTCTTGTTTTTTGGTTATAAGTTGCTTGCGTCGATGAAATACGTGGTCTTTGGCAGGTATCTCGATTACTTGACGCCAATATACATCATTACTTTATTTGGCTCGGCGTGGAATTTAGTGATGAGCCCTTATTCCGGAAATCACCGCCTGGGTATCGCGATGGCAGTGGCAATTGTTTGTTCGCTAACCATAGAGCGGCGCAAAGCCAATTAGTTTGTTAGCGATATTTGCATAATAAACTGCAATGGTTGGAGATTGGCTATGTCGGGGATATTAATATCTTCGATACGGCGGAATGGGGTTGATTCGTTCAATCGCTATAAGTTGAACTGAACGTTATTTATTTTCGGCCCTAAGAAGCCAGCCTCAATACTGAATTAAAGGCTACCGCTACTGAGAATCAGGTTAAAGGCGGTGTTTGCAAAAGCTCTGCCGCCAGTTGCTTTGCAAATTAGGGGATACGTTCTTAGCCCATTGTCTACCGTATTGGGCAACACGTGGGGACAGGCCTTGGTTCATGGGGTGGTAGTTGCGGGCACTATTTGATCGGACTGTAAATTATTAATGGAACACGAAACTATGCGAAAGAGATTTTGGTATCCGGCTCTCGAAGGGCTACGCGGCACGGCCGCGGCGTGGGTGCTTTTGTCGCATGTTTTTTTGCTGGTGCAGTGTAACGTTCCTTTGCTCGGGCGTGGCGATATCGCAGTCGATTTGTTTATTTTGATTTCCGGTTTTCTGATGACTTCGCATTACGTCGAGCGGCGGCAGCAAGAGCCTTGGGAGGCGGCGGAAACTTGGCGGCTGTTTTGGCTGCGGCGTTTTTTCAGGATAGCGCCGTTGTATTACCTGTGTTTGGCGATAGCGTTTTTGTTGGGGCCGTTCATCGGTGAGGCGCGTCACGCCATAGCTCAAGTTTGGCCTGAAACTGCGACGCCATTGGCGAGGTCTTCCGATCGTAGCTTTCTGAATGTGCTATTGCATGTCTCATTTATGTTCGGTTTACTCCCGTATTTCAGTTTTTCTACGCCGTTACCCGATTGGAGTATTAGTTTAGGAGCGCAATATTATGCGGTATTCCCGCTCCTATTTTGGTTGGCGGCCAAAACCGGATTTGCGCTTGCCTTGCTTCTAACGTGTTCGGTTATGGCGTTTGCCGCCCATGCCTCTTATTTTGAGGCATACATAATGCCGGCGGCCTTGCCGCTAAAATTTCTGTTATTCGCTGCCGGTATGTTGGTGGCGTGGTCGCGTTGTTGGTGTTTGCGGCGCTTTGCGCTGATGGCGTTGGCGATGCCTGTGATAGCGGCTTACTTACATCCGGCTCACGTGTCTCATGGCGCACTGGCCGCTCAATGCTTGCTGGTTGTTCTGCTCTACTGGTGCGCGTCGCCGGTACTGTTGGCTGGGGGGGCGTTCAACAAACTCAAGTACTTGATGCCGTGGCTGCTATCGACGCCGGTTTGCCAATGGTTAGGCCGGGTGTCGTACTCGGTTTACCTATTGCACTTGCTAGTTGTGATTCCAGTGGTGGCCTACCTGACCGGATTGCCGGATTTTGTTTCGCAACAGCCCTGGATCAGGGCCTGTCTGGCATTGGCGGCGGCGGTGCCGGCAACCTATGGGCTTAGCTACCTGCTGTACCGTTTTATCGAGTTGGGCGGTATCCGCCTCGGGGAAGCTGTGTTAGCGAGGGCGGCGCGGATTAGTGCCGGCGATGCGGCCCCTACTTTGGCCAAGAGTTGGCTGAAAACCATACTGTCCACTGCCGGCTTGATGTTGGCGACTTTTATATCGGGCGTAATCAGTGCGCGTTGGTTGGGGCCGGAGGGAAGAGGTGTGCTGTCCGCCGCCCAACTGGTCATGACGCTGGCCTCCGGTGTCAGCCAATTGGGCCTGGGAGCGGCGCTTGTTTACGCGTGCCGAATCGACGCGTCGTTTCCAGGTCGGCGTTATTTTGCGCTATCGATGGTTTGTATTGTCGCCATTGCCTTGGCCCTGGCGGTCGCCGGGGCGGATTATGGATCTGCAATTCAGCCATCCATCTTTCTGCCGCTGTTGGTGTTGACCGGGCTGACCGCGGCAAATGCTTATGCTTCGGCGGTTAGCCAGTTGTCGCCCGGATTGTCGGCATTCAACAGCGGCCGGTTGGCGCTGGCGGTTATTACGTTGTTGGCATTGTTGGTTCTGGTGGATTTGGAGGCATTGACAGTCGCCAATATCCTATGGACGCAGTTAGGGGCAACGCTTGTTACGCTGGTAAGTATGAGCATCGTCAGCTTCAGGCTGATCCGCTCGCAACAGGAAACTGCTTCCGGTGCGGGGCGGGTCAGCGCGGTCGGTTATATTTCGAGCGGATTTAAATTTCACGGCACCGCGCTACTCAGTTTGCTGCTGCTAAATATCGATAAGCTAACGCTCTATGCGATCGGCACTACCAAGGAGTTTGGTTTGTATAGCGTAGCCTATGCGACCTCGCGCTTGATCGGCAGTGTGCAGGAAGCCATGTCAACCGCGCTCTACGCCCGATTTGCCGGCAAAGATGCAGCCCGGCTGACCGAAGTGGTTCAATTGGTTTTTAGATTTAGCTTTCTGCCGTTACTGCTAGTTGCCCTACTGTTGGGCTATGTTTCGCCGTGGCTGTTGTCTTTGGTGTACGGCAACGCCTTTGCCGAAGTGGCGCTGCCTTTCGCAATATTGCTGCTTGAGTGCGTGATTGGCAACGCAAGCTGGATTTTGGCCCAGCAATTCAACGCTACCGGCCGGCCTGGCGTGGTCTTGTTGCGCCAGGTCGTTGCGGTCGGTCCGGTTTTGCTGCTTATTTTTTGGATGCCGCGCGAGCACATTGCCTTGTCGCTATCGCTGGTTATGTTGTTGAGCGCTTGCGTCCGGCTGGGCATGAGCATGTTGATGTTCAAATGGGTGGCGAATTTACCATTGCCCCGATTTTTTCCGACTAGAACCGATTTTATTCTGGCCAGAGAAAAGATGGCTAATTTGTCTGGTTTTAAAGCGGGTTGATAAGAAATCGTAGTTTATAGAGATAAGTATATTTAAGGACTTTAATATTATGACAGCGGTACATAACGAAATTGGTTTGAATGAGTTGTGCTCGACATTAAAGGAGCTAAAAAACTACAGTGTGATTAGGTATATCCCTAATCACGGTAATGCTGGCGATGGGTTGATAGCTGCCGCGGCGTGGCAATTATTTGACCGACTTGGATTGTTGTCGTCAATTCAGGTTAATGGCGAAATATCCCCTGGAGATGTTGTTATTTTTAGTGGCGGTGGAAACTTCATCCCTGAATACAGTCAAGCGAGAAATGTTATTGAAAAGAGTTTGCAGCAAAATGTCAGCAAATTTATTTTACTGCCGCATTCCATACGCGGTAATGAAGATATTCTGCAAAAGCTCGATAAGCGGTTTTACTTGTTTTGCCGCGAAAAAGAAAGCTACGAGCACGCCCAAAAATACGCTACGAACGCCAACGTGTTCTTAACGCACGATTTGGTGTTCGGTCTCGATTTGGTGCAGTTAAATCAACGCCTAAATATAAATTGGCTACGCTTGCAACTGTTGTTGCATCCGCGGCTTTTGAAAGCTTATCTCAACTGGCGGCAGGCGTTGTTAAAAATCAAGCCGAAAAGCGATGGCACTATGACGTTGATGCGAGTCGACGTCGAGGCAAAACAGGCCGGTAAATATCCTAGCGAGTTGGATATCTCGTCAAAACACTCGTCATATTATTCCCAGCGATTCGAAGCCGATTTAATCGCACGGGAATTTCTGGCCACACTCGACCAAGCCGACCATATTATTTCAGATCGACTACATGTATCGATCGCTTCGGCACTATTAGGCAAGAAGTTAACGATGTTCGATAACTCCTACGGTAAAAATCGTAATGTGTTTTTGAACTCAATGGATGGGCGATTCGATAATTTGGAGTTTAAAACAGACTAATCTGAAAGTGGTTCTAACGGCGGTACTATAAAAATGAGCGGTCGGATGCTGGGATTAACAACCGAGAACATATATGATTGATTGGAGTGTGGTCGTCTGTTGCTATAACAGCGAAGCTCGAATAAAAGAAACTCTGCACAAAATATTGGCTGCGGTTGAAAATCGAACTGCCGGAAGCGTCGAGATAATTGTCGTCGACAATCTTTGCACTGACCACACTGTGGATTTTGCCAGGGAAGTGGCGGCGGAGAATGGATTTTCCGGGCTTAAAGTGGTTCCAGAAAGCCGACCTGGGTTAATGTATGCGCGTATTGCCGGAGTTATGGCGAGTTCGGGGCGTTTTATCGCTTTTCTGGATGATGATAACTGGCCGGCTTTAAATTATTTCGATGTGGCGGAAAGGGTATTTGTCGAACATCCGAACCTCGGCTTATTTGGTTGCGCAACGGCATTGCCTCAAACGTATGAAATCCCGTCGGCTATTCAAAAGTATGCGGGATATTTCGCCATAGGCCATTTGCCTTTCGAGTCTGGAATATTGGCCTCGGGCAGCAGTGTCTGGGGGGCCGGTATGGCGGTGAGAACCGAAGAGATCAAGGCAATATTCAGTTCGGGTTTTGCACCGATTCTAGTGGGGCGCGCCCAAGCCAGACAACTTGCCGGCGACGATTCGGAGATTGTCCATGCCGTGGTTATTGCCGGAAATTCAGTATGGTATCAGGACGATATTTTGGTTACTCATGCCGTGGACCCAGTCCGTTTCAATTTCGACAGGTTGATTAAAATGCACGAAGGTATAGGCGCTTCGGAATTATTCGTCTACAAATACTCGCTTAGCGCCAGAAATATTCCGGTCGATAGGGTGTTAGTATTTGCAATATTTGCAGCCAGAATTTTTTTTAAAGATATCTTCAATATTATCAGGTTATATTGGGCTGGTTCCGGTCGTCAAAATGGAGGTTTCGATCTGCAATTGAAGCTTGGGCATACTCGGGCAAAATGGAGTTGCTTTTTAACGAATCCAGAAATGAGAAGAATTCAGGACGCTAATATTGGAAAGTTAATATCGTTAAGGAGATCTGCCAGAATGGGTCATGGGATTTCGAATTAAAGTGTAATCGATAGTCTGTGGCGCTATCCAGTAAATGGGATTGATGTTTTCTACAAAGAATTAATGGCTCTCGTCGGACGATCGATTCGCTAACAATGGCTAATAGCGAATCGCATCGTCCGAATAGCCTCAAGAACTGTTAAGGATTTGCGGCTGTGATTTCGAATAATGTTACGGAAGACGGCTCCAAATTGACCGACGACAGTTTTATAGAACCGTTTGTGAGGGGTATATCTTGAGTAGCTATGGGTTGCAAGGTGGCGGATTTTAGAGAAGCTTTGGCTTTGGTTTTTTGCAAGTAGTGCGAATTAGCGTGCGTTTCATCAACGACATAGTAAGTGACTTTGGCTGCGGTCGTATTGAAAGGCAGTTGGTCGACAGTAAGCTCCAATTGCTCTGCGGCAGCCAAATCTTTGGTGTCCTGAAAATCCCAATTTTGATTGAAGACGAGAATCGAGACCTTGGACGAGTCTGCGCCGGCAATTATGCCGATGTTGCCTTGCCGTACCGGAGTGGTCTTTACGCGGTGGCCGGTTAATTTGTTAAACATCAGTGCGACATTGTAAAGCGCCTTTGGTGTCACGGCGTCAGCCAGTAATAGCGCCGGCCAGCCCCAGTTGTCGGCTAGGGTTTTGGGATCGGAATTGTCTCGAAATAAAAGTAATAGGCCTTCGTCGATATTGTTTTCGACTGCAGTCAGGAGAAACCGGGCGGTCCACGCTGCGCCGACATTATTACCGTTGATAATGCCTTCCGGTTTTTCGTTTGTGTGCCAGCTCGGGCCCCACTCCGTTAAATAAAGCGGAACGTTTTTTACATTATAAGTTTTTAAATGTTGGCGAAATTCGGCGGCTTGGGCGGCTACAGAAGGAAATTTTCCGAACTCGGTGAGGCCGGTCAAAGCCTGATTGTTTCCATAATAGTGGAATGAGATAAAGTCTAGCCTTAGGCGTTGCGAGGCAACATCTTTGATAAATTGTTCCGCCCAATTGAATTTTGCAAATGCGTGGTCCCAAAAAGTTATGCTTGGGCCGCCAATTCGAATTTTCAGTTCAGGGTATGTGTGTGCGAGTTTATCGGCGGCTTTGCTCCAGGCTGCGTACAGTTTTATATAGGCGTCGTACATTCTGGGGTCGCTATTTTGAAGGTTTGTTTCAAGTAGCCATGCTTCGCCGTTAATGTCCGGTTCGTTACCTACTTCGAAGTCGGCTTGCAGAATGTTGCTCTTGATTGTCACCGCCTCCAAATAGGCGTAAGCGTATTCTTCGTAAGCCGCCCAATTGGAGATGCCGCGATATTTTTTTTCGTTCGAACTGGTGGCGAATGCGGCTTGCGGACTATGGCCGACGACGATGTGGGGGATAAGGCCGTATGTCTTACAGTCTTTCAGGGCTTTTGACTCCCAAACTCTGGAGAAATCGTATTGTAATTTGTTTGTGATAGGATCGAGTCGGGCGATATTTGAGGGTTCCAAGCCTAGAAAGCGAGCTTTATAAACCTCCAGCGGCTTTAGCATTTGCCATGTGCTGTTCGTGAATGGAGCCGTCCATGTGGATACTCGAAAATAATCGCGCATTAATTTCAGATCGTCCTGATTTGATGCGTTGTATATTGTTTGCGACTCGACAATAAAACTGTTGGATGCCGAGCTGGTTTGGCAGGTTGCTATTGATGCCAAAATTATCGCTAAGCCTATTTTGATAGAGTTACTGCGTTGCAAGGTGCTGAAAAAGTGTGTGGTCATGATGCGCTCCGGTATTCGGCTGGTCTTAATGCGGTTGATCGGGATGGCCTGTAACAAGAAAGGGAATATCTAGTTATCGGGTTTTGTATAAAATAACTATTTCATAATAATATGCAATATCAGAGTGATATGCAATCGTTAAAGGTTGCTCCAGTTTTTTTTCTGCTATAATTTGGCTAATTAATTTAATCAGAGAGATATACGTTGTGAAGGTATCTATTGTAACAATATCATTCAATCAGGCAGAGTTTGTCGAGAGAACAGTTCTCTCCGTTATTGAGCAAAGAAAGGAGGTCGATCTTGAGTATATAGTAATTGACGCAGGAAGCACGGACGGAAGTAGAGATTTAATTGATAAATATCGCGGCCAAATAGATAAAATAATTTTCGAAGCCGACGAAGGTCCAAGTGACGGGTTAAACAAAGGTTTTTCTTATGCTACTGGAGATGTTTTCGGATTTTTGAATTCCGATGACATTCTTTATCCTGGTGCATTGAAGCAGGCTGTCGATTATCTGAGTCAGCATCCGGATATCGATGTGGTCTCCGGGCATGCATATATCATCGATGGCAACGATTTGGTTTTGCGTAGAAGTTTTTCGCAACCTATGGCCCTGGTTCGGTATGCGTACGGGGCCTGCATAATAAATCAGCCGTCTACTTTTTTTCGTAAAGCGGCTTTTCAAAAAGTCTCCGGATTTAATAAGGAAAACCGTTCAAATTGGGACGGTGAGTTGTTTGTTGATATGGCTCTTCATGGTCTCCGATTTGGTGTGGTCAATAAATTTTGGAGTGGATATCGTCTACATAGTGTTTCTATAACCGCTTCGAAAAAGCTCGATCAAGCGATACAAAACTATAGTGCTCGCATTTTTCAAAAAATAATGGGTAGGTCGCGCCAATCTTTTGATAACTGGGTTGGAGTGTTTTACAAGATTTTGCGATTTTTGGAGAATCCGGTCGCTTTGTGGGAGCGCTTAATGCGAGGTAAGATTTACGGAAGGATGTTAAATTAATCTATTATAAACAGTGAAGTTTAAACTCGCGGGTCATTTGTTATATTCTTAGGTGTTTAATAGAAGTGAAAAAGATAATTAGCCTAGTTGTTATTTTTTTGCCATGGTTTTTAAAGAGGCGAATTTATAGTTGGCTCTTCAAATACGAATTGGCTCCTTCAAGCAGTATCGGTCTGTCGTGGATTTTTGTCGATAAATTATCAATGGCTGACGGTGCCAAAATCGGCAGTCTGAATGCAGTTAAAGGCTTGAGCAGACTTGAATTGGGCTCGTTTTCCAGTATAGGTAATTTGAATTGGATTTCAGCGTTTCCGGCAAATTCGAATTCCGAGCATTTCAAGCATCAGGTTGGCAATAGATTGCCTGATTTGATTTTAGGTGAGCATGCGGCTATTACCAACCGACATCTGATCGATTGTACCAATAGAGTCGAAATTAAGCGGTTTTCAACGTTCGCAGGTTTCAGATCAACGATTCTTACACACAGCATAGATCTTAGGTCGTGCCGGCAGTCATCCGAACCGGTATCGATAGAAGAGTATTGCTTCATTGGCAGCGGGTGTATTTTGCTGGGAGGTACGTCCATTCCCGCAAAAAGTATTCTGGCTGCTGGCTCCACGATTAATAAAAAAATGGATGTGCCCTGTGCTTTATACGGCGGTACGCCGGCGCGTTTTGTCAAAAACCTTGAAGAGAGCGAGTTTGCCTATTTTAGGCGCTCGACGGGATTTGTTATTTAGTTTAATTAATGAAAATACTACGAGTTATCAGAACGGTTAATCCTGAGAGTGGGGGGCCTGTAGAGGCTTTAAAGCAGAGCTCTCTAGTTATAAAAGATATGGGTCATGAAATAGATGTCCTCAGTCTTGATGGTGATCAAGCCGACTATATAACGCAGCTTCCTTTGAAGGTATATGCAGTTGGCCCGGGTAGTGGCAATTATGGATATGCAAAAGGACTTAGCCTGTGGTTGGAGCAAAATTACCATCGCTACGATGCCGTGATAGTAGAGGGTTTGTGGCAATATCATGGTTTTGCGGTTAGAAATATTCTAAGAAATAAGAATGTGCCATATTTCGTTTTTACTCATGGAATGTTGGATCCGTGGTTTAAGCGGCGATATCCGCTAAAGCATTTGAAAAAATGGCTTTACTGGCCTTGGGCAGAATATCTCGTATTACGCGATGCCGAAAAAGTGTTATTTACCTGCCAGGAGGAGAAGATATTAGCCAGGCAGTCGTTTTGGCTTTACCGCTGCAACGAACAGGTCGTTAATTTTGGGACATTAGGTCATCAAGGCAGTGCCGACGAACAACGGCAACTATTTTTGAATCAATTTCCAAGCTTGGCGGGAAAGCGTTTTTTGCTGTTTTTAAGTCGTATTCATCCAAAGAAAGGAATCGATCTATTGATTGAGGCGTTTGCCCAAGTCTGCGGAAGCGATTCGGAGCTTGAACTTGTTATTGCCGGTCCGGGCCAAGTTGGTTGGGGGATTGAGTTAAAGTCGCTCGCAGAAAAACTGGATATAACACATAAGATTACCTGGACGGGTATGTTATCCGGTGATTTGAAATGGGGGGCTTATCTCTCGGCGGAGGCGTTTATTTTGCCGTCGCATCAAGAAAATTTCGGTATCGTTGTGGCCGAGGCCATGTCTTGCCGCTTGCCGGTTTTAATTAGTAATAAAGTCAATATTTGGCATGAGATAAAACAAGATCAAGCCGGATTGGTGGTTGACGATACATTGCCGGGATGTGTGAAGTTGATTTCGGATTGGCAAAGTTTGGACAACGATGCCAAATCCAGCATGCGAGAAAATGCCTTTCGCTGTTTTATTGAGAGGTTTGAAATTACTAAAGCGGCAAACAGTTTGCTTGATGCTGTCACTGTTAATTCGGCAGCCGATCTGTCTTCGTAGTGTTGAATTTTGTGATTTCGAATGTATTGGATTTAAAAATCCGCGTTTTCCTTTTAAATGTGATAGTAAATAGTGGTTCAGCAATTAGATAAGTTCGTTCTACCAAAAAACTTCCGCGGCAGAAATGCTTTTATAGTACAGCTTTGGTGGATGACTCAGGCAACGCTATTTGCCTGCTCCCCTCAGTTTTTATATGGCTGGCGGCGATTTTTGCTCAGGTTATTTGGCGCAAAAATAGGAAATAGCGTAATCGTTCGTCCGTCGGTGAAAGTCACTTACCCCTGGAAATTGACTATCGGCGATAATTCATGGATTGGCGACGACGTCGAGCTTTATACGCTCGGCGAAATTGAAATAGGAAATAATGCCGTTATTTCTCAAAGATCTTATTTATGTACAGCTTCGCACGATTACACCAAGGATTCGTTCGAAATATTTGAACGAAAAATTAACATTGGAGATGAGGTTTGGATAGCGACGGATGTATTTATAGCTCCAGGTATTACTATTGGCGCACGTGCCGTCATAGGTGCCAGGAGCACAGTATTGAATGATATGCCATCGGGAATGGTTTGTGTGGGATATCCTGCAAAGCCAATTAAGCCGCGTATCGCGAAATGAAACCAAGACAGGTTTTCGACTTGGAATTTAAGGTTAAAAAGTTTGCGATTTGTATTTTTTACTGAACCGATTAGGCCTAATTTGCTATGAAAATTCTTCTTTACGGTATTAATTATGCTCCGGAATTAACTGGCATCGGTAAATATTCTGGCGAAATGTGCGAGTGGTTGGCCTCGGGCAGCCATGAGGTGAGAGTGGTATGCGCGCCTCCTTATTATCCCGAATGGAAGGTCGGAAGCGGCTATAAAAGTTGGTTCTATATGACGGAGTCGATAAATGGAGTTTCTGTATATCGCTGTCCTTTATTCGTACCTAAAACGCCAAGTACCACTACGAGGTTATTGCATCTGTTGAGTTTTGCCCTTTTTAGTGCCCCCGCGGTATTTAGGCAGTGGCTTTGGAAACCGGATGCTGTTTTTTGCATAGAGCCAACTTTTTTTTGCGCTCCTGGTGCATTGTTATTTAGCAAGTTACGCGGCTGCAAATCTGTATTGCATATTCAAGATTTCGAACTAGATGCAATGCTTGGGTTAGGTATGGGTAACTCCGGATGGATATCTAATTTGGCAAAATGGGTAGAGCGTTGGTTTATGCGTCGGTTTGATGTTATTTCGAGCATATCCTACAGCATGCTGCGTAATGCCGAGCGAAAGGTTGGCAATAGTGAGAAGTTATTTTATTTTCCAAACTGGGTCGATACCGATTTTCTTACTCCAAACGGTAACGCCGACTTTTATAGAAAAAAATGGGGAATAAGTGACGATACTAAGGTCGTTCTATATTCGGGGAATATCGGCAAAAAGCAGGGGTTGGAAATGGTACTTCATGCGGCTAAGGCACTGGGTGATCATGCCGGACTTCTGTTTATTCTGGTTGGAACAGGGGCTGCCCTGCCGGAGTTAAAGGAATTAGCGATGCAGTTGCAATTAACCAATTTGAAATTTTTTCCGTTGCAACCGTATCAGCATTTGCCGGATTTATTAGCGTTGGCCGATGTTCATCTTGTTATACAAAAGAAAGGAGCGGCGGATGCGGTATTGCCTTCTAAACTCACAGCGATTCTTGCTGTGGGCGGAAATTGCATTATAACTGCCGAATCGAATACTGAGCTTGGAGTTTTGTGCGAAAAATATCCAGGTATATCCAAACGTATCGAACCTGAGAATACCGAGGCTTTGGTCTCTGAAATAAAATCAACATTGTTGAGTTTGCCAAAAATAAAAGAGGGTGGTTTTAACAAAGTAGCTCGCCAGTTTGCGCTGGATAACCTAAAAAAAGATCAAATCCTGGGGCGGTTGGTTGATCGGTTGAGTCGTGAGTAATTGCTTGGCACGCAACCGTTTCATATTTGTCGGCGCGGTTGTTCCGAATTAATCCGGTGGGATTCTAAAAGTGTAGAAATTAGTTTGGAATTGTATCCTGGAATGGATTTGAGAGTTAATCTCAAGCTATCAATGCCTAAGGATGAGGAGTTTTTCTTGGGTTTAGTGCAACTGAAATAAGGAGTTAGAAATGAAGTTAAGCAAATTTAGTTTTGGTAGTTGGCTGGCAATGCGGTTGTTGCGGCAGTGTGGGTACGGGTATGTCTCAGTCGATAAAGCCTCATCCGGTAGGTTGGGCTTTAATTTCGCACTATTGGCAATATTTATGATTGGTACTGTCCATGAATGTATTGCATTTCAGTCAATTGTTGTGGATGCTCAAACAAAGTATAACGTTTCTCAACGCGCAGATATTAAGCAAATGCGTGAGTATTTCCGGGAGGCGACATGGCCAATTCCTGATTCGGCCGTATCGTTGAAATTGCTCGAACCGTTGGGAATATCAAAAGCTAGATTAATTAGTATTGAATCTAGAAATGGGGTTAGAGTAGATCCTGATACAAATGCAGTCTACTTTGACTTTACAGACGGTGCTTTGGGTACGCAATTGGACAATTGCAAAGCTAAGAACCTTATTCCTCATATCGTGGTCGGTCAATATCCTCAAACGGCTCTGTTAAAAGTCGGAGCGAATGGTGCGAAATACGGGATATCTGATTGGAGCGTCTACGAAGATTATGCATATGCATTTTTGGAATTCGTAACGGTTGAACACGGTATATCGCAGGTGGATTTTGAAGTAGCGAACGAACCTGATGTCAATGGCCAGATTTGGCTTTTAGGGGAAAGCGTTTGGAACGCGTCTCCAAAAATGTATGATGAATATTTAAAGTTATACACTGCATGGGCAAATGCGGCGGATAAACTCGGGCGCGAGCATCCGGAGCTTAATTTTAGAATTGGCGGCCCGGCAATCGGTCCGTACTCGTTTGGCTTTGGCAAGTTAAACTGGGCTGATCAGTTTCTATCGGACGTGGCAAATAGGAAGTTGCGGTTGGATTTTTTTTCCTTTCATTTTTACGGTCTTAACCAGTCCCTCACCGGTTTGCCAAAATTTGGCAGATATCCATCAATCGACGAATTTTCCAGACATGTTCACGATACTTTAAGTCGGGTGGGCCTTGAACATGTGCCGATATTTTTCTCAGAATGGGGAGTTCACTATGGTACCGAAACAGCGAGAGGCATCATCAACGGCACTAACGTAGGTGCTGCTTGGACGGCTCGTTTTTTGCTGGATGCAACTGAGAGCGGTATTGAAGAGGGTGCCCTTTTAAGTTTTATAGATCATCAGGTTCCGCCGGAGTTTGTCGAGAATAATTGGAAGTGGGCAAGTTTCTTTCACCAAGATGGCGGAGCTCCCAAACCCCTGCACAGTGTTGCGATGATGTTTACTAAATTACCTGATCAAAGGGTTAAAACGGTTCCGGTCAGAAATGGCTCGATTGGGGTCGTTGCGGGAGCAAATTCGTCAGAGGTTGCAGCGATTGTATTTAATCAAAATTGGGACTTCTTGAACGCGCGAGAATTGTCCATTCCTGAGCAAACGCAAATAACCATCCGAAATTTACCGTTTAAAGCATCAAAAGTAACTGTAATTAAATCCGTGATTGATGAAAGGCGAGCCAACCCTTACTTGGTGGAATTGAATAACAGTCTAAATAGAGCTTCTGTCCTTAACGCCAAAACGCTTAGGGCGGTAAGGTTGCCTCAAATTCCCGTGACGAACGGGGCTGTAGTTTTACCGGTTGCGGATTTGGCTCCATCATCGGTAACGTTGTGGGAAATTTTGCCGGTTGAATAGGTGGCACAGATTTCTTGATAGAGCTATTTGTCAGTCTTATCCCCTTCTGCATTGGATATTCTGAGTTTCCTTTGCAGAAGGGGCGAGCGTTCAGTTTACCTTGATCAGTTCCACATCAAAAATCAGCGCCGAGTTCGGACCGATGTCGCGGCCGGCGCCGCGTTCGCCGTAGGCCAGGTTGGAAGGGATGAAGAAGCGGTATTTGGCGCCTTCTTTCATCAGCTGAACGCCTTCGGTCCAGCCGGCGATGACTCTGTTCAGCGGGAACGTGGCCGGTGCGCCGCGGCTGTAAGAGCTGTCGAATTCTTTACCGTCAATGGTGGTGCCTTTGTAGTGAACGGTGACGTTGTCGCTGGCTTTGGGCGCTGCGCCGGTGCCTTCGGTAAATACTTGGTATTGCAGGCCGCTGGCGGTGGTGGTTACGCCGGCGTTTTTGGCGTTGTCGGCCAGGTATTTTTCGCCGGCGGCTTTGTTTTCGGCTGGGGTGTTGGCGTTGGCCAGTGAGAACATAATAAATCCTGTGATAAATGCGATTAATGTGGCGATAACTCGTTGTTTCATAGACTTCATGAATACTCCGGTAGGTGGTTGTGCCGTTAAATCCGGGGGCGCGGTGTTGGATTTGCGCGCGCCCCGGCTTGACGGAATCGGATTAATGGGGGGACTAGTTTATCAGTTTTTGGCTTCCAGCTCCTGCCGGCAGCCGGCCAGTTGTGCGTCGTAGCGTAATGCGCGTTGGTGCACTTTTTTGGCAGTATTCATCAGCCATTGTTTCGACAGGTAGGTGTTGCGCTGGAAGCCGCCCAGTCCTTCGTGGTAGGTCAAGTAAAGCTTTTGCGCGTCCGAGGTCGGGATGCCGAGTTTGCGGTTGCTGGTAGCGCAGTACCAGGCCACGAAGTCGCAACTGTCGGCAAAGTCTTCGCGGTCTGCCCACCAGTTGCCGGCTTGCTTTTGGTAATCGGCCCAGGTTTCGTCTTTGGCCTGCGGATACCCGTAAGCGCTGCTCGAACGGAACCAGGGAATAAATCCTAAAATCAGCGGCCGCGGCGGTTGGGCGTCGGCGACAAAGCTGGATTCCTGATTGATGATGGCCATTTGCACCGCGATCGGCACGCCCCAGCGCCGGGCGGAGCTGAGGCTGGCTTGGTACCAGTCTTCTTTCTCGCGGAAGATTTGGCAGATGTTTTCCGGGTTTTTCGGCGGTAGGCTTGCGCAGGCCGACAAAACGGCTAAGCTTGCCAGACAAAAAAATTTGTTTAACATACCCAATCAGAATTCATTAAAAATACATAAGGTCTTTCGATCATGTTCAGGGCTTTCCAGCCCAGTAAAACATGGCCTGAGACAAGGATTAACACATGTTCGCCACCGAAAACCGCGCCTACCGAAAAAGCCTTGCTAGCCACGGACTTTTGTACCTAGGTCAAGAAGAGCATGAAATTTTGGTGCTTAATCTATCGATCACCGGCGTGCTGACGCTGTTAAAGGTCAAGCCCTCGTTTGCCGGCATCAAGGACATTTTCAGGGTCTTGCAAGTTTCGCCTATCGTCGACTTTTATCTGCCTGAAATCAACTTGGCGGGCGAAGCCGAAGTGGTCAGGGCGGAGTCGGTCGATGCCGGATTTCAGATTGCGATCGAATTCCGCAACCTAACTTACGACGTCGATAGCTTGCTCTATAGGCGCCGAGCGTATCGGAAGAGCATTTCTGCCGCCGGTCATATCGTGTTCAACGACACCGATTATGCGTTCAATACCGAGAATGTGTCGATAGACGGCATCATGATTCGCATGTTGGGCAGGATAGAGGTCGAGGAAGGCACGGTTGTCAGTTTCGATTTTCAGGAGCTCGAAGAAGAAGGCGAGGCCAAGGTGGTGTGGGTGGAATATGACGATATTTCCACGCTGATGGGTTTGCAGTATTTGCACTTGCGTCGGGGCGAAATCGTTGGCGTGCCCAAATTTAGCCAGCCGATTCGGAAGTCGGCGTAAGCTCGGCAGGTACTCCGGGGTGAAGCGGCTCGAGCCGTAGCGCTTTTCGCTCAGTTTTTCGCCGCTCGTCTGGGGGCGAGCGGTGTCACGTCCATATCAAAATTCTGCTTGATGCGTTGGGCAACAATTTTGACCTCTTTTTTGTTTTTCAGCGGTCCGACCACGACTTGATAATTGCCGTCTTTGGCGACCTTGTGCGCTGGGATCGGCGGGCCTTGGTGATTTAACATCGCGGCCAGCTTTTGCGCATCGGTTGCGTTGTCGAATACCGCCGCTTGAATGGCCCAGTCGCTATCGCTTAACTCCGACGGGATCGGTTGGCCGAATAGCTTGTCCGGGCGGGCTAACGGAATGGCGTTGGCGCGTAACTCCGCTAGGTCGGGGCTGCCGGCCAAGACTGGCGTGGCAATGCCGTCGGCACGCCGCAGAATAAGGTCGGCTTTGCTCCAGTCGATCTCGGCGCCTTTGGCTGCGGCAAGTTGTTGTAGCTTCTTGCGAATGTCTTTTTGCAGCTGCTTTGTTTGTTTCTCCCATTTGTCCAGCGGCGGATGCGCTTCCAGATACAGCATGTCGTCGCGCCACGCTGCCAGATAAGGTTGGTGGACGATATTGACCGGCGTGCCGATCTCGACCTTGCCGAACAGCGTTTCGATATCTTCCGGGTAGAGTTGCACGCAGCCGTGGCTGACTTGCATGCCGATGCCGTAGGGCTTGTTGGTGCCGTGGATCAGGTAACCGCTGAAGCCAAGCGGCATGGCGTAATCGCCTAGCGGGTTGTCCGGCCCGGAGCGGACTACTTTGGGCAACGGCGTGCCTTGCGCTTGATGTTCCCGTTGGATCGATGCCGGTACGGTCCAATCCGGATTGGCTTTCTTGGCGACGATCTGGGTTTGCCCTAGCGGCGTGTGCCAGCCTTGACGACCGATGCCCACCGGATAAGTCAGCACGCTGTTGGTCGCGTTCTTTGGATAATAAAACATGCGCATGTTGGCCAGGTTCAGCACGATACCCTTGCGTGGGGCGTCCGGCAGAATGAAGCTGAGCGGCAATAATACGTTCTGGCCCGAGGACAATGTCCAGGGATCGACGCCGGCGTTGGCATTGGCGATGTCGTTGAAGCCCAAGCCGTAGTGGCGGCCGATGTCTGACAGCGTGTCGTTTTCGGCGCTGGTGATGCTGGCCAACTCGCCGACCATGTTTTGGCCGGGGCTCAGGCTGAATTCGTGTATCGGCAGGTCTTCGGCTTTGCTGTTCCAGACGATGGTTTCCGGCTCGGGCTGCTGGAATATCTGCAAGCTTTGGCAGCCGGACAGCAATTGGCTCAATAGCAGCGCCGAGACGGCTAACGCTTTGGGCGATGCGATGCTGTTTGGCGTGGCGGCGGGTCGAGTCATGTGTCTGTTAAATGTTCAAAATCAGGTGTTTGACACTAAACGATGCAAATTAAAGTCAGATGAGGTGGCGATTAAGAGCGAATTAAGATGAATGAATCTAACTCTAAACGTTAGAATATTTCTATAACTTTTTATTATAAAAGTAAAATTTATTTTTCATGTTGCGGTGATTTGTTTGATGCGATGACGTGGTGCTGCTGGCTTGGCGGTGCAGGGGCTTGAGGCGGCCGGCTGTGTGGCCGCTTGGTTTGCGGGCAACGTTCGTCGGGCCGGCGCAGGATAAATGGCTTGAGCGGTAGCGAATTCGCAGTAAACTACTCGGTTATTACCTATTTGATCCGGAGTTCTGCATGGCGAGCATTGACAAGGCGGTTGTCGAAAATTTACTGAAAAGTTTCATCGATCCGAATGTCGAAACCGACTTGGTTTCGGCTAAATCGGTCAAGAAGATCGGCGTGGAAGGCCAAGATGTCAGCGTGTCGATCGAACTGGGTTATCCGGCCAAAAGCTACGAGGAAGAATTGCGCGAAGCATTGACGCGGCGCCTGCAGGCGCTGCCCGATGTGGGCAAAGTCGATGTTGTGGTCAATGTCAATATTGTGTCCCATTCGGTGCAAAAGACGCTGAAACCGTTGCCCAACGTAAAAAACGTTATCGCGGTGGCATCGGGCAAGGGTGGCGTCGGCAAGTCCACCACCTCAGTGAATTTGGCCTTGGCGTTGGCCGCCGAGGGCGCCAATGTCGGCATTCTCGATGCCGATATTTACGGGCCGAGCATTCCGACCATGCTGGGTTTGTCCGGTAAACCGGACAGCGAGGACGGCAAAATGCTGAAGCCGAAGGTCTCCTTCGGCATCCAGACCATGTCCATCGGGTATCTGGTCGATCCGGACCAGCCGATGATCTGGCGCGGGCCGATGGTGACCGGCGCGCTACAGCAGTTGCTGACCCAAACTCAATGGGACAACGTGGATTATCTGATTATCGACCTGCCGCCGGGTACCGGCGATATTCAACTGACGCTGGCGCAGCAGATTCCGGTCAGCGGAGCCGTGGTCGTCACCACGCCGCAGGACATCGCGCTGATCGACGCTCAGCGCGGTTTGGGCATGTTCGAAAAGGTGAATGTGCCGATTTTGGGCCTGGTTGAGAACATGAGCATGCACATCTGCAGCAATTGCGGCCACGAAGAGGCGATCTTCGGCCAGGGCGGCGGCGTGGCGATGGCGGCGAAAAACAAAGTGGATATGCTTGGAGCATTGCCCTTGGATATCCATATCCGGGAATATGCCGATAGCGGCCGACCATCGGTGGTGGCCGATCCGGACGGGCGGCCGGCGCAAATTTATAAGGCAATCGCCCGCAAAATGGCCGCCAAATTGGCAATGCGGACCAAGGATTACAGCGGCCGTTTTCCGAATATTGTGATTCAGAATACTTAAGCTGGTGTAGGCCGGCTTGGCGACTTTGCCAATCCGGGCTGTTTTAGATCAAGACCAGATTATCGCGGTGGATCAGTTCGGCGTCGTCGGCGTAGCCGAGGAGTGCTTCAAATTCGCTACTGGCTTTGCCGGCAATTTTGGCGGCGTCTTCGGCGCCGTAATTGATCAGGCCGCGGGCGATTTCATTGCCTTGCAGGTCGTGGCAAGATACCAAATCGCCGCGCTGAAAGCTGCCATGCACGGCTTTGACGCCGACCGCCAGCAGGCTTTTGCCGGCTTCTTTCAGGATTTTGACAGCGCCGTCGTCCAAGATGACGCTGCCTTTGAGTTGCAATTGGCCGGCCAGCCATTGTTTACGGGCCGCCAGCGGCGCGATGTTCGGGATCAGATAGGTGCCGAGTTGGGCGCCGTCGAATACTGCCGGAATTACGTTGTCGAGCTTGCCCGAGACGATGACGGTGGCGGCGCCGGAGCGCGCCGCCAGGCGGGCGGCGCGCACCTTGGTGTACATACCACCGCGGCCCAGGCCGCTGATGCTGCCGCCGGCCACGTCGTCGAGCAGGCTTTCGTTAACGCTGATTTCCGAAATTAGTTTGGCATCCGGATTCAGGCTGGGATTGGCATCGAACAAGCCGGTCTGGTCGGTCAGGATAATCAACAGGTCGGCTTCGACCAGGTTGGCAACCAGCGCGCCCAGGGTGTCGTTGTCGCCGAAGCGGATTTCTTCGGTGGCAACCGCGTCGTTCTCGTTAATCACCGGCACTACGCCGAATTGCAGCAGGGTCAGCAAGGTGCTGCGGGCGTTTAGATAACGCTGGCGGTCTGACAGGTCGTCGTGGGTCAGCAGTACTTGGGCGGCGAGCAGTTCGTGAAGCTGGAATTCGTCTTCGAAACGGCGCACCAGGCCCATTTGGCCGACGGAGGCGGCGGCTTGCAGTTCGTGCAGGGTTTTCGGGCGGGCTTTCAGTTTTAATCGCACCATGCCTTCGGCGACAGAGCCGGATGAGACTAACACCACGTCGACGCCGCGTTGTCTGAGTGCGGCCATTTGTGCGACCCAGTTGGCGATGGCGGGTTTGTTCAGGCCCCGGCCGCCGTCGGTAAGCAGGGAGCTGCCGATTTTGACGACAACGCGTTTGGTTTGGCAAAAATCAGAACGGCTCACTTGGCAACTCCTGTTGCGTATCTTCTGTGCGGGCTCTTTGTTGTTCCAGGAAATCCATGATGGCGTACATCAAGGCTTGGGTGCCCTGGTTTTTCAGGGCGGAAATTAGAAACACCGGCCCGGTCCAGCCCAGTTCGGCGACGATGCTTTGGCTAAGGGCTTCGACTTCGTCGTCCGGCACGTTATCGATTTTATTCAGCACCAGCCAGCGTGGCTTGTGCGCCAGTTCGTCGCTCCATTTTTCGACTTCGCGAATGATTTTGCGGGCGGCGCTGACCGGCGTTTCGTCGCTTTCGTAGGGTGCAATGTCGACCATGTGCAACAGCAGGCCGGTGCGGGACAAGTGTTTCAAAAACTGTAAGCCCAGGCCGGCGCCTTCGGCGGCGCCTTCAATGACGCCGGGGATGTCGGCGATGACGAAACTGCGCAAGTCGTCGACCCGAACTACGCCCAAATTGGGATGCAGCGTCGTGAACGGATAATCGGCGACTTTGGGTCTGGCCGACGACACGGTGCGAATCAGGCTGGATTTGCCGGCATTCGGCATGCCGAGTAAGCCAACGTCGGCGATGACCATCAATTCCAGGCGTAGTATGCGATGTTCGCCGGGGGAGCCTTTGCTGGTCTGTTGCGGAGCCCGGTTGATGCTGCTTTTGAAGCGGGTGTTGCCCAGGCCATGAAAGCCGCCCTTGGCCACCAGCAACTGTTGGCCGGGTTTGGTCAGGTCGCCGATTTTCTCGCCGGTGTTGGCTTCGTAGACTATGGTTCCCGGCGGCACAGCGACGAAGCAGTCTTCGCCTTTTTTGCCGGTGCAGTCGCGGCTGCCGCCGTTTTCGCCGCGTTGGGCGCGGTGTACCGAGTGGTAGCGGAAATCGACCAGAGTGTTGACGTTTTCGGTGGCGACCAGGTAAACGCTGCCGCCGTCGCCACCGTCACCGCCATCCGGGCCGCCCAGGGGGATGTATTTTTCGCGGCGGAACGAGGCTTTGCCGTTGCCGCCGTCGCCTGCTTCTACGCGGATTTCCGCTTCGTCAACAAATCTCATAATCTACCGGTATAAACAAAAAAGCCCCGCTATGAAACGAGGCTTTTCGGATCGAATGTGCCAAGGCACAATCGGGATTTACGCTGCTGCAATACTGACGTATTTGCGGTTTTGCGGGCCTTTTTCAACGAAAACCACTTTGCCGTCGGCCAATGCGAACAGGGTGTGGTCTTTGCCGATGCCGACGTTGTCGCCAGCGTGGAACTTGGTGCCGCGTTGGCGAACCAGGATGTTGCCAGCTTTTACGACTTGGCCGCCGAAACGTTTGACGCCCAGTCGTTGTGCGTTAGAGTCGCGACCGTTGCGGGTACTACCGCCTGCCTTCTTGTGAGCCATGTTTTATCCTCGGATAAGTTATGCCGAAATGCCGGTGATTTGCACTTCTGTGTAATATTGACGGTGCCCCATTTGTTTCATGTGGTGCTTACGTCTTCTGAATTTGATGATTCTGACTTTTTTGTGGCGGCCTTGAGAGACAACAGTCGCGGTCACTTTGCTGCCTTGAACAAAAGGCTGACCTACTTTTACAGAGTCGCCTGATTGCACCATCAGCACCTTGTCGAACTCTACGCTGTCGCCCGCGCCTAATTCGAGTTTTTCTATTTTTAAGGTAGTACCCTCTGCGACACGATACTGTTTACCACCTGTTTGAATTACCGCATACATCGGCGTAAGCTCCATCAAGCATAATCTGTTAAAAGTGAACAGCAGATTATATTTTTTCACAAGGCTTACGTCAAACCTAAATTCCTGATAGGAAGGTTGCGGCTCTTTCGCGTTGGTCGGGTACTATTGACACTACCTACGAATATTCATAGCATGACCGGCTATTTACGTCACGCGTCGACAGGCGATTAGCCCAATATTTCATGATAGCTAAAGTTTCTACGCCAGCTTCAGCCCCGATAGATTTCGATTCGATTAAAAATTTAACCACCGCCGAGACTCAGGCGGTTGACCGGTTGATTTTAAACGAACTGAGCTCCGATGTTGTGCTGATCAATCAAATCGGCCATTACATCATCGGTAACGGCGGCAAGCGGTTACGGCCGATGTTGCTGTTGCTGGCAGCAAAGGCTTTGGGACAGGTCGACGAGCGCCACTTGATACTGGCGGCCGTGATCGAATTCATTCACACCGCGACCTTGCTGCACGACGATGTGGTCGACGAGTCCGAGTTGCGGCGCGGTAAAGAATCCGCCAATGCGGTGTGGGGTAATGCAGCCAGCGTCTTGGTCGGCGACTATTTATATTCCAGTGCGTTCGAAATGATGGTGCGGACCGACAACATGCGGGTGATGGCCATCATGTCCAAGACCACTACCGCAATCGCTGAAGGCGAGGTATTGCAGTTGTTGAACTGCAACAACCCGGAGACCAGCGAAGCCAAGTACCTGGAAGTGATTGCCCGCAAAACGGCGATTCTATTCAGCACGGCCACCCGGTTGGCCGCCGTGGTTTCAGGCGCGGATGCAGCGACCGAAGAAGCCTTGGCGATTTACGGCCAGCAACTGGGTGTGGCGTTTCAGTTGATCGACGACGCCCTGGATTACAAGGCCAATAGTGAGGAGCTGGGTAAGAATCTTGGCGACGATCTGGCCGAGGGCAAACCGACCCTGCCGCTGATTTACGCCATCCAACACGGCGACCAGCGTCAGTCGCAAATCGTGGTCAATGCGATCCGGCAGGGTTCGCGCGAGGCGTTCAATGACGTGTACGAAGTCGTAAAAGCGACCAATGCGATCGAGTATACCGAGCAGTGTGCCGAACGCGCGGCTGGGCTGGCTATTGCCGCTCTGGAGTGTCTGCCGGATTCGGAATACAAACAAGCCCTCGAAGCGCTGGCGCACTTTTCGGTGCAACGTAGTCATTAACCCTCTTCGGCTTCTTCCGCCAGCGTCAGCAGTTGCTGGATGTTTTCCGTCAGCGTTGCGTACAACGTCTCCGACTTTTCCAGGAGCTGTTGAAAAAAAACGCCGATTTCACCTTCCTCCAGATTGGTCTGCGCGGCAAATATGCGCTCTTCCAGCAGGCTGATCGCGTCCATATCCACAAAATCCGCTAACCGGGCCAATTCCGGCGACTGAGCCAGCGTTGCCGCCGCTTCGGTTTTATGGGCGGCGGAAATCTGTTCGGCGATTTTAGCGGCGCAATCGCCAATTTGGCTGGCGGTTTCGAACAAGCCTTGTAGCAAATCCAAGTCTGCGCACAGAGCCTCCAATCGGTCTGCCGTGGTTTGGATGTCGGCCAATAAGCGTTTGCTGCGTTTTTTTATCGATTTCATCAGTTTGGTCCGGAAGCGTAAGTCTGCAATTTTGCGGCCAGGCCGCTGTGTCTGGTAACCCGGTGGTCGACGCAGGCATTGAAGATGGCTTGGTCGGCGCTGACCGCCACCGATTGCTTGGCGCGGGTGATCGCCGTGTACAACAGCTCCTTGCTCAGCACCGGATTCACGACATCCGGTAACGCAATCAAGATGTTTTCAAACTCCGAGCCTTGGCTTTTGTGGATCGTCATCGCGAATACTGTCTCCCAGGGCGGTAGCCGGGCCGGTAACACTTTACGGAATTGCTCGCCGCGCTGGAAAAATACCCGGAGCTGGCTGCCTTGTTCAGGGTCGCTCAAGCATAAGCCGATATCACCGTTGTACAATTGCATGCCGGCGTGGTTGGCGGTAATCATGACGGGTTTGCCGGCGTACCATGTCGAGCCGGGCCGGATTTTGCCCCGGTTTGCCAGCTCCAGTTCTACCCGCCGATTAATCTCGCCGACCGAGTTATGGCCGCGTTGATTGCTGCAAAGCACCCGAAAGCGGTTGAAGGCGGCGAAAATTTCAGTCGGGTCGCAGCCGTTCGGAATCGCCTGCAGGTATTCGGCATAATTTTCGATGATCCAATCGATCGGATCGCCGGTCAGGCGCCTAATCGGCGGGCTTGGCTCTTGCAGTAGTTGCCAGGCTTGATCCGCATCCTGGCAGTTCACGGCGATGGCGAGTTGTTTGATGCGGCCTTGAAACCGATGCGATTTTTGTAGTTCCACCGTGCGCTCGGCCAGGCCGGCGGCTAGGTCGGCCAAGACCGAGCCGGATTCGACCGAGGCCAGCTGGTCTTTATCGCCCAGTAAAATCAGACGCGATCCTGGTTTAAGCGCATCGACCAATTTGCTCATTAACGCCAGATCGACCATTGAAGTTTCGTCCACCACCACCACATCGTAAGGCAGCGGATTTTCGGCGTCGTGGCGGAAATACGGCGTCGGCGGCTTGGCGCCGAGCAGCCGGTGCAGCGTGTGGGCTTGTTCCGGAATTCGGTCTTTCAATTCGTCGACGCAAGCCAGACCGGGTTTGTTGGCGACAATCGACTCTTGCAGGCGCATCGCGGCTTTGCCGGTGGGTGCGGCCAGGGCGATATGTAATGCTTGGCGACTGGTTTCCAGCAATAGGGTCAAAATTTTCAGCACCGTCGTGGTTTTGCCGGTTCCGGGGCCGCCGGTAATGATGCTCAGGGCCTGACTAACCGCCGCTTGCGCTGCGGTTTTTTGCCAATCGATTTCGTCGCCTTGGCTTGGGAAATAGCGGTCGAGGCTGGCTGCGAGATGTCCGGTATCGAATTTTTGTCGGGCCAGTGCCGCAAGTTGCCTCGCCAGGCGCTCCTCGTAATGCCAATAGCGGTGCAAATACAGGCGCTCGGTTTCGGCAATCAACGGTGTGGTTTTGCCGGTGGAGGCCAGGCCTGAGGCCATCACTACAGCCATGTCCTCCGCGTCGATCGCTATGCAGCTATGGCCGGCGCCTTGTTGGGCCGATAACTGCAGCAGCAAGGCTTCGAAGCGGTTTTTTTTTGCCCCGCTCAAGCGGCTGCGTTCGGCGAGGAAGCGGGCGAATCCGCGATCGAGGTCGGTAAAAGTTGGTTGATCGGTCATGGGGCAATGGTTGGATCGGGTGCCGGTTATCATAGCAATTGCATTGCAGCTGGCGACAGGAAATAAAACCTATTGTTTTATAAGATTTTTGCCGCTACCGGGGCGTTAACCGAGCTTGCAATTGCCCTAATTATCATTTAACTTACCGACCCACCTAAAAGGCTAGGGGTGTTTCCGCCCAATTCCAGAGCGGAAGCTGAGAAAAACCCTTCGAACCTGATCCGGTTAATGCCGGCGTAGGAAAGCCAATCCTTCCCTGCGCTCGCGATTTATTCTGTTTTTGGAGATAAGCATGAGCGCTGTCCGCAATGAAATTACTACCGACACCGGCAGTAGCGTAAGAATCGATTCCTACCCCGCCTCGGAAAAAATCTACATCCAGGGCAGCCGTCCCGACATGCGGGTGCCGATGCGGCAGATTAATCTGTCCGATACCCCGGCCCATTTCGGCGCTGAAAAAAATCCGCCGATTTTCGTCTACGACACTTCCGGCCCTTATACCGACCCGAATGTCGACATCAACCTGCACCAAGGCCTGGGTTCGGTGCGCGGTAAATGGATAGAAGAGCGCGGCGACACCGAGTTATTGAGCGGCCCGACCTCAAAATACGGCCACGAGCGGCTGCACGATCCCAAGACCGCACACCTGCGTTTCGAACTGACCCGCAACCCACGCCGCGCCAAAGCCGGCCATAACGTCAGTCAGATGCATTACGCCCGTAAAGGCATCATCACGCCGGAAATGGAATATATCGCCATCCGCGAGAACCAGAACCTCGAAGCGATGCGTGACCGTTACCAAGGCCAGCATCCCGGCTTTTCCTATGGCGCCAACATTCAGTCCTTCATCACCCCGGAATTCGTGCGCTCCGAAGTGGCGCGCGGCCGGGCCATTATTCCGGCCAACATTAACCACCCGGAATTGGAGCCGATGATCATCGGCCGCAACTTCCTGGTCAAGATCAACGGCAACCTGGGCAATTCGGCGATCACTTCCTCGATTGAAGAAGAAGTCGAAAAAATGTTGTGGGGCATCCGCTGGGGTGCGGACACCATCATGGACTTATCCACCGGCAAAAACATCCACGAAACCCGCGAATGGATTCTACGCAACTCGCCGGTACCGATCGGCACCGTGCCGATTTATCAAGCGCTGGAAAAAGTCGACGGCAAGGCCGAAGAACTGACCTGGGAAATCTTCCGCGACACTTTGATCGAACAAGCCGAGCAAGGCGTCGATTACTTCACCATCCATGCCGGCGTGCGCCTGCATCACGTGCCGCTGACCGCCAAACGCCTGACCGGCATCGTTTCCCGCGGCGGTTCGATCATGGCCAAATGGTGCCTGGCGCACCACACCGAAAGCTTCCTGTATACGCATTTCGAAGAAATCTGCGAAATCATGAAAGCCTACGACGTGTCGTTCTCGTTGGGGGATGGCTTGCGTCCGGGTTCGATTTACGACGCCAACGACGCCGCCCAGTTCGGTGAGCTGGAAACCTTGGGCGAACTGACTCAAATCGCCTGGAAACACGACGTGCAAACCATGATCGAAGGCCCCGGCCACGTGCCGTTGCAAATGATCAAGGTCAACATGGACAAGCAGCTGGAAGATTGCTTCGAAGCGCCGTTCTATACCTTGGGGCCTTTGACCACCGATATCGCCCCCGGCTATGACCACATCACCTCGGCGATCGGCGCCGCCAACATCGGCTGGTACGGCTGTGCGATGCTCTGCTATGTGACCCAGAAAGAGCATCTGGGCTTGCCCAACAAGCAGGACGTCCGCGAAGGCATCGTCACCTACAAAATCGCCGCCCACGCCGCCGACTTGGCGAAAGGCCACCCCGGCGCGCAGATCCGCGACAACGCGATGTCCAAGGCTAGGTTCGAATTCCGCTGGGAAGACCAGTTTAATTTGGCGCTGGACCCCGAGAAAGCCCGTTCTTTCCACGACGAAACCCTGCCCAAGGAATCGGCCAAGGTTGCTCACTTCTGCTCGATGTGCGGCCCGCATTTCTGCTCGATGAAAATCACCCAGGACGTGCGCAACTATGCCGAGCAAAAAGGCCTGGAAGAAGCGGAAGCTTTGAAAATAGGCATGGAAGAGAAGTCCAAGCAATTTCTCGAAGAAGGCGCCGCGATTTATCACGAAGTTTAAGCGTTGTCTCTGCAGCCGCCGGTCTCCGGCGGCTGCCTCCCTGCATTTATCGCCCGCGGCTATGTAGCCGGCCCGTTGCCGACATCCTGTGTCGAGTTTGGATAAAATCCTTACTTCATCTATATTTGCAGCACAAAGCTGCAGTAAAACCAATCTTGACCTTTTTTCATGGCGACAGCACCTTCCAACATTCATTTTAGCGGTCTGGTTAAGTGCCTGATTCAGAAGGGGCTGCTGACAGAAGAGTCGGCAGCGACCTGTTTACAGGAGGCGCAAAAGCGCAAACAGGCGTTCATTAGCTATTTGGTCGAACACAAATACGCGGATAGCAAAACCATCGCCACGCTGGCCTCGGCCGAATTCGGCGTGCCGTTTTTCGATCTGGACGCGATCGATCCCGCGTTTCTGCCGATCAAAATGGTCAGCGAAAAATTGATTCGCCAGCACCACGCCTTACCCCTATTTAAACGCGGTAACCGTTTGTTCGTCGCGACGGCCGACCCGACTAATTTCCAGGCCCTGGACGAGATCAAGTTCCACACCCGGCACAACACCGAAAATATTCTGGTCGAAGAAGACAAACTGATCAGAATGATAGACACGGCGCTGGAAGCCGCGGATACGTCGATGAAGGATCTGCTCGACGACGATCTGGACAACATCGATATTTCCGCCGGCGACGAGGCCAAGCCGGCCGAAGACGCTATGGGTTCGGATATCGACGACGCGCCTATCGTCCGCTTCGTGAATAAGATTTTGCTGGATTCGATCAAGCGCGGCGTATCGGATATTCACATGGAACCGTTCGAGAAGCGGTTCCGCATCCGCTTCCGCGCCGACGGCATACTGTCGGAAGTGGCGAGTCCGCCGGTCGGTATCGCCAATCGGATCATTTCCCGACTGAAAGTCATGTCCAAGATGGACATCGCCGAACGGCGGGTGCCGCAGGACGGCCGGATCAAGATGCAGATCTCGAAAAACCGCGCCATCGACTTCAGGGTCAACACCTGTCCGACCTTGTTCGGCGAAAAAGTGGTGTTACGGATTCTGGATCCGACCAGCGCCCAGATCGGTATCGAAAAACTCGGGTTCGAACCGGAACAGCAGAAAAATTTCCTGGATGCGATTCATAAACCCTACGGGATGGTGTTGGTCACCGGGCCGACCGGTAGCGGTAAGACGGTGTCGCTGTATACCGGCTTGAATATTCTGAACAGCGTCGAAACCAATATTTCCACGGCCGAAGACCCGGTAGAGATCACTGTAGAAGGCATCAACCAGGTCAACGTCAACCCTAAAGCCGGGTTGACTTTTGCCGAAGCGCTCAAAGCATTCTTGCGGCAGGACCCGGACATCATCATGGTCGGCGAGATCCGCGACTATGAAACCGCCAGTATTGCGGTCAAAGCAGCCCAAACCGGCCACTTGGTGTTGTCGACGCTGCACACCAACGACGCGCCGCAGACCATCAACCGGCTGGTACAGATGGGGATAGAGCCGTTCAATATCGTCTCGGCAGTTTTGCTGATTATGGCGCAACGTTTGGCGCGGCGTCTGTGCGAGCATTGCAAGAAGGAAATGGATTACCCGGAAAGCGCGCTGATCTCGGCCGGCTTCAAAAAGGAAGAACTTGGCACTTTCAAGATATACGGTCCGGTGGGCTGCGAGCATTGCAATAACGGCTACAAAGGGCGGGTCGGTATTTACCAGGTGATGCCGATCACCGAAAAAATGCGGGCCTTGATCCTGCGCGGCGGCAATGCGATGGAGATGGCCGAATTGTCCCGCAGCGAAGGCATCAACGATTTGCGCACCTCCGGCTTGTTGAAAATCCGCCAGGGCATCACCTCGCTGGAAGAAATTGACCGCGTCACCACGGAATAATCATGGCAAAACAAGAAGAGCAGATCGAATTCAATTGGGACGGTTTCGACAAACAAAACCGGAAAACCAAAGGCACTATCAGTGCCAAAAGCGAAGTGATCGCTCGCGCCGAGCTGCGGCGGATGGGCATCCGGGTGATCGGCATCAAACCCAAGGCGAAACCCTTGTTCAGTCCGCGGGTGCAAAAAATCACGCCGGGAGATATTGCCGTTTTTGCCCGCCAATTGGCGACCATGCTGGCGGCCGGCGTACCGTTGGTGCAGTCGTTCGATATCATCGGCAAGGGCCACGACAACGCCAGCATGTCGGAAATGCTGTTGTCGATCAAAGCCGACGTCGAGGGTGGCGATACGCTGGCGCAAGCATTGGGTCGTAAGCCGCTCTATTTCGACGCCTTGTTTTGCAATCTGGTCGAAGCCGGCGAACACGCCGG
Source organism: Methylomonas sp. Uni0011 (assembly GCF_056850255.1). Lineage (NCBI taxonomy): Bacteria > Pseudomonadati > Pseudomonadota > Gammaproteobacteria > Methylococcales > Methylococcaceae > Methylomonas > Methylomonas sp. Uni0011. Next base: position 53,748 of record NZ_JBVVNO010000006.1, read on the forward strand.
GGTATTGGAAACCTTGTTGGATAAGATTGCCACTTACAAGGAAAAAACCGAGTCGATCAAGAAAAAAGTCAAGAAAGCGTTGACCTATCCGGTGGCGGTATTGGTGGTGGCGTTTATCGTTACGGCCATTTTGCTGGTGTTCGTGGTGCCGGTGTTCGAGGACTTGTTCAAAGGCTTCGGCGCCGATTTGCCGGCGTTCACCAAATTCGTCATCGATTTGTCGGCCTGGGTACAGGAATGGTGGTGGGCCGTGGTCGGCGTGCTATTTGTCGCCGGCTACACCTTTACCTACTTTAAAAAGCGCTCGAAGGCCTTCAACCATTTTCTGGATCGGACTCTGTTGAAAATACCGGTGGTCGGTATGATTTTGCAAAAATCGGCCATCGCCCGCTTTGCCAGAACCCTCTCGACCATGTCGGCCGCCGGCGTACCCTTGGTCGAAGCCTTGGTTTCGGTGGCCGGCGCGTGCGGTAACATCTTGTTTTACGAGGCGGTGATGAAGGTGCGCGACGATGTTGCGACCGGCCAGCAATTGAAGTTCGCCTTGGAAACCACCGGCATATTTCCGAATATGGTGGTACAGATGGTGGCGATCGGCGAAGAATCCGGTTCGATCGATGCCATGCTGGACAAGGTTGCCGACTTTTACGAGGAAGAGGTCGATAACTTGGTCGACAACCTGAGCAGTTTGATGGAGCCTATCATCATGGTGATCTTGGGGATTTTGGTCGGCGGTTTGATCGTGGCGATGTATTTGCCGATCTTCAAATTGGGCGCCGCTATCTAACCTGATGCCGGTTCCGGCCTATTAGCAGGCGGCGGACCGGCCAGTCTTTACTGCTTACCTATGTTGTTTAATGTCTTAGCTCAATCTCCCGGTTTTCTGGCCGCAAGCGCTTTAGTACTCGGCTTGCTGGTCGGCAGTTTTCTGAATGTGGTGATTTACCGGCTGCCGCTGATGATGCAGGCTGCGTGGCGGCGCGAGTGCCGCGAATACCTGGAATTGCCAGCCGAAGCCCCGGGCGAGCGTTTCGATCTGTTATTGCCGGCTTCGCACTGCCCGGCTTGCAAAGCCGAAATCAAAGCCTATCAAAACATCCCGGTCCTGAGCTTCTTGCTGCTCGGCGGCAAATGCGCCAACTGCGGCAACAAAATCGGTTGGCGTTATCCTTCGATAGAGGCCTTTACCGGCCTGTGTTCGGCGCTGGTCGCTTGGCAACTGGGTTACGGCTGGGCGCTGGCGTTTGCGTTGCCGTTGACCTGGTGTCTGATTGCACTGAGTTTTATCGATATCGACCAGCAATTGCTGCCGGACTCGATCACGCTGCCTTTGGTCTGGCTGGGTTTGCTGCTCAGCGTGTTCGGCATTTTTGCCGACAGCCGCGACAGTATCGTCGGCGCGGTAGCCGGTTATTTAAGCTTGTGGAGCGTCTACCACGGCTTTAAATTGCTGACCGGCAAGGACGGCATGGGTTACGGCGATTTCAAATTACTGGCCGTATTCGGCGCCTGGCTGGGCTGGCAATATTTGCCGTTGATAATCTTGTTGTCTTCCCTGGTCGGTGCGGTGGTTGGCATCGCGATGATCGTGTCCTGCCGGCGCGATGCGGCCAAGCCGATTCCGTTCGGGCCTTATCTGGCTATGGCCGGGTGGCTGGCGCTATTGTGGGGTGAGCAAATGAATGCCTGGTATCTGCGGCTTGCAGGTCTGTGACCGATGTTGAAAATCGGTTTGACCGGTGGCATCGGCTGCGGCAAAACCACGGTATGCCGTCTGTTTGCCGACTTGGGCGTGCCGGTGGTCGATGCCGATTTGATCGCCCGCCGCTTGGTTGAACCGGGTGAGCCGGCCTTGCAAGCCATCGTCCAGACATTCGGTGCCGACATGTTGAAAACCGACGGCAGCCTGGATCGGCCCAAGCTGCGCGAGGCGATCTTTTCCGATCCGGAGCAAAAGCGGCGGCTGGACGCCATCATGCATCCGCGGGTATACGCCCGTATCGCCGCCGATGTGGCGGCATTGCAGGCCGATTACTGCCTGATTGCGGTGCCGTTGTTGCTCGAATCTAAAAATCCTTATGTTGTGGACCGGATCCTGGTGGTAGATTGTCCGCAACCCCTGCAGATCGAACGGGTCGTAACCCGGGACAAACTCAGCGCCGAACAGGCGCAGGCCATCGTGGCCAGTCAGATGTCGCGGCCGGAACGGCTGGCCCGCGCCGACGATGTGATCGACAATAGCGCCGGGCCGGAGCTGCTTGCAGAACAGGTTAAAAGCCTGCACAATTCCTACATTTTTTTAGCCACCGCCAGGACACCACCGGCTTGAATACACAAATAGTCTACGAATTCCCGCTTAACGAACGAATTCGTGTGTTTATGCGCTTGGAGCAGCTCTTTCAACAGCTCAGCCATTTCATGTTGGGCGCTTCGGTTTTCGACAAACGCGCCGCCATCTCCGTCTTGTTGGATATTCTGACCATCTTCAGCCGCAGCGATCTTAAATCCGAATTGATCAAAGAATTGGACCGCCACACCAAAGTGTTGAACCAATTGGCCCATAATCACGGCGTCGACGACGAAAAACTGCAGGAAATTCTGGCCGACTTGAATCAGGCCAGCCGCAATTTATACAGCGCCAACGGCAAGATCGGCATCAGCGTGATGGAAAGCGATTTGTTTCAGAGTATCTCGCAGCGTAATTCGATACCCGGCGGCAGTTGCTCGTTCGATCTGCCGGCGTTTCATTACTGGCTGGAGCAGGATGAAGCAGAGCAGCAGAAAGATCTGGAGCGTTGGACCCAACCGTTTGTCGATATCCGGGTCGCGATCGACCTGATTTTAGGCTTCATCCGTCAAAGCAGTATTCCAACCCCGGAGCTTGCCAAAGCCGGTTTTTTTCAACTGGCGCTCGACAACAAAAACCATCCGGTGCAGTTGCTGCGCGTGGCTTTGCAACCGGAGCAGCGCTGTTTCGCCGAGATCAGCGGCGGCAAACACCGCTTCAGCATTCGCTTCATGATCCCGTCGGCCGATGAGAACCGGCCGTGCCAAACCCAGGACGATGTCGAATTCCATTTGACCCGCTGCATGTTCTGATGGCCGCGCAGTCCCCGCCGCAAGTCGCCTGCCCGACCTGCCGTAAACCGGTGGCCTGGGTTGCCGCCGAAAAATTCAAACCGTTTTGCTCGGAGCGCTGCAAGCTGATCGACCTCGGCGATTGGGCCACCGAAGCGCACAAGATTCCCGGTCCGCCGGTTTGGGACGACGAAAACCCCGACCTGCCGAACCTCGATGACGGTGAAGTGGGTTAACACACCCGGTGCTGAGTCTGACTGCGGCCCGATATGAGGTGGCTGCAAAGCTCGGACGTGATAGTCAACAGCAATAAGGGATTTTGTCGAGAGGCCGCTTCAAGCCAAAAAACCGCTGATGCCGGCTATGCCTTGGGCGCCGGCGGCTTGCGCCTGCATCAGATCCTGCCGGCTCAAACCGCCCAAGGCGAAGACCGGCAAGTTGGCGCACTCCAGTAGTTCGCTAAAGCGTTGCCAGCCCAATGGTGGCGTGTCGGGGTGCGATGCGGTCGGCATGACCGGCGCCAACACCGCAAAATCCACCCCAATCGCCAGCGCATGCTGCAGCTCCCATGCATTGTGGCAAGACGCGGCGACCCAGCGCATTCCGGACGGACGTCGATCCAGTCTTATTAGGGCCCGGCTGCTCAAATGGATGCCTTGCGCCTGACTAATATCCAAATCCAGATCGGCGTTGACCAGCACCTCGACGGCATGGTGCCGGCATTGCTGCAATACCCGTTCGAGCACGGTTTGTTTGTCATTCGCGCTTAGCGTTTTGGCCCGGAATTGCACTAATTTGACGCCGTTGTCGATGATGCGTTGGCAATTGGCGATGACCGTTTCCGCGTCCGGACCTTCCAGGATGGCGTAATACGCCGGCAGCCGGGCGGCGGCGATGATAGGCAGGTTGGCGGCCGGAAAGGTGAAGTCGGAAAGCTGGCCGGCGCTAACCCATTGCATGGCCTGGCCTTCGCAGGGCCGGGCTTCGCCGCTGAACGAGTTGACGTTCCAGACGTCCAGCAACACCCGGCGGTCGCCGTAATCGTGGCGGATTTTGATCAAAGGCTCGGCAGCGGCGACCCGAATCCCGACCTCTTCCTCCAGCTCCCGCGCTAGGGCCTGCAACACCGGCTCGCCGGGTTCGAGCTTGCCGCCGGGAAACTCCCACAAGCCGCCCTGGTGCGCGTGTTGTGCGCGTCGGGCGATAAGTATCCGACCGGCCGTGTCGCGAACGACGCCGACCGCGACGTGAACCACGTTATTTGGCTGGAGCATGGGCGGAATTAAGTGCGGTATTCGGCGTTGATTTTGACGTAATCGTAGGAAAAATCGCAGGTCAACACCTGTTCGCTGGCCGAGCCGCGGCCCAAACGCACCGTGACGTCGATTTCCTGCTGACTCATGACCCGCTGGCCGTCCTGTTCGGTGTAAGACGGCGCGCGGCCGCCGTTTTCGACGATGCAGACCGTACCCAGGTAAATCTCGATTTTCTCCAGCTCCATATTTTCGACGCCGGCCCGGCCCACGGCGGCCAATATCCGGCCCCAGTTCGGGTCGCTGGCGAAGAACGCGGTTTTGACCAGCGGCGAATGGGCAATGGTTTTTGCCACTTGCAGCGCTTCGGCGCTGTCGCGGGCTTGCTCGACGATGATGCGCATCAGCTTGGTGGCGCCTTCACCGTCGCGAATGATCAATTCCGCCAGCCGTTTGCAGACCGAGGCCAAGGCTGCGCTGAACGCCGCCAGATGCTCGCTGCCGGGCAAAATCTCCGGCGCGCCGCTGCAGCCGCTGGCCAATACCACGCAGGCGTCGTTGGTCGAAGTATCGCCGTCGACGGTGATCCGGTTAAACGATTGCTCGACCGCCGCATTCAGGCACTCTTGCAGCAGACCCTGCTCGATTTTGGCGTCGGTGGCGATAAAGCCCAGCATCGTCGCCATATTGGGCTGGATCATGCCGGCGCCTTTGGAAATGCCGGTAATCGCGACCGGATGGCCGCCGATGTCGAGCTTCAACGAGGCGCCTTTCGGAAAGGTGTCGGTGGTCATGATTGCTCGCGCCGCCCGGTCCCAGTGCGATTCCGCCAGATTGGCGACCGCGGCCGGCAGCGCCGCCGCCAGTTTTTCCACCGGCAGCGGTTCGCCGATCACGCCGGTCGAAAACGGCAGCACTTGCTGCGCCAACGCATCGACTTCTCCAGCCAAACCGGCGCAGCAGGCAAAGGCGTCCTGCAAGCCTTGCTTGCCGGTGCCGGCATTGGCATTGCCGGAGTTGACCAGCAGCCAGCGCGGGTTCATCGGCAAATGCGCCTTGGCGACCTGTACCGGCGCCGCGCAAAAGGCGTTTTGGGTGAATACCGCCGCGCAACTGCCGCCTTCGGCCATTGCGATGACCAAGATGTCGTCGCGCACGGTTTGTTTGATGCCGGCGTTACTGGAGCCGAGTTTGATGCCTTGGACGGCATACATTTCAGGAAATGAGGTGTCTCCGACTGCCATTGTTTACCTTGTTAGACTGATTAACTAATTTTGTTGTGTCGCTATCGCGACGAATATTTTAATGTCGGTTCGCGGACCGACAACCGCGATACTTTCTTTTGCGTCGCCAAAAGACAGTATCCAAAGAAAAGGCGACCCGGACGCCGCTTATTCCCTGTGCTTCTCGCTTTTGGCGAGGGTTTTCGGAAGGGCTATCCTTAGCCCTCCGAAAACGAGCGGCATCCATGCCGCTCCCCTATCGGGCTTATCTCGCCAAAAGCTGCGATGCTCGGCGCGGCATACGGGAACAAAACCATCCCGGAATTTGGATGTGCTTGCTGGTATCAACCTTAACTCGATAATAAAACGTAGGGTGGGCAACGCTTTTTTGCCCGCCTTTTTGAGTCGATAACTATAAATCCGCGTGGGCACAAACAGCCGTGCCCACCCTACCGGGCTGTTCCCGCCGAAAGCTCCGGTGCTCGGCGCGGCATACGGGGCCAAAACCATCCCGGAATTTGGCAAGTAATTTACACACCACAGCCTTTTGTTCAACCCTCGTAGGGTGCATTAGCGATAGCGTAATGCACCGAAAAATCGAAGGCCAACATGCGGCGCAATACGGCTTCGCCTATTGACCTAAGGATTGCTCCTTATTGCTTTTTTCTAGCACGTTCAATGTGCTTGATTTCGATTAAAGCTGGCGTGCGATGGTGCCCGTTGAATGCATGGTACAACGTGCCCTGGACCGTAATTTGTTTTCCTTCATAGTCTTTAAGATTCTCTTTGCCAAGGGGGACAAGCGTTACTTGATGCTGATTTTGTTCTGCTTCTTCGTAATCCTTCGGGTTGTACCCAACACAAATTGGTTTTTCCAAAAGTAAGATTGCTTGAGTTTCACGAGAATCGGAATTTGGGTTTTCTCCATAGCTAGGAGGCCCAAAGGATGTTTGTAGCTTTACCTTTCCGCTGAGGGTAACGGGATTTCCGCCGTAATGAAGGCATGTCTCCGAGACTACAGGCAGAGAGCAGACTAACAAACACATTAACGACAGAAGGCGAAAAGTCATGATGGTGTCTAACAAATATGATTAAACGGTTTCTGTATATCATCTGGTGTCCGCAATTTCTAAGGAGACGGTTTTTCTCCCGTATGCCGCGCCGAGCACCGGAGCTTTCGGCGGGAATGGCCCGTAGGGGTGCGGCAGGGATGCCGCACATCGACAGAGGGGCAGGAAGCCCCTTCTGTCGATCCCCGTCGAAAGCGAGGAGCGCAGGGAAAAAGCGGCGTCCGGGTGGCGTTTCTTTTGGTGACTTTTCTTTGGCCAAACAAAGAAAAGTTACTCGGCTGTCGGGCCGAGACCCGACATCAAATCAAGCCGTCGCGATAGCGACACAACCAAAAACTCAACCCACTTCCAAAACAATCACATACTCCCCATCACCCGCACGAGTCTCCAACACCTGATGCCCATTAATCCGACACCAGGCCGGAATATCCTGCATCACCCCTGGATCGGTGCATTCCACGGTCAATACGTCGCCGGGCTGTAAAGTCTTGACCTTGTCCTGGGTGCGGATCACCGGCAACGGGCACAGCAGCCGGCGTGCGTTTAACGTGAATTCGCTCATACGAACCACTCCTCGGGAATTTGCTCGGCTGCCAACGGCGTTACGAAAATATTACGTTCGGCACCGGCGCGGTCGCGTATCGTCACTTCGACTTGCTCGGCGTCGCGGCCCTGGCCGTAACGTGCCAGGATTTGCCCGGCCAAGGCCAAATCGTCTTCGCCGACTTCGCCGTCGATCAGCACCAACGGCCCGCGGTGGCTGGTGCAATGCATGCTGACGAACTCTTTTTTATAGCCGCTCATGAAGCGGGCTTCGCCATCCTCGCGGGCGACGATGATTTTGAAATGCGGGCGGGGGCGAATATGGCGGCCGACCTTCAACAGCATGATGTCGTCCAGATCGTAGTCGCGCTTGCCGCGGGCCTGCCACAGGTCGGTCAATTTTAAGGAATAACTTTCGTCGGTTAGGAAGCAGCAGCCGCCGGCCGGTTGGGCGTAGTCGGCAAAACCGAATTCTTTGGCCAAGCTCATTTGCGGTTTGCGGGAGCGGCCGCTGAAGCCGAACATCTTGTCGCGGCTGATCCAGCCCTCGCGTTCCGGCAAGGTGGCCGGCAGATTTTGCGCCGACAGCGGCCGCACCAGCAAGTCGTCGGCACCGGATTCGGCGGCGACGATCGGCATGGTCTGCTTGCGCTGCGACATCGGCCGTTGGCCGACCACTTCGCCGGTGATGATGAAATCGAAGCCGTTTTCCTGCATCCACTGTTTGGCCTTGTTGACCATGAAGATCTTGCAGTCCAGGCACGGGTTCAGATTGGCGCCGTAGCCGTGTTTGGGATTCAGCAACACCTGTTTGTATTCTTCGATGATATCGATGATGTGTAGCTTGATGCCGAGTTGTTCGGCTACCCACAGTGCGTTGTTGCGCTTGACCTTGTCGGCATCCTGCTTGCGGATGGCGTGGGTGTGGCCTTCGACGCAAAATCCGGTAAAGAAGTTGATGCCTTCGACATGGATGCCCTGGTTCATGATGGTCTGGCAGGCCAGCATGGAATCCAGGCCGCCGGAAATCAGCGCCACGGCTTTTCGTTGTTGACTCATAACGGGGGGGAATTAACGGAAAAAACGCAGCATTATACTGCGGATTAGGCGTTCAGGGTTAAGCCGAATGCGGCGACGGGTTGTAAAAGCCCACAAATAACAAGGGCTTGCGCATGTGTCCGTTGCCGTAAGCCGGGGCGAGTGCGAACGGCGAACAGATGGCCTGGGCTAAGGCTGCCAAATTTGGGCGTCGTAATAACGGATCAATTCCGCCGTATTATTGATTTGCAATTTGCCGCACAGCCGCGATTTGTAAGTGCTGACGGTTTTGTTGCTGATTGCCAGTTCCTGGCCGATTTCGGTAATGCCTTTGCCGTTGGCCAGCATTTGCAGAATTTGAAACTCGCGGGCAGACAGTTTTGGGTGCGGTTTCGATTCCGGGGCTACTATGTCGGCAAAGGCCAATTTTTCGGCCAGCTTCGGGTCGATAAAGCGTTGGCCGGCCGCGACTGCGCGGATGGCGGCCATCAGCGTTTCCGGGTCGCTGTCTTTGGTCAGGTAACCTTTGGCGCCGGCCCTCAACGCCAGGCTAACGATTTGCAGCTCGTTGTGCATGCTCAACACCAGCACCGGCAGCGTCGGGAACTCCCGCCGGATCCGGCTTATCGTTTCGCAGCCGCCCGGGCCGGGCATGTTCAAATCCAGCAGAACCAGGTCTACTGTGCAGCGCTGCAGGCAGTCCAGCAGTTGTTCGCTGTTTTCGGCTTCGCCGCCAATTTCGATGTCCGCGTTCAGTGCGAACAATTGTTTGAGCCCGCTACGCACGATGGCGTGGTCGTCGGCTATGAGCAGTCGAATCATAAAAGGTATCTGTTGGGGGTGGCCGGAACCCGGACCCGAATGGTCGTGCCCGTGTCCGGGTTGCTGAGGAATTCGCTTGTGCCGCCCAGCATAATGGCGCGTTCCTGGATGCCGATCAAACCGAACGATTGGGCTTTCCTGGCGTCCGATGCAGCGAATCCCCGACCGTTATCGCAAATTTCCAGGTAGTAAAAGCCGGGCTCCATGGCGATGCGAATTTTAACCTTGTCTGCGCCGGAATGCTTCAGGACGTTGGTCAGCGACTCCTGGACAATGCGGAATAACGCCGTTGCGCATTCTTCGTCCATTTCCGGGCCGTTGTCGGGATGACTGAAATCGCAGGCAATGCCGGATTGGTCGGAGAATTTTTTGATGTGCCATTGCAGCGCCGGCACGATGCCCATTTCAAGCGCCGACGGCCGTAAGGAGGTCGCTACGTCGCGGGTGACTTCTATGGTTTTGTCCAATAACAGCATCGTATCGCGAATTTTCTCGGCCAGTTCGGCGTTGCCCTCGGCGAACCGCAGACGCATCAGCGAGATCTGCATGCGCAGTGCGGTCAGCATCTGGCCGAGTTCGTCGTGGATCTCGCGGGCGATGCGTCTGCGTTCTTCTTCGCGGGCTTTTTCGCGGCGGGCGTAGAGTTGCCGTAATCGGGAGCGGGAGTATTCCAGGTCGCGTTCGATTTCTTTCAGCTCGGTAATGTCTTGCGACGTACCCACCGCGCGCAGAAACCGGCCCTGGCTGTCGAAGTCGAGTTCGGCCCGTTCCCGCAGCCATTTGAGCTCGCCGTTGACCAGGATCCGGTGCTGGATATCGTACGGCGCGCCGTTCATCGCCGCCTGCCAGGCTTGGTCGATAAAAGCCCGGTCGTCCGGATGCACGCAGTCCAGGAAATGTTGGTAGGTGACGGCGGCCCCGAGCGGAGTGCCGAATATCCGGTAGTTTTCGTCCGACCAATGCAAGCTGGTGCGGTCGGCGTCCAACCGCCAACTGCCCAGATGAGCCTGTGCTTGGGCGTGGGCCAGATGGGCTTCGCTGTCGCGTAAGGCGTTCTCGATGGTTTTGTAGCGGGTTACATCGATGTTAACGCCGACGATTTTTTGCTGCTCGCCGTTCGGGCCGCTGCCGACGATGGCGGCCGCCTGGATGTAGCGCAAACTGCCGTCGTTTTGGCGGCGGATGCGGAATTCCCAATGTTGTTCCCGCCTGTCGTGAATCAACTTGCGCAGTTTGGCCTTGCAGCGCGGCAAATCTTCCTGGACTACCAGTTGCGCCCAAGCCTCGTAATCGATCGGCGTGCCTTGGGCGATACCGAACATCTGGTACATGCGCGGGTCCCAGTCGGCTTGACCGCTGCCGATCTCCCATTCACAGATGCCGATGGCCGAGGCCTGGGTGGCCAGCCGCAAGCGCTCGCTGTAGTTACGCAAGGTATCTTCCGCGACGCGTTGTTCGGTAATGTCTCTGGCCAGTCCGGTGGTGCCGAGCACTTCGCCGCTTTCGCCGATCACCGGCGATTTGATCGTTTCAGTCCAGGTTTCGCGGCCGGCGTCGAACGCGCGTTCGGTGAGCTGGATTTGACGACGGTTCTGCATGACCTCCAGGTCCACTGCCAGATAATGTTCGGCCAGTTCGCGCGGCCAGATGTCGTAATCGGTAATACCGTCTAGCGCCTGTAGTTCTTTGATGCCGACCGCCTGCAACCAATGCTTGTTGGCTTGCAGGTAACGGCCGTCGCGGTCTTTCATCCAGGCCAGGAACGGCAGGTTGTCGTATATCGCCCGCAGGCTGGCGGCCGATTCGCCGATCCTTTTTTGGGCAGACTTCAATTCGGTGACATCGGTCACCAGTACGAAAAAACCGTTGACCCGGCCGTCGCCGTGATCGGGCAGATAGGCCGTCTGGGTGTAGCGCTCCCTGCCGGAAACATCGACGATGGTGCGTTCGAAAAACTGGGGTTCTCCGGCTAAAACGGCTTCCAGATAGGGTTGGTTCAAGCCATACAATTTATCGCCGATCACGTCGCGGATGTGCTTGCCGAGCATGCTGCTCGGCGTAAAACCGAACCACTCCTCGTAGGCCGTGTTGCCGAATCGGTTGTGCAGATTCCGGTCCCAGTAACCGATCATGGCCGGCATGTGGTTTAGAACCGCACTCAAATTCGGGCTGTGCTCCAGCACTTCGGCCGCGGATTCTGCCGGCGCAGGGGGCGGGCTCGGCGGCCGGGACGAGAATAGCAACAAGTGGGCTTGGCCTTGCGGGCTGTCGATCCGGCGAATTTTCAGCGACAGCGGAATCCAGGTATTGTCAGTGCTGCTCAGGTAAAGGTCGATCACGGCCGAAGCTTCGGCGGCATGCGAGGTGGCCGGCCACAACTCGTCTGCGATCAGGTAGCGCCGGGTCCGGTCTGCATGATATAGGGCCGGTTGCCATTCGCCGACCTTGGCGAGCTTGCGGCCGGCGAGTCCGAACAGCGATTCGGCGGCGGGATTGGCGTATAGGATCTGGTGCTTGGCGTCCAGCACCAGGACCGCGTCATCGATACTCGCGACAATGCCGTATAGCCAGTCGATTTCGGCATACGGGTCATTCAGCTTGAAACGAGTGTGGGGCATGGCGTCCGCCGCATTGTAAAAGACGCAAGGATAGACGAGTAAGCGGTGGCGATGGCAAAGATTTTCCGGACTAATTCGTGCCGGCCAATCGTCTCGGCCTTCACATGTCCGGCTGTTGACCTAAACTTTGAACATTTTTTAACGCGAGATTGGCCGGTATGGAATTTAGAGACTATTTGAAAATCCTGGTGCAGCACGACGGTTCCGATTTGTATTTGACGGCCGGCGCGCCGCCGGCCGCCAAATTCCAAGGCACCTTGAAGCCGTTGGAAAACGTCAAGCTTACCCCGGAGCGGATCAAGCAAATCGCCGACAGCGTGATGGACCACGAGCAACGCGCCAGTTTCGAGCACGTGCCGGAGATGAATCTGGCCATCACTGAAGAGGGCATCGGCCGGTTCCGGGTCAATATTTTCAAGCAGCGCAATTGTTATGCCTTGGTGATCCGCAACATCAAGGTGGATATCCCGAATGCCGATGTTTTGGGTCTGCCGCAGATTTTGAAAGACAAAATCATGGAAAAGCGCGGCCTGATTTTGTTCGTCGGCGGCACCGGCTCCGGTAAATCGACTTCGCTGGCGGCCTTGATCGATTACCGCAACAGCAATTCGTCGGGCCACATCATCACCATCGAAGATCCGATCGAATTCGTGCATCCGCATAAACGCTCGTTGGTCAATCAGCGCGAAGTCGGGGTCGATACCCTAAGCTACGAAGACGCCTTGAAAAATACGCTGCGCCAAGCGCCAGACGTGATCCTGATCGGCGAAATCCGCAGCCAGGAAACCATGGAGCATGCGTTGGCCTTTGCCGAAACCGGGCATTTATGCCTGTCGACCTTGCATGCCAATAACGCCAACCAGGCCTTGGACCGGATCATCAACTTCTTTCCGGAAGAGCGCCGGCCGCAATTACTGATGGATTTGTCTTTGAATTTGCAGGCCTTTGTCTCGCAACGCCTGGTGCCGACCATAGAAGGTAAGCGGGTGGCGGCGATCGAAATCCTGTTGGGCACCAAACTGGTCAGCGATTTGATCCATAAGGGCGACATTCACGCCATCAAGGAAGCGATGGAAAAGTCGGAAAACGTCGGTATGCAGACCTTCGACAGCCATCTGTTGAAGCTGTATAAAAGCGGTGTGATTTCGCTGGAAGAAGCGATGCGCAATTCCGATTCGCCGAATAATCTGAAATTGAAAATCAACTTGAGCGAGGGTTTGGGTTCGGCTACCAAACAAACCGGAGCGCTGGGCAGTCTGGCTTTGGAAGAGATCAGCAAGAAGGAAGGCGACGACGGCGACGGAGGGCATTGACGCCGGCCGTATCGGCCGGGTTATGCCAAATCTTCCGGATTCAGGATTTTATAAATTTCGTAGGCCGGTTGTTGGTAGGGATGGCTGTCTAGCAGGGTTTGCACGGCGGTTTTGATAACGTGGTCGGCGCACACCATTTCCACCTTGTACTCGGCGACGGTTTCCAGCCGATCGATCGCGCCTAGATACGGCTCGCTCCCGGCTAACGGGCGGAACTGGCCCTGGCCCAGCGTTTGCCAGCAGCAGCGATCGTAATCGCCGATACGGCCGGCGCCCTGTTCGAATAGCGCCTGCTTGATGGCTTCAACGTGGCTGGCCGGCACGTAAAAACAAAGTTTATACATGGCGCGCCGACCTCTCCCGGTGAAACCCGCTATCGGCGAAGCGCATCAGCCGGCCGCCAGCAAAAATACGCCCCACAACACGACGACCAGCGTGATTTCCTCGATCATGTTGAGCGCCGCCTGGCGGTCGGCGCGAATGTGCATGGCTAATTGGTTGGCTTTTTGGTCTCGCATATGGACTGATTGGCGCGGCATAAGGTTTCCTCGTTAGTGGTGGTGGGTGTAACTCCGCATTTGTCCGACCAATACGCCTTGGATTTCCACTTGCTCGGGTTTGTAGCGCAGGGCCTGCATCGTGGAATTGGCGGGTATCAGCAAGGTTTCGTGCGGATATTGCTCGATGAATTTCAATGTGGCTTCGGTCTTGTCGACCAAGGCCACCACAATCTCGCCGTTACGGGCGTGGCTGCGTTGTTCGATGACGACCCAGTCGCCGTCGAAAATACCTTCCTCCAGCATCGAATCGCCTTTGACCTGCAACACATAACAGGATTTTCCGGTTTTCAACTGTTCCGGCACTGCCATGTAGGCGATGTTTTCGATGGCTTCGATCGGTTTGCCGGCGGCGATGTATCCGACGAAGGGCAATAGCTCGGATGGCTCGGCCGGCTTGGTCATGGCCTTGGCGTATTCGGTCAAACGGATGCCGCGCTGTTTGCGCTCCGGTGCTTCGACCAAATTGGCGTCGATCAACGCCTTGATTTGGCTGTGCAGCGAACCGCGCGATTTCAAGCCCATTGCCGCGCAGAGTTCCTCCAGCGTTGGCGGATGGTTGAACTGTTCCTGGTTTTGCAGCAGGAAGTCGAAAATTTCTTGTTGTTTACGGGTAAGGTTCATTTTTGTTCTGTATTTGTTTTGTAAAAATGATATATGCAAAACAAATGCAAAACAAACTATTTTTTCAGTTCACGCGAAATGTTAACTTTGTAGCAAATCCAACCTAAAATGCCGCGACCGGTGTCGGTCAAGTTGTCGCAAAGACTACAAAAAGGTGTCGCTATACCCGCGACCACGCCGGAATTGCACCAGCTTGGATCGCGCTTGCCCGTTTTTGGCACTATTGCCGTTTTTCGGTTCGGAATCGGATCGATCGCCGCCCGGAAAAACGTATAGCGCTTCATGCTCGGCGGGCCGCAGGTATGGTTCGCAGCCGAATTCGCGTGTTGCGATCAGGTTCCGGTCACACTGCGCGGAAATGTTTTTAACGACAAAGCACCGCCCGCAAGCGGTGCTCAGGCCAGGTAAAACGGGTGTTTGGCGCTGCCGGGAAAGCCGACGGCGTGAAATTGTTACGAGAATGTGCACCAATTAGGCAATTGGACTGAAATTTGCATGAATAGGATAAACAATCGACGCCTAAGCTAGTCGGCTGTTTTTCCGCCGCGGTCGCGGCTTGCATCCTCATCGGGGGGCCTATCATGAAAAAATTTCTCATCCCGCTGTTCGTCCTGGCCGGTATCGCAATTGCACTGTTTGCCGCTTTCGATCCGACCTCTTCCGCCTATCACAAGCAAAACGACGAGTCTTACTCCGACTTCATTCTCGACGTCCGTAGTAAATCGGTCGCGGAGGTTGTGATCGACGGCCGTTCTATCCGCGGCCGACGCCATAACGGTAGCGAATTCAGCACCTACAACCCCGGCGATATGCGTATGATCGACGACTTGCTGGAATATGGCGTCAAAATCAAGGTTGAAAGGCCGGAAAACGAAATGAGTTTTCTGCAAATTTTCTACTCTTGGATTCCGACCCTGTTGTTGATTGCCGTATTGATTTATTTCATGCGTAAGCAGCAAATGGGTGCCGGCGGCCAAAACGCTTTCGGCAAAAGCCGCGCCAAATTAATGACGGAAGACCAAGTCAAGGTGCGTTTCGATGATGTCGCCGGCGCCGAGGAAGCCAAACAAGACGTGGTGGAATTGGTGGATTTCTTGAAAGACCCCGGTAAATACGAAGCGCTGGGCGGCAAGATTCCGCGCGGCGTATTGATGGTCGGCCCTCCGGGTACCGGTAAGACCTTGATTGCCAGAGCCATTGCCGGCGAGGCGGGTGTCCCGTTCTTCTCGATCTCCGGTTCCGATTTCGTCGAAATGTTTGTTGGCGTCGGCGCTTCGCGTGTCCGGGACTTGTTCGAAAACGCCAAGAAGCGCGCGCCGTGCATCATTTTTATCGACGAAATCGACGCGGTCGGCCGCCAACGTAGTTCCGGGAATATGGGCGGAGCAGAAGAACGCGAACAAACCTTGAACCAATTGTTGGTGGAAATGGACGGTTTCAACGGCAATGAAGGTATTATCGTCATCGCCGCCACCAACCGCGTCGACGTATTGGACAAAGCCTTACTGCGGCCGGGGCGCTTCGATCGCCAAGTGCAGGTCGGCTTGCCGGATATCAAAGGTCGCGAGCAAATCCTGAAAGTACATGCCGCCCGGGTGCCGCTGGCTGCCGATGTCGATATCAATGCGTTAGCTCGCGGTACCCCCGGATTCTCCGGGGCCGAGTTGGCCAACCTGATCAACGAAGGCGCTTTGTTTGCCGCCCGCAACAACCAGCGGGAAGTGACCATGAACGACTTGGACAAGGCGCGCGACAAAACCATCATGGGCGCGGAAAAACGCACGATGATCATGGGCCGCGAAGAACTGTTGATGACAGCCTACCATGAAGCCGGTCACGCCATCGTCGGTCGGCTGGTGCCGGAGCATGACCCGGTCTATAAAGTCAGCATCATGCCGCGCGGCGGCGCCTTGGGCATCACCATGTTCCTGCCGGAGCGCGATCAATACAGCGCCAGCAAGGAAAAGCTGGAAGGCCAGATTTCCAGTCTGTTCGGCGGTCGGATCGCCGAGGCGCTGATTTACGGCAAAGACAAAGTCACTACCGGCGCCTCCAACGATATCCAGCGCGCCACCCAATTGGCGCGGAACATGGTGACCAAATGGGGTCTATCCGACCGCTTGGGGCCGATGGATTGCGGCGACAGCGATAGCGGTTATTTCGGGCCGCAGGCCAAGCCGATGTCGGAACAGATGGCTCTATTCGTCGACAAAGAAATTCGGCGGATGCTGTCCAGCAATTACCACCGCGCCGAAACCATCCTGAAGACGCATATCGATATTTTGCACAACATGGCTCAGGCCTTGCTGGATTGGGAAACCCTGGATAAGGGCCAGATCGATCAATTGATGAGCGGTAGAAAACTCTCACCGCCCAAGGTGGCGCCGGATAAGGCAAAAACCAACAAAACCAATATCGGATGGGGCGAGCCGGTCGGACCGCTACCGAACGGCGTCCCGGCGCTAGGCAGGACCCCGTTCCGGCATTGATTTAGGGAAGTCCGGACATAAAAAAACCGGTATCGGTGACACCGATACCGGTTTTTTGCGGTCTGGCGGAGCGTTTAGTGCACGTCTTTCCAGTATTCCTTTTTCAACAGGTAGGCCAAGACGATGAACATCAAGATAAAAAACAACACGTATTTACCCATTTGTTGCCGTTCCAGTTGTACCGGCTCGCCGACGTAGACCAGGAAATTGACCAGGTCGTTGACCAATTTGTCGAACTCTTTCGGCGACAATTGACCCGGTTGTTCCAAGTGCAGGCCGGTTACCATCTCCTGGCCCTCAACTTTGTGGATTTCGGCCGCTTGGCTGCCCTGCAATTGCCAGAACACATTGGGCATGCCCACATCCTTGAACACCGCGTTATTCACGCCCAACGGTTTCGATGGATCGTTGTAGAAGCTGCGCAGATAGCTGTATAGCCAGTCGGCGCCGCGAGAGCGGGCG
This sequence comes from Methylomonas sp. Uni0011, assembly GCF_056850255.1. Classification (NCBI taxonomy): domain Bacteria; kingdom Pseudomonadati; phylum Pseudomonadota; class Gammaproteobacteria; order Methylococcales; family Methylococcaceae; genus Methylomonas; species Methylomonas sp. Uni0011. The sequence goes on from NZ_JBVVNO010000006.1 coordinate 70,838, forward strand.
ATCAGCGACAAATCCGGCGGCGTGGTGCCGAACCATTTCTCTGCATCGTGCGCATTCATTGCCGAATGCATCTGATCGTAGATGCCGGCGCCCAACGGCGCGACGTTTTTCAAGATTTCCGCTTCGTCCAGTTTCAAATCCAGCGCGATACGTTTGTAACGGATATGCTTGGCCGAATGGCAGCCCAAGCAGTAAGTCACGTAATGTTTCGCACCGCGTTCCAGGGATTGGATGTCGCTCAGATCGATGTCGGCGCTGTCCAGTTTGATACCTCCGCCGCTGGCCAGTACGTTGAAAGGCAGCAAAAACAAAAGAGTGTAGAGTGTCTTTTTCATGGCTTAGTCCAGGCTCTTTTTCAGGTTCTTTGCAAAACGAATCAGCACGGCTTGAATACCGGACCAGTTCGGGCCTTTTTTCGGAATCGTACCGCCCAAATTATCGGGAACCTGACGGACCTCCACCACTTCTTCGATCAATGCCTTGACGGCCGGAATCCGGTCTTCCAGCGTTGGTTGCGGAGTCAGATGCTCCGGTACCGGCTTGGTTTTTTCCCAGCGGGTATATAACGGCATCAACAGGAAGAAGCCGAAATAAACCGCAGTTAGTACCCGGGCTACCATTGTGGCGCCGGGGGTGGCTGGTTGCGTACCCAGATAGCCCAGACCCACGAAGGCGATGACGAACAACAGCACCGCTTTTTTGAACAGGCCGCCACGGTAGCGGATGGATTTGACCGGGCTACGGTCCAGCCAAGGCAGCATGAACAGCACGACGATGGCGCCGCCCATGGCGATGACGCCGGCGAACTTATCCGGCACCGCACGCAAAATTGCGTAGAACGGGGTGAAATACCAGACCGGGGCGATATGCTCCGGCGTTTTTAAAGGGTCGGCCGGAATGAAGTTGGCGTGTTCCAGGAAGAAGCCGCCCATTTCCGGCATGTAGAAAATTACCGTCGCAAAGAAGAACATGAACACGCCGACGCCGACGATATCCTTGACGGTGTAGTAGGGATGGAACGGAATGCCGTCGACCGGGTTGCCTTTCCAGTTCAGGTTTTTCTTGATCTCGACGCCGTCCGGGTTGTTAGAGCCGACTTCGTGCAGTGCGACGATGTGCAGGAATACCAGGATCAGCAACACCAGCGGCACGGCAATGACGTGAAAGGCGAAGAAGCGGTTCAACGTCGCATCGGAGACCACGTAGTCGCCGCGTATCCACAGCGACAATTCGTCGCCGATCACCGGGATTGCGCTGAACAGCGAGATGATTACCTGTGCGCCCCAGTAGGACATCTGACCCCATGGCAGCAGATAGCCCATGAAGGCTTCGGCCATCAGGCAGACGAAAATCAGCATGCCGAAGATCCAGATCAGCTCGCGCGGTTGCTTGAACGAGCCGTAAACCAGGCCGCGGAACATGTGCAGATAGACCACGATGAAGAACGCCGAGGCGCCGGTGGAGTGCATGTAGCGCACCAGCCAACCCCAGTTGACGTCGCGCATGATGTATTCGACCGAGTCGAACGCCAGTTTGGCGTCCGGTTTGTAGTTCATCGTCAGCAGAATGCCGGTGACGAACTGGTTGACCAGTACCAGCAGCGCCAGCGAGCCGAAAAAGTACCAGATATTAAAGTTTTTCGGCGCGTAGTAATGCGCCATGTGTTCGTTCCACAAATCGGAGAGTGGAAACCGCTCCAACAGCCAGTCGCTGTATTGATTCATTTTTTGCTTCATGCTGCTTTAGCCTCGCTGTCTTCGCCGATGACGATCAGATTGTCGGTTTCATACCGGTAGGGCGGAATTTCCAGATTGGTCGGCGCGGGTACGCCGCGGAATACGCGACCGGCCAAATCGAACCAGGAGCCGTGGCAGGGGCAGAAGAAACCGCCTTTCCAGTCGTTACCCAAATCGGCGGGGGCGATTTCCGGGCGGAAGGTGGGCGAGCAGCCCAAATGAGTGCACAGTCCGATCGCGACAAAAACTTCCGGCTTGATCGAGCGCACCGAGTTTTTGCTGTTCTCGGGTTGGAGGGATTCGTTGGACACCGGATCGGCCAGTTTGCTGTCCAGCGTGGCCAGCGTCGTCAACACTTCCGGAGTACGGTTCAGGACCCATACCGGTTTGCCGCGCCAAGCCACCCGGATCAATTGGCCGGGCTCCATTTTACTGATGTCGACCTCGACCGGTGCGCCTGCCGCCATGGCTTTGGCGCTGGGCTGCATTTGCGAGAGGAAGGGCACCGCCAGATAACCGGCACCCACGGCTCCAACCACCGACAGCGCCGAGGTCAGAAATTGGCGCTTTGACGTATCGACGCCTTCTTGATTCATAAAACATACTCCTGTTGCGTGACGATGTATTTTTTAGAGCTACATCAATTTTTATAATTGTCCGGCAAATATACCTTACTGGCCGTGTTTATTGAAACTGTTATTGCGCGGGGGTTGCGGCGCTTATCGGCCTAGGCCAGCGCGGCATTCAGGGCCTGCAAAAAGGCCTGGTTTTCCTCCGGTTTGCCTATCGTCGCCCGCAAGCAGTTTTCCAACATTCCGCCCTGCGGGGATAGGTTCTTGATCAGCACGCCTTGCTGTTTCAAACCGGCAAAGACCGCATCCGCCGGTTTAGACAGTGTGCGGAATAAAATGAAATTGGCCGCACTGGGGTAAGCTTTGACCGAATCCATGGTTTGTAAGGCCTGCATGACAATGCCGCGCTGTTCGCGAATCAGTTGGGTTTGGTCCAATAGAAACTGCGGATGGTCCAGCGCAAAACATGCAGTGGCCTGGGTCAGGCAGTTGATGTTGTAAGGCAGCCGGACTTTGTTCAGTTGTGCCAGCAAGGCGGGCGGGCCGGCCAGAAAGCCCAGCCGCAAACCGGCCAGACCCAGTTTGGAAACGGTGCGCATTACCAATAGATTGTCGTGTTGCGGCAACTGTTCGATGAAGCTGGCGTCGGCAAACGGCGCATATGCCTCGTCCACCACCACCACGCCCGGCGCAGCGGCCAGGATCGCTTCGATAGCCGCCGGATCGAACAGATTGCCGGTCGGATTATTGGGATAGGCCAGGAAAATTACGGCCGGTTGTTCGGTTTCGATGGTGGCCAGCATCGCTGGCAAATCCAGATCGAAGCTTTCTGCCAATAACGGCACGCCGCGGTAGCGCAAACCCAGGCTGAGGGCGATTTGCTTATACATAACAAAGCCGGGCTCGGGTGCCAACACGGCAGCTGTATTGGGCAGGGCCATCAGCAGGATTTGAATGATTTCGTCGGACCCGTTGCCGAGCAAAATGGCGGAGTCTTCCGGAATGGCGTTGCTGCGACGTAGTGCTGCGGCCAAGTCCTTCGCTTCCGGATCCGGATAGCGGTTCAGCGGACAGGATTTCAGATGCTCCAGCCAGGTTTGTTGGATTTCATCCGGCCATAAATAGGGGTTTTCCATCGCGTCGAGTTTGATGTAATTGCTGGCGTCGGCGACATGATACGCCGACAGCGCGAGGACTTCGCGGCGGAATAGGGTTTCGAGCGGTGGGAGCGGCATAGTGTTAAATCCGGCGGCATTGGAACGGGCGGCGGTTGGTCCTGGTTGCAAGCAGGCGGCCGCGGGGCAAAAAGTCGGCGGATTTTAACAAAGCGAGGGACGAAAGCGTAACCTTGCAAACCAGCCATCCAGCGTCCCCGTTGACGCGAATCGCCTGCTTCACTGCAGGCAAATCGGCGCGCGGATTTTAACACCGCATTGCTGCGCTCGCAAAGCCGGCTTGCTCAAGAGTTCATGAGGTGTTTGCGGCTGCAAACGTCTATTTCAAACGGCGGCCACTTTAACCGCAATACACCTCGTCCTGTTCGATCAGAAACAAAACCCAGGAAAATTGGCCGGTGCTGATTTTGCTGCCGCAGTAACCGCACTCGCCGCTTTGGCCCATGTTGTCGGCCGGCGCGCCGCAGCTGGGGCATTGGCTCAGGCTGTAGGGTTTGTCTTGGCGCTCCTTACCGCTACGGCGGACGAAGGTCCAGTATTCTGAAAAACGCCTGAGCGATGTTTTCGAACCGCCGACGATCTTGCCGGCTGCGTCTTCGGTGTAGTCGTTACAGGCGGCGAAGATGCGTACCGTGATGGCCTCGTAAAATTTGTCGCTGTCGATTTTCGCCAGCACGATTTGCTCGATACGCAGATGCTCCAGTCGGTTGAACCAGCCGCGTTCGACATACATTTTCTGCCAGAAGGCATTGGTTTCGTAGAGCCGGTCCGATAACAGGTGCCGAGCCGCCTGCCAGTCGCGCCGGCTCCAGTGGCCGTATATCGCCGCAAAATAATTGCGTACCACGTCGTTCTCGAACGGCAACCAGAATTGCTGCCACTCGCCGATGCCGTAACGCTGCTGCCAGCGGTTCATCTGTTCGATCAGGTCGGCTTGCTTGACCGTGATGGCTTGCGTGCCCTGCTCTTCGGCGTACGCCGCCAGTCCTGCCACAGCCGGCACCGCATGGGTGGCGACCACGACCCGTTTGCCCAGGCACCACTGCGCGTCGCCCTTTTGTACGTTGGCGCCGCAATAACCGCAGACGCCGGCGTCGGTGAAATGGGCCGGCGCGCCGCATTGCGGACAGTTCACGCTTTGTATTTTCTCCGGTTCCCCCGATAACAGGCCTTTGCGCCGGTAAAACTGCCAGCGCTCGACCACGGCATAGCGCGAACGCTGGTCCTGCAAATCCAAGGTGTAATTGGCGTCGAATTCGACGGTAATGGTGTCGGTTTCGCTGCCGGCAGTGCTGATCTCCAGCCAACGCAGGCTGTTGACGACGATTTCGCTGACGGTCCAGGGTTGCGAGCGTTGGAAATGGCCTTGCAACTCGGTGCTCAAGAACGGCGACAGGTAGCTGAACTCCGGCTTGGTGGAATATTCGTAGAATTTGCAGTACAGCGAATGGGCAAAATCCAAAAACACCACCGCGGAGAAATTGGCGTCGGCCTGTTTCAATGCTGCGATTTGCTCGGCAATGCTTTGTTGGCGTTGGGCGCGGTATTGCGCCGGCGGGGCCGTCACCATGCTCCTAGCCCCGGCTTGGCTGCGAAGCACGATGATAACAATCACGACGATGATGATGAACAAAATCAAGGCTTCCAGCGACGACATCGGATGGGCGCTGTCGGACGAGCTGCCGGAGCTGTCGTGCGTGCTCCAACTGGAGCCGGAATGCGACCAGCCGCCGGAGCTGTGCGAACTCGACGAACTGTGCGAGCTGCTGGAATGGCCGCCGCCTGGCCGGGCCGGCAACGGTGGAGAAATGGCCAGACCGGCCAGCGCCAGGAGCAATAGCCACTTTTTCATAGGTCGATATCCAGCCGGTCCGGCAGTTCGTTGATGTCGCCAGCGCGCACCGGCAGGTAGCGGGCGAACGCGGCAGCCGCTTTTCCCAGCGCCTTTAACAGACACTGTTCCGGTTGGCGCTCGGCGAAGATCCGGTCGAACTCGCTTTGCAATTCCTGCCATACTGCAAGCGGGATAGCCAGCTCCAAGCCGCGGTCCGGCAACAGAAACACCCGTCGTTCCAGCAACGAGCAATACACCAGAAAGCCGGTTTTGTCCCGAGTATGTTGAATCCCACCTTTCTGGAAAATGGCTCTGGCCATGATTTCGACGCGCTTGTCCCGCGTCGACCGCCTGACGCTGCAGCGTTTGACCGCCGGCAGCGAACCGACGCCATAGGCGAGCGCAAACATCGCCAGCGGCGCGTAATAGACCAGCCAATTCTCGAAATAAACCGGCGCGTACATTATCAGGGTGAAAGCCAACCAGGCCGCGGCCAAGCCCCATAGCAACGGTACCGAGGCATAGTCGCCGGAGCGGGCGCGAAACACCACTACCGCTTCGGCCTGCGAGTCGTTTTCCAGGTTTTTGATCGCGTCCCACAGCCGGCTTTGGTAGGCCGGCGCCAAATACTGTTTCATAGGCTTGTTCCAGCTTGATCTATACTCAGAGTTGCCGCTTGGCACTTCTAATAGCCTCGGTTGCGGCCGGGGCATTGCAAATCCGTTCTGCGGCTAAGTCTAGTCGTTTTGCAGAATGGTGTTGTTCACCGGGAGTGTGCCGATCTGATGGCGGCGGTGGCGCGACGCGCCATCCGAGACCCAATTCAAAATCCACAGGAGACTCTCATGGGACTTTTCGACGGTTTGCAACGCCAATTGCGTTCGGTCATCGAATGGCAAAATCCGGCGCCCAATGCGCTGTTCCAACAATGGAGCGACAACGGCGACGAAATCAAGAACGCCTCGACACTGATCGTCGGCCCCGGCCAGGGTTGCATTTTCGTCTACCGCGGCAAGGTGCAAGCGGTATTCGACAGCGAAGGCTCCTACAACCTGCAAACCGATAACATCCCGTTCTGGACCACGATTGCCAGCTTCATGCAGTTTTTCGAAAGCCAGTTCAAGGTCGGGATTTATTTTTATCGCAAGACTGTGATTCTGGATCAGAAATGGGGAACCAGCTCGCAGATCAAATATCTGGACCCGACCTACAAATTCCCGGTTGGTTTGAGAGCTTTCGGCAATTACAGTTACCGTTTGGCCGAACCGGCGCAGTTCTTCGTCAACGTGGTCGGCGAGCAAAACCTGTTTACCACCGACCAATTGCGCAACGTCATTGTCGCCCGCCTCAGCCAGCCGTTGGCCGATTTTCTGGCGACCAGCCGTTTCGGTTATCTGGATATCGACACCAACCGCGAGGAAATCGCCGCCGGCGTGCTGCAAAAATTATTGCCGCAGTTCGCCGATCTCGGTTTTACCATCACCGATTTTCGGATCGAAGGCACCGACTTCGACGAGGAAACCCTGAAGCGCGTCAATCGTATCGCCGATATGACCGCGGAGGCTCAGGCGGCCAAGGAGGTCGGTCTGGATTACGCCCGGATCCAGCAACTGGAGGCGATGCGCGAAGCCGCCCGCAACGAAGGCGGCGGCGCCGGGGTCGGAATGGGCTTGGGTGCCGGCATCAGTTTTGGCCAAAATCTGGCGCAAGCGATGAACACCCCAGCCGCCGCATCGCCCGCGCCCGCCCAGGCAGCGGCAGCCGACCCGATGGAAAAACTGGCGCAACTGAAGAAAATGTTCGAGGCGGAATTGATCACCGCCGAGGAATATGCGGAGAAGAAGAAAAGCATTCTGGAGGGAATCTAATGCCGCCGCCGCGCTAGCGCTCAACGCCGGCCGGTGGGCCGGCAATTCGGCCGAGTCTCCTGCGGCAAACGGCTGTCTGAAGACTCTGCCCCGGAAATATCGGCTTTGCCGGCTGCCAGTTTCCGGATGTGTACTATTCTTGGCAGCGACATTTTCACCATTGAGAATCGACCATGGATATCGCCGAACTGTTGACGTTCTCCGTCAAGAATAAAGCTTCCGACTTGCACCTTTCCGCCGGCTTGCCGCCGATGATCCGGGTGGACGGCGACATTCGCCGGATCAACATCCCGGCCCTGAACCACAAGGAAGTGCACGCGCTGATTTACGACATCATGAACGACAAGCAGCGCCGCGATTACGAGGAGTTTCTGGAAACCGACTTTTCGTTTGCCTTGCCCGGTGTGGCCCGATTCCGGGTCAACGCCTTCAATCAGGATCGCGGTGCCGGCGCGGTATTCCGGACCATTCCGTCGAAAGTCTTGACCCTGGAAGAGCTGGATGCGCCCAAGTTTTTCCAGGAGCTGTGTACCAAGCCGCGCGGTTTGATTTTGGTGACCGGACCGACCGGTTCCGGTAAATCCACCACGTTGGCGGCGATGATCAACCACATCAACAACAACGATTACGCCCACATCCTCACGGTCGAAGATCCGATCGAGTTTGTTCACGAAAGCCAGAAATCGCTGATTAACCAGCGCGAGGTGCATCGCGATACGCTGGGTTTTAACGAAGCCTTGCGCTCGGCGTTGCGGGAAGACCCGGACATCATCCTGGTCGGCGAGATGCGTGACCTGGAAACCATTCGTCTGGCGCTGACTGCGGCCGAAACCGGCCACTTGGTGTTCGGCACCTTGCACACCACTTCGGCCGCCAAGACCATAGACCGGATCATCGACGTGTTCCCGGCGGCCGAGAAAGACATGATCCGGGCCATGTTGTCCGAGTCGTTACAGGCGGTTATTTCGCAAACACTGCTGAAGAAGGTCGGCGGCGGCCGGATCGCTGCGCATGAGATCATGGTCGGTACCCCGGCGATCCGCAACCTGATCCGCGAAGCCAAGGTGGCGCAGATGTATTCGGCGATTCAGACCGGGCGTAAGGACGGCATGCAGACGCTGGACCAAAACCTGAAAGAGCTGGTCGACAAGGGCCTGATTACCGCCAAGGCGGCGATGACTCGGGCCGTCAATAAAGACATGTTCCGCTGATGAACGAGGAGGCCTGATGGACTTTACCGCGCTATTGGCATTGATGGTGGAAAAACGGGCGTCGGATTTATTCATTACCGCCGGGCGGCCGCCGTCGATGAAAGTCAACGGCAAAGTCGTCGAAGTCTCGAAGACGTCGCTGACCAGCGAACAAACCCTGAAGCTGGTGCTCGGCATCATGTCGCAACGCCAGCGCGACGAATTCGAAAACACCAAGGAATGCCAATTCGCGTTAAGCGCGCACAGTCTGGGTCGGTTTCGGGTCAGCGCCTTTACCCAGCGCGATTCGGCCGGCATGGTGTTGCGCCGGATTGAAACTACGATTCCGACTGCGGAAGAGCTGCATCTGCCGCCGGTGTTGAAGGAATTGATCATGCACAAGCGCGGCTTGGTCATGTTTGTCGGTGCGACCGGCACCGGTAAATCGACCTCGCTGGCGGCCTTGATCCGCCACCGCAACGAGAACAGCAGCGGCCACATCATTTCCATCGAAGATCCGATCGAGTTCATTCATCCTCACCAGGGTTGTATCATTACCCAGCGCGAAGTGGGGCTGGATACCGAATCGTTCGAAGTCGCTTTGAAAAACACGCTGCGTCAAGCGCCGGATGTGATTCTAATCGGCGAGGTCAGGACCCGCGAGACCATGCAACACGCGATAACCTTTGCCGAGACCGGCCACCTGTGCGTCTGTACCTTGCACGCCAACAACGCCAACCAGGCCATAGACCGCATCCTGCACTTTTTCCCGGAAGACATGCACAGCCAGTTGTTCATGGACTTGTCTTTGAATTTGCGCGGCATCGTCGCTCAGCAATTGATTCAGCGCGCTGACGGCAAAGGCCGTTATCCAGCCATCGAAATTCTGTTGAATACGCCGCTAGTCGCCGATTTGATTCGTAAGGGCGAGGTGCATAAATTGAAAGAATTGATGAAGAGCTCGCGCGAGCATGGCATGCAAACGTTCGACCAAGCGCTTTACGATCTGTACACAGCCGGTAAAATTAGTTATGAAGATGCTCTGCACGCTGCCGACTCCCGCAACGAAGTCCGCCTGATGATCAAATTGGGCGCCGAGAACGTCAATTTCGAAACCGCCGGCATGACGTTGGCCGAGAGCGACGAAGACGGAGGCAGCCTTTATAAATAAACCCCGGATTTAGCCGTTTTGCCAGACTTAGCCACACCGAATTCGATACTCAAATTTGCCGCTGCCGCAGCGTTGGCCACACTTCTATTCGGCTGTGCTTCCGAGCCGCCGCGTAGCCAACTGCGAACGTCGGCACCGGTCAAACCCAACCCGCCCAGCCAATCGGTCAAGGTCCAGCCCGACCTTAGGCCCTATGCCAGCATCGGCAGCTATCGGGCCGCTGCGGTCGGCGGCGATTACGCCGCTTATCCGGCATTGGCTCAATTTATCGAGCAGATGGTGCAAAAGCACGGCTTCGATCGGGAATATTTGAACGGTTTGTTCTCGCAAGCCAAACGCAAACAATGGACCTTGGATTATCTGGCCAAGTCCGACCAAGGTTTGAAAGGCAAGCCCAGCAAAGGCGGCTGGACCCGTTACCGTTCCCAATTTCTGGATGCCCGCCATATCGATGCCGGCGTGGCGTTCTGGCGGACGCACCAGGCCGCTTTGCAGCGCGCCAGCCGGCAATACGGCGTTCCGGCGGAATACATTCTCGGTATTCTGGCGGTGGAAACCACCTTCGGCGGCTTCGTCGGCAATCACCGGGTGATCGATGCGCTGACCACGCTGGGTTTCGATTACCAGCGCCGCGGCGAATTTTTTCGTAGCGAGCTGGAGAGTTTTCTGGTGATGACGCGCGGCGAAGGCATCGATCCCGCCAAGCCGGTCGGCTCCTTCGCCGGGGCGATGGGGCTGGGCCAATTCATGCCCAGCAGCTTTTTGCAATGGGCAGTGGATTTCAATGGCGACGGTCGGCGTGACTTATGGAACCCCGAGGACGCGATCGGCAGTGTCGCCAATTATTTTGCCCAGCACGGCTGGCGTAGCGAGCAGCCGGTGGTTAGTAACACTCGCGGCAGCTACAGCGGTATCGATAGTTTGGAGCCGGGTATCGATCGCGAATATCCGCTGGGTACGTTGCTGCAAGCCGGTATCGAACCTGCCGGCAATTGCGGCTGCGATTATCCGCTCCGATTGTTGTTGCTCAGGCACCAACACACCGATGAATATTTATTGGGACACCCGAATTTCTACGTGATTACCCGCTACAACCACAGCACCCATTACGCGATGGCGGTGCATGAGCTGGCTCAGGCCATCAGACGCGGTTATCAACAGCTCGCCGGATAAGGCGAGCGACGAGATTGCGATCGATTGATTCGGCTTTTTCGGTTGCCGCTATCGGTTCTTAGTCGATACGCTCCAATTCCTGCTCGATGTCACGGAAATGACTCAATTGCTTGTTAGGATACAGTCAAGCCGTTAGAGAGGAGAAACGATGCGCGCCCTTCATTTGCTAATATCTGGTTTGGGTTTATTTTGTAGTTCGGCCCAAGCCGCGCTTGACCACTCACAAACTTCGCCAGTGCCGTCGTTATCGATTTCCTATCCGCGACTATCGGATCAAATCGGCGTCAAGCCCGGTCGTCAACTGTTTTGGCAGCAATTCGATCTCAATGGCTCTGGTGCTGTCTTCGTACAGCCTGGCGCCAACATCACAGGAGGCAGTGCCGGAGCGGGGATTCGGAATATCAGCGGAGAGTTGAAGCCGAAAGGCGGTGGTGATCTGGTGCTTGTTCGATCCGGACACATATCGATTACCGGTACCAATGGATTGGGAACAGCCCCCGTCACAATAGTGCCTTTACCGGCACCGTTTGCGCTGTTTGGAGTTGGCGCACTAGGCTTGGTGATAAATTCCAAACGGACTGCGGCGAACTCTTAATTCTATGAACGCCGGTCTATGCCGGGTTTTAAAAGCCTTTGTCGCTTACGAATAATCGAATAAATCCAACTGCCGATAAGGCTTAGCGTGAGGGGCTTCGTTGTCCAAGCCGGATAGCGTTACGCCAAGCAAACGGACTTTGCTGGAACCCACCGGGGTGTTTTTGATTAACTCGGTCAGCAGCAATGCACATGCCGGGTTCTCGGCGACCGGCTCGTTTAGGGTGCGGCTGCGGGTGATTTGCACGAAGTTCTGGAATTTGATTTTTACCGTCAGGGTATAGGCGGTCAGGCCTTTCTCGGCCAATCGCTGCAACGCGGTGCGCATCAGAGCCTGCAACTGCCGCTGAATCGAGGCGAGATCGGCCAAATCCTGTTCGAAGGTGGTTTCCACGCCGACCGACTTACGAACCCGGTCGGCGCGAACCGGGCGCAAATCGATGCCGCGGGCAATATTGAAATAATGCCGGGCGGCCTTGCCGAAATGTTGGTGCAAGATTGCCAATGGTACGGCTTTCAAGTCCTTGCCGGTATTGATCCCTAAATCGCGCATTTTCTGTTCGGTGGCCGGACCGATGCCGTGAAACCGGCCGATGTCCAGTTTCTCGGCGAATTCGGGGCCTTGTTCCGGAGGAATCAGGTACAGTCCGTCCGGCTTCCCCATATCCGAGGCGAGTTTGGCCAGAAATTTATTGTAAGAAATGCCGGCCGATGCAATCAGACGGGTTTGCTTCAGGATGTCTTGTTTGATTTGCTTGGCCAATAGCGTGGCCGAGCCTTGGTAAAGCTCAGAATCGCTGACGTCCAGATAGGCTTCGTCCAGAGATAGCGGCTCGACGCAGTCGCAGTAGCGGGCGAAAACGTCGCGGACGAGGGCCGAGGCTTCGCGGTAGGCGTCGAAACGCGGCTTGACAAAGATCGCCTGCGGACAAAGCCGGTAGGCGTGGGCTGAAGGCATGGCCGAACGTACGCCAAACTGGCGGGCTTCGTAGCTGCAGGTGGCTACCACGCCACGCGAATCGGGTCTGCCGCCGACGATGATAGGCTTGTTCCGGTATTGCGGATGGTCGCGTTGTTCGACCGCTGCGTAAAACGCATCCATATCGATGTGGATGATTTTGCGCGGACGGTCGTCCATCGGCGTTTACGGTTTGTCGAGCTGCTCCAGCTTGGCGGTTTCGTTCCAATCGGAAAACGGAAACGGCAATTGCTCGGTATTGAAAGTTAAAAACAGCAGGATATGGTAATGGTAGGTCGACAGGCTGCGGCCGAAACTGAGGATGTTGGCGTTGGCCGCACCGGTAAACAGTACCGAACCTACCTGCAGCAAAATCACCAGCCACAACAGCAGTTTGACCAAACTGTCTATCGCAGCGAAAACCAGCATGAAGATCACCCGTTTCCAGGTTTCGATTTTTTTCAAATTCTCGTTGATCTGTTCTTGCATGGCCGCGGTTTAACCTCTGTTCATCACGTCGCGCAAGTCCAGTGCGGCCGCATTGGCGCGGGCAATGTAGTTGGCCATGGCCAGCGAGTAGTTGGCAAAAACGCCGAAACCGTCGCCGTTCAGCACCACCGGACTTAAAGTCGGCGTCAACGCATTTTCCAGCGCCTGAATCATGTTATCCAGCGTGTTCATCGCCCGTTTGTCCAACAGAATGTCGGAAAAGTCGTGTTTGATGGCTCTCAGGATGTGCAGCAAGGCCCAGCAGGAACCGCGCGCTTCGTAGAATACGTTGTCGATTTCCATCCAAGGCGTCTGGCCGATGGTCGGCATGTTGATGTCGACCGGATTCGATGGGTCGCCGTGCGCAGCGCCGGCAAATTTATCGGTACTGGCGGCGAGACGGGTCGACAGACCGCCCAGGCGCTTGATCACGACTTCGGTATATTGCCACAAGTTGTCAGCGCGGGAATGGAACTGGGCTGCTCTCGAGGTCGAAGTCGGATTTTGCAGCCGCGACATATAGGCATGTAATGCCTCGATACCTTTAATATATTCGGACTCGGTGGACGGCAAGGCCCAGGAATTGCGTTCGTAGTAGAAGTAAGGCTCCGCTTTGGCTAAATCCGGGTCTTCCGCGGATTGAGACTGGTCTCTGGCAAAGTGGTTGCGTAAGGCGGTGGTACCGTCGCGCAGCATGACCAGTGCGCCGTATTCGAAACTTTGGATGTTGTCGCAAAACAGGCCGGGAGGCGCGACGTCGTTGGACAGGTAGCCGCCGGCTTTGAACAGAATGACGTCGGCGATGTGGGCCAGCGTATTGGCGTAAACGTAACCGATCGGCATTTGGTCGGTATGGGTCACATTCATGCGTTCGATCGCTTCATCCTGAACGTTGAATTGCTCGGGCTCACGGCTCCACCATTCGCCTAAAATCAACATGACCACAACGACGATGCCTATCAGCGTACCGAAACCCCAGAGTATGCCTTTAGACTTGGCGTCTTCTTCGAGTGCGAATGAATTGTCTGACATGTGTTACGTATCCGGATAAGTGCAAAAAGGCCCTGGCGGCCGAATGGCGGCATGTTAGCACGGATTAAGTTGGCTAGCTCGCTTTCAGTGTAGTTGCCGGGCCGCAGCAGGCTGGACCGGGGAGAACAGCGCCGGCGGCATCTGCACGAAGAAGCCTTTGGCCTGTAGACTGGCGATGACTTTGGCCGAGTCGGCGCGCGCCAGCTTGCGTTCCGGCGTCAATTCAAGCTCCATGACGAATTCGAGCCGGCCAAAGCTTTTGTAGAGTTGTTCCGGCACGGCCGAAAAATCGTCTTTTTTATCCAAGTAAAGGTAAAGTTCGTCCTTCTTCAGGCTTTTGTAAATAAAGCAGTTCATGTTTGCCGCTCCTGATGTAGCCCTGCCAATTCTAACGGTTTTTGTTTAGAATTTTCAGCCCTTGTCGACCTAGACCGCTTTCGCAGATGAAAACCAGCCCGTTCTCCACCCAAAATTTTTTTAACGCGGCTTGTTATTTCGAGTCGGCATTGGCCGGCTTGGCCGTGCTGTTCGGCTGGCTGGCCGATGTCGATCCGTTTCAGGACTTGTATTTTTCGGAAAGTGCCCTGGCAATCGGGTTGCTGGCGACTTTGCCGTTATTGTTGTTGTTTTTTGCATTGCAACGTCTGGCGTATCCGCCGTTGCAAGCCATCCGTGAATTGCTACTGGATACTCTGGGCGCCAGGTTGAGCGACCGGCATTGGGCCGACTTGCTGGTTTTGGCTTGTATCGCCGGCTTCGCCGAAGAGGCCTTGTTCCGCGGCTTCTTGCAACCCTGGCTGGAATTGCGCTGGAATGCCGAACTCGGTCTGCTGTGCAGCAACGCGGTATTTGCCCTGGTACACGCCGTAACGCCTTTGTATGCGCTGTTGGCTTTCCTGATGGGTTTATATTTGGGGGCCCTGCTCGATTACGGCGGCGGTCGCAATCTGCTGACCCCGATCGTGATCCACGCGGCTTACGATTTCGTGGCCTTTGTTGTTATTCTGCGCGATTACCGTAATCGCCTCGACAGGAGTGTTTAATGTCCGTCACCTCCCCGTTGCCGTCCACCGCTCTGCGCAGCCATTGGCTGGTCTGCGCCGCGATGCTGCTCATGCTGGTTGTTTACAATGTTGTTTGCCATGTCTGGGGGGCTGAGCTGCAGATCGCGGTCAGCGAAGAGCGTCGCGTGTTGCTGCGCAGCGTGTTGTACGGCGTCGCGATCGTATTGTTTCCGTTGACCAATCTGACCAGGCATGTCTTGTTGCGGCTGAACCAGACCATGCCCGGCCCGAGAAGCGCGGGGCAACGCTATTTCACAACGATAACCGTCAGCCAGGCCCTGATCGAATGGGTCGGCCTGTTCGGCCCGATCATGATTGTGCTGGGCGACGGCTTCAATACCTTATACATATTCAGCACGATGCATGCCTTGGGCATATTCCTGCATCGTCCCAAAATGGCGGAATATCATGCGATTGTTGCGGCGCTTTCGGCGCAAAACAGCCGGGGCGAGTAAGTCCTTGACTATTTCGGGTTTTTAGGAACCTCAGTAAAGTTGTACAATGGCTGGCTTATCCACGATTAGCCCCCAGGTGTGATTTATGCAAATCATTCAAGAAGCTCTCACCTTTGACGACGTCTTATTGATCCCCGCCCATTCCAGCGTGCTGCCGCGCGAAGTCGAGTTGAAAACTCAGCTCACCCGCAAAATCAAATTGAATATCCCGCTGGTGTCGGCGGCGATGGATACCGTCACTGAAGCCCGCTTGGCGATTGCGATCGCTCAGGAAGGCGGCATCGGCATCATCCATAAAAACATGACCGTCGAACAACAAGCGGCGGAAGTCAGACGGGTGAAAAAATACGAGAGCGGTGTCATCAAGGATCCGATTACGGTATCGCCCAATGTCACGGTGCGGGAAGTATTGGAATTGACCCGGGCGAAAAACATCTCCGGCGTGCCGGTCGTCGACGGCGAAGAGTTGGTCGGCATCGTCACCAGCCGCGATTTGCGGTTCGAAACCCGGCTGGAGGTGGCGATCAGCCAGATCATGACGCCGAAAGACAAACTGGTGACGGTAAACGAATCGTTCAGCCATAAAGAAGTGATCGAGAAATTGCATACCCACCGCATCGAAAAGGTGTTGGTCGTTAACGATGCCTTTCATTTGCGCGGCATGATCACGGTCAAGGACATCCAGAAAGCCAAAGACAATCCGCAAGCCTGCAAGGACGAGCAGGAGCGCTTGCTGGTCGGTGCTGCGGTTGGTACCGGAACCGATACCGGCGAGCGGGTCGCGGCTTTGGTGGAAGCCGGCGTCGACGTCATCATCGTCGATACCGCCCACGGCCATTCCCAGGGCGTGCTGGACAAAGTGCGCTGGGTCAAACAAAACTTTCCGCAAGTGCAAGTCATCGGCGGCAACATCGCCACCGCGGCGGCGGCCAAAGCCCTGGTCGAAGCCGGCGCCGACGGCGTCAAAGTGGGTATTGGTCCCGGCTCGATTTGCACTACCCGCATCGTCGCCGGCGTCGGCGTGCCGCAAATCACCGCGGTCGCGAACGTAGCCGCCGCGTTGAAAGGCACCGGCGTGCCGTTGATCGCTGACGGCGGTATCCGCTATTCCGGCGATGTCGCCAAAGCTTTGGCGGCTGGCGCATATGCCGTGATGTTGGGCGGCCTGTTCGCCGGTACCGAGGAAGCGCCGGGCGAAGTGGAACTGTTCCAGGGCCGCTCCTATAAATCCTATCGCGGCATGGGTTCGTTGGGAGCCATGTCTCAGCAACAAGGCTCCAGCGACCGCTACTTTCAGGAAGACACCGAGCAGGTCGAAAAACTGGTGCCGGAAGGCATCGAAGGCCGGGTGCCTTATAAAGGCAGTGTGTTGGCCATCATCCACCAGTTACTCGGCGGCGTGCGTTCCAGCATGGGCTATACCGGCAACAGCACCATCGCCGAGATGCGGGAAAACGCCCAGTTCGTGCGCGTGACCAACGCCGGCATGCGTGAAAGCCACGTCCATGACGTGACGATTACCAAAGAAGCGCCCAATTACCATATGAACTAAACCGGCCGCCCCGGTTTGCGCACCGGACCCAAGCCGGTCCGGTGCGAATCTCAACCCTCACAACCTCGTAAGCGCAATGTCAGAAACTTCTTCGACCCCCTGCAATTTATGCGGCAATCACCATGTCAGCGTACTGTCCATGCGTAGCCGAAGCGGCGCCCAATTGCGCACCGTGATCTGCGACCAGTGCGGCTTAGTCTGGAGCGATCCGTTTCCGCACGATCCGCGCCAGTTTTACGAAGAAGAGTACCGGCTGGACTACAAAAAGACCTACGCGCCGCAAGCCAAACACATATTGCGTGCCGGCCGAGTGGCGATCGAACGTCACGACAAGATCAAGCATTTACTACAAAGCCGGAAGACCATGCTCGATGTCGGCACCGGCGGCGGCGAGTTCGCTTACCTGATGCAGGCCTTGGGCCACGACATTCAAGGTATCGAACCGAATAAAGGCTATGCCGAATACTCCAAAGCCCAGTACCAGTTGAACTTGCAGGTCGGCTTTGTCCAGGACGGCGACTTTACCGATGCCAGCTTCGACTTGATCACGATCTGGCATGTGCTGGAACACACCGCGGACCCTGGTTCGGTACTCGGCTTTTTGCGCAAGCTGCTGAAACCCGACGCGACCTTGGTCGTGGAAGTACCGAATGTCGAAGCGGTGTGCCAATCGCCGGCCAGCAGTTTCCACGAAGCGCATTTGTTCAACTTCAATGTGCAGACGCTGCAGAAAATGGGCGAAAAAGCCGGCCTGCACGCGGTCGGCCATTTGCTGTCGGCGGACGGCGGCAATCTGACCATGTTCTTCCAGCCTGCCGCCACCGCTGCCGCAACGGATTGGCGACTGCCGGGCAATGCCGAGCGGATCAGTACCGTCGTCAAAGGCCATACCAATTTGCGCCATTACATGCGGGCGGCGCCGTATTTGCGATTTGTGAAAAAGTTGCAACGTACCATTGCCGAGCGCAACTTGAGTCAGCAAGTCGCCGACAGTAAAGCTTTGCTCGATCAACTTTATCGCGACCATCGGCTGCTGTGACAGCCGACCGCGCCAATAGCCACAAACAGGCCTTAACCGGTTAAGGCCTCTCCAGCATCATCGAAGGTTACACCGTGACGAATCCTGCCGCCGCCAACATCCATTCCGACAAAATCCTGATCCTCGACTTCGGTTCGCAATATACGCAACTGATCGCCCGCCGCATCCGCGAAATCGGTGTGTACTGCGAAATCTATTCCTGCGACAGCAGCGACGAAGAGGTCAAAAACTTCGGCGCCAAGGGCATCATCCTGTCCGGCGGCCCGGAGACCGTGACCAGCAGCGACACTCCGCGCGCACCGCAAGCCGTGTTCGAACTGGGCGTACCGGTGCTGGGTATTTGCTACGGCATGCAGACCATGGCCGAACAATTGGGCGGCAAGGTCGAATCGTCCGACCACCGCGAATTCGGTTACGCCCAAATCCGCGCCCGCGGCCACTCGAAACTGCTCAAGGAAATCGAAGACCAGGTCTCGGCGGAAGGCTTTGGTCTATTGGACGTGTGGATGAGCCACGGCGACCGCGTGGTCGAACTGCCGGCAGGCTTTAAACTAATCGCCAGCTCGGACGGCGCGCCGATTGCCGGCATCGCCGACGAAGAGCGTAATTTCTACGCGCTGCAATTCCACCCGGAAGTCACCCACACCAAGCAGGGCGGCCGCATCCTCAGTCGTTTTGTCTTGGACATCTGCGGCTGCGCGGCGCTATGGAATTCCAGCAACATCATCGAAGACAGCATCAAGGCGGTGCGGGAAAAAGTCGGCAGCGACCAAGTCATTCTCGGCTTGTCCGGCGGCGTCGATTCCTCGGTGGTTGCCGCGTTACTGCGCCGCGCCATAGCCTCGCAACTGACCTGCGTGTTCGTCGATACCGGCCTGCTGCGCCTGCACGAAGGCGACCAGGTCATGGCGATGTTCGCTCAGCATATGGGCATCAAAGTGATCCGGGTCGATGCCGAAGCGCGTTATATGAGCGCGTTATCCGGCGTCAACGATCCGGAACAGAAACGCAAAATCATCGGCGGCCTGTTCGTGGAAATCTTCGACGAGGAAGCCGGCAAACTGACCGACGCCAAATGGCTGGCGCAAGGCACCATCTATCCGGACGTAATCGAATCGGCCGGCGCCAAGAGCGGCAAGGCGCATTTGATCAAATCGCATCACAACGTTGGCGGCCTGCCGGAAAACATGACCTTGAAACTGGTCGAACCGCTGCGCGAACTGTTCAAGGACGAAGTGCGCAAACTCGGCCTGGAACTGGGCCTGCCCGCCGACATGATCCACCGCCACCCCTTCCCCGGCCCCGGCCTGGGCGTGCGCATTCTCGGCGAAGTCAAAAAATCCTACGCCGACCTGTTGCGCCGCGCCGACGACATCTTCATTGCCGAACTGCGCAACCACGGCCTGTACGACAAAGTCAGCCAAGCCTTCGCAGTGTTTCTACCGGTCAAATCGGTCGGCGTGATGGGCGACGGCCGCAAATACGACTACGTCGTCGCCCTGCGCGCCGTGGAAACCATCGACTTCATGACCGCCCGCTGGGCGCATCTGCCGTACGACTTCCTGGACTTGGTTTCCCGTCGCATCATCAACGAAGTGCCGGGCATTTCGCGGGTGACTTACGATATTTCGGGTAAGCCACCGGCGACGATTGAGTGGGAGTAGTGGCGTAATACGGATTCCTTAGCGGCAGCCCGTCCGAAATTGCCGTAACTCCAGCAAACTGCAGCGGCCGTTGCCGTTTGTCCGAATCTCGGGTAAAACCCTCTGCGATTTCGACGGGAGCGGTTAGGCATGGCTAAAGCTAAAAAAATCTGGGTCAATTTGGCCAGTGCAGGGGCGGCATTGTTGTTGGGGATTAGCGGCCTGGGCTACGCCTGGTTGCATAGTTCGTTGCCGGCGCTGGATGGCGAGCGCCGCTTGCCGCAGTTGGCGGCGCCGGCGGCGGTCGCAACCGACCTGCACGGTATTCCGTCGATTCATGCCGCTAGTCGGACCGACGCGGTGCGGGTGCTGGGTTATGTCACCGCCCGCGACCGTTTGTTTCAAATGGATTTGATGCGGCGTAAGAATGCCGGCCGGTTGGCCGAAGTCTTCGGCGACAAGGCCTTCGACAGCGACAAGCAGGCCCGGATTTACGGTTTTAAGCTCCGCGCCGGCCGCGTTTTTGCGGCATTGCCGGTCACGCACCGCGAGTATTTGCAAGCTTACGCCGACGGGGTCAACAGCTATCTGATGCAAGCCAGGGTGTTACCGTTCGAGTTCGGCGCCCTCGGTTACAGTCCGGAGCTCTGGCAGGCCGAGGATTGCTTGCTGATGATGTTCGGCATGTTCGAAACGCTGACCGCGCGCGCCGAGCAGAGCGAGCGGATGTTGAGCGTGATGCAACGCAGCTTGCCTGCGGCCGCCGTCGCTTTTTTCACGCCGGATACCGACCGCTATACCGATCAACTATTGCAAGCGGGAGCCTCTTTGCGGCCGTCGCAGCCGGTGCCCGCCGCAATCTTGCAGCCGTTGTTGGCGCAGAGTGGAAGGGTTGGGCCGCAATTGGCCGACGCCGCTGCCGGCGAAAGCCTGGCCGGCTCCAATGCCTGGGCGGTCAGCGGCCGCAAAACCGCGGACGGTCGGGCAATTTTGGCCAACGACATGCATTTGAGCATCAACGTCCCCAATATCTGGTACCGGATCGAGCTGGCGTATCCGGGCGTGGAAGCGGTCGGCGTCAACTTGCCCGGTACGCCATTTCTGATCGCCGGTAGCAACCGCTATTTGGCCTGGGGGGTGACCAATCTCGGCGGCGATTTTCTGGATTTGGTCCAACTCGAAACCGATCCGGAGCATGCCGGACAGTACCGCGACGGCGACGGCTGGCGCGCTTTCGAGCAACGCCGGGAGACGATTCGAATCAAAGGCGGCGGCGAACGCGAATTGGTGGTCCGCGAAACTCGCTGGGGCCCGGTCGCGGATAAGCCTTTGCTGGGCCGGGCGGTCGCGATTCGCTGGGCGGCGCTGGACACGGAAGCGGTCAATACCGAATGGCTGGAATTGGAGCAGAGCCAAAACTTCGAGCAGGCCTTGGCCATCGCCAACCGCGCCGGTGTGCCGCAGCTGAACGTGCTGTTTGCCGATAACGGCGGCCGGATCGCCTGGACCCTGACCGGCAAAATTCCGTTGCGCTTCGGCGGCGACGGTTCGGTCAGCACCTCCTGGGCCGACGGCAACACCGGTTGGAGCGGCTATTTGCCGCCGGAACGGATGCCGCGCAACCTGGACCCGGCGCAGGGCTTTCTGGCCTCGGCCAACGAGCGCCGGTTCGGCGCCGACTATCCGGTCGTGATCGGCCATCAGTTCGCCAACGGTTACCGGGCGTTCCGGATTTCGCAAAAACTGCGGCAAACGGCATTGCACGACGAATGGTCGCTATTCAATCTGCAATTGGATACCGAATCCGAGTTTTTCGGTTACTACCGGCAACTGGCCTTGCACGCGCTTAATGGTATCGATCCGGCCGCGCAAGCCGAAACGGCGGCGATTCGCGCTTATTTGCTGGCCTGGAACGGCCGTGCCGATGCCGACAGTTTGGGGTTGCCGTTATTGGTCGAGTTTCGCAAACAGCTGATCGAAGCGGTAATTCCGCCGTTTCTGGCCGCTTGCAAACAAGCCGATCCCGAGTTCAGCTACGCCTGGAATTACGTCGATACGCCGCTGCAGGCCTTGCTGAGCGCTGCCGATCCGGCCCTGTTGCCGGACGCAGCCAAATATCGGGATTGGGATGGCTTTGTCGCAGCCCAACTGCAAGCCGCTGCCGGCAAATTGTTGGCGCGCAATCCCGGCAAAAAATTGGCCGATCTGACCTGGGGTTCGCAGAACAAGGCCGCGTATGCGCATCCGTTCAGTAAGGCGATGCCGTTTCTGGCGGCGTTTTTGAACATGCCGGAGCAGACGCTGGCCGGTTGCACCGGATATTGCGTCCGGGTGGCCGGCGCCAATTTTGCCGCCAGCGAGCGCTTGGTGGTCTCGCCGGGGCATTGGCAAGACGGCATTCTGCATATGCCCGGCGGCCAGTCCGGTCATCCGCTGTCCGAGTTTTATATGGACCAGCAGCCGTATTGGTTGCAGGGGGTGCCCTTGGCGTTGCAAGCGGGCGATGCCGAATACCGGTGGACGCTGAAACCGTAAGCGTTGTATTCCTTCCGGCAGGCGGCTTCGATCGTCGGCCCATTGCTAATGCCGGCGAGCTAAACCCTGGGGCCAATCCCACAAACGCCGATGCCTCGCTATACTTCCGGTCGGCTGACAGTGACCGTTTTGTGAGGGATACGGGTATTTTTGATTATCGGTTTATAGCTAACGCTTTTTTACGGTACTCTGAAGCCGTTTTGCTGCCTTAACCGGCTTTCTTTTAACACTACTGTGACTTCCCGAGAAATATTCGTAAGTATGTTCAACCGCAAACTCCAACGATCCGGCTTTACCTTAATCGAGGCACTGATTGCCACCGCGATCGTCGGCATCCTGACGGCGATTGCCGTTCCGGCTTATAACGGCTATATCGACCGGACCCGAAATTCGTTGGCGATCAGCGAGATCATGGCCATCCAGACCGAGATTGAGCGCTATTACACCCGCGAATTCCGCTATCCGGACTCGCTGGCAGCTTTAGGCACCGCCTTGCCCAATGGCGGCATCGATCCCTGGGGCAAGGCCTATGTCTATCTGAATATCGTTAACGGCGATCCGGGCGTGATGGGCGATGTCCGCAAAGACGGCGCCTTGAATCCGATCAATACCAACTACGATTTGTACAGCATGGGCAAAAACGGCGTGACCAAACCACGAATCAGCCAGAAAGACAGTGTGGACGACATCATTATTGCCCGCGACGGCGCATTTGTCGGTTTGGCGGCCGATTTTTGAGTTAGCGGCGATGAACTGGACGCTGCCGATTTTCAATAGTAAGGTGGCGCGGCGGATTTTACTGTCGTTCGTCCTGGCGGCGCTGATACCAATCCTGCTGTTGGGCGGACTATCCTACCGCCAGGTCGAAACCCAGCTGCGCGGCCAAACCGGCAAAGCCTTGCAGCGCAGTTGTAAGGATTACGCTTACGGCCTGATCGGCCGCTTGATCTTTTTGGACAAGTCGCTACGCATAGCCGCCATGCGGCTGGAGCAAGCCGGCGATAATGGCGGCGGCGCGGCAATCGGCGAGGAACATCGACAATGGTTACAAGGCCAGTTTGCCGAAGCGGTGTTGCTAGGCCCGAACGGGGCAACGCTTTCCCCAGCTGCCGATGCCGGCGAGGTTCCGGAACTCGGCGAGCAAGAGCTGAAGTTAGTCGGGGCCGGCAAGACCTTCATCGGAGCGGCCGCGAACCGGAGCGGCAGCTACAGCTTGTGGATGGCCGTCAATCTGGTCGAAAACCGCCCGGAAGCTGGGATCTTGATGGTGGAATTAAAGCCGGAACAATTGTGGGAAGCGGAAAACATCGATCCGAACAATCTGTTATGGATCATGGATGCCGCCAGCCGCCAGCTATTGTTCGCATCGGAGCCGGAGTACGGGCTGCCGGCCGACGCCAGAGACCGGCTGGCACAGCTCAACAGCGACCAATTCGATTGGCAAATCGGTAACGAAACCTATTTGACCGCCTCCTGGAAGTTGCCGGTCGGCAATTTGTTTGCCGGTTCCGATCTGGTCATCGTCCAAAGCCAGCCGGCTGCGGTGGCGTTCGCCGGCATGCGCCAATTCAGAGAGATTTACCCGCCGGTGACGGCGCTGGCGTTGCTGGTGGTCATTTATCTAAGTATGCGTATGATCGGCAAGTACCTGACGCCGCTGGCCAGCCTGAAAGCCGCCACACAGGACATTGCCGCGGGCAATTTCGACACCAGGGTCCTGATCGATAGCCGGGACGAGTTCGAAACCCTGGCCGATTCGTTCAATGCCATGACCCAACGCTTGCGCGGTCAATTCGATCTGCTCGAGGCCATGGCCGAAATCGACCGCACCATTCTGTCGGCCTTGAACGCCGGGGACATTATCGAAATCGTATTGAACCGCCTGCCCGGCATCCTCGGCTGCGAGATGATCGCGATAGCCGATATCGACCCGGTACACTTGGCGCTCGGCAATATCCGCGTCCGTAGCGGCGGTCAAGCGGTCGAGCTGTCGCAAGAGCCTTTGTTTCTGGAGCAGCAGGATTTTACCGGATTGCTCGAAGCCGGCATCCAGCTCCTGGCGCTCGAACCGAACCGGCCGGCGCCGTCGGCCTATCTGCAACGTTTGCGCGGCGAGGGGGCTTGGCAATATCTGATCGTGCCGGTGGCGATCAACGGTGCTCTGGCGGCCTTGCTTTGCTTGGGATACAAGGCGCCGAACACTATTTCGGCCGAGGCCAGACAAGCCGCGGCCGATTTTGCCGACCGCATCGCCGTGGCCTTGTCGAATGCGGCCTGGGAAGAAAAGCTTTACCGGCAGGCGCATTACGATCCTTTGACCGATTTGCCCAATCGACTGGTGTTGCACGACCGGCTGCAACAGGAGTTGGATAGAGCCCGGCGCGACGAGTCGCAGGTTGCGGTGTTTTTCCTTGATCTGGACCGGTTCAAGAATATCAACGATTCGCTCGGCCACACGGCCGGCGACGAGTTGCTGGCGCAGGCGGCGCGGATTTTTTTGCAATGCGTACGCAAAACCGATTTGGTCGTCAGGATGGGCGGCGACGAATTTGTGATCGTGCTGTCCGATTTGCATCAGCACGGCAACCCGGCCGGCTTCGTCACGACCATCGCCGAGAAGATACTGGCTGCGATACAGCGCACCCTGGTCGTCGCCGGATTGCCGGTCAAGATCGGCACCAGTCTCGGCATCGCCATGTTCCCCGGTGACGCCGACAATGTCGAAGACTTGCTGAAAAATGCCGACGCCGCAATGTACCACGCCAAAAGCGAGGGCCGCGGCGTGTTCCGGTTTTACTCGCCGGAACTGAATGCCGCCGCGTTGGAAAATATCAAACTCGAACACGAGTTGCGCGAGGCCGTTTCCCGCCAGGAATTACTGGTTTACTACCAGCCCAAGGTCGACTGGAACGGTCGCATCGTCGGCGCCGAAGCCTTGATTCGTTGGCAGCATGCCGAATTGGGCATGGTCTCGCCGGCCAAATTCATTCCATTGGCGGAGCAGACCGGCTTGATTGTCGAAATCAGCGATTGGGTGCTGGAACAGGCCTGCCTGTGGGTCAAATTCTGCCATCAGCAAGGCTTCGAGCCATTGCGGGTTTCCGTCAACCTGTCCGCTATCGATTTCAAACGGTCCGACCTGGTGGAAAAGGTGGCGGCGGTTTTGCACTCGACCGGCATCGATCCGTGTTGGCTGGAGTTGGAATTGACCGAGTCGGTCGTGATCGGCGATGTGGCAAGCTGCGTCGCGAGAATGCAGCAATTGAAAGACCTGGGCTTGACTCTGTCGATGGACGATTTCGGTACCGGCTTTTCGTCTTTGTCTTATCTGAAGCAATTGCCGCTGGACGTGTTGAAAATCGACCAGTCCTTCGTCCGCCAGCTCGATACCGACGACAGCAGCGAGGCTATCGTCCGGGCGATTTTGGCCCTGGCCGACGGCTTGGGGATGGAGACGATTGCCGAGGGCGTCGAAAACCAGCAACAGGTGGATTTTCTGAAGCAACAGCACTGCGCGTTGTTTCAAGGCTATCTCTACAGTCGGCCGTTGCCTGCCAACGAGTTTCTGCGTAGTTTGCAAAGTGGCGTCGGGCGTACCGAGCCGGAAGGCACGTTGACCGGCTAGGCGTTTACCGCCGCGTTGGCGGCGCACGCAATGTACCGAGTCTATGGCAGAATGCCGATATCGCGATTTTCCCTAGAGAGTATTTTTATGCCGCTATCCAGACTCCTACCGATTTTATGCAGCGTTATGCTGGCATCTTGCGCCGAGACGCCGGAGCTGCCGCCACCGGTCCCGCCGACGCAGTTGACCTTGCAAATCAATGCCGGCAAGCAATTGAATCCGGATGCAGCCGGCAAAGCCTCGCCGGTATTGCTGCGGATTTACGAACTGCGCGAACAGAGCGGTTTCGCCGCCGCGGATTTCTTTACCTTGTTCGATAAGGAGCAGCTGGCTCTAGGTGGCGACTTGCTGCGCAAGCAGGAATTGCTGATCAAGCCCGGCGAACAGAAAACCTTGCCGATCGAGCCCGCCGCAGACACGCGCAAGATCGGTTTCTTCGCGGCCTTCCGCAAACTGGATGACGCGCAATGGCGGGCGTTGGCGCCGTTGGTCTTGCACCAAAACAACACCGTTACCTTGGAGATGGACCGCAATGTGCTTGGCGCCAAGGCCAGCGCAGTCGAGCCGACACCGGCGACGCCCGCAGAGCCTTGAGTCGTCGGCCCGCGCAAAGTGCGGGGAAATGGGCTGAAGCCGGGCGGGCTTGAAGCGAGCGCGCTCCGGCCGACTTTATTAAACTATGTTAAGCAATCCATTCCGCTGCGGCATATCGCTTATTTTTTCGGGCCGAATCGGCCGAGAAATTTTCCCAAGATTACTAAGGCCTTGTTCGGACAGGTGTTGATGCCGATCTGGCACGAGTTTTGGTTGCTTCCGGCCATCGCTTCGCTTGGCCGGGACCATGAGCACTATTCTTGATATTTCCGATCTGATCAAAACCTACGACGACGAATTGCGCCGAGTCATGTTCAGGCGTTGCGGCTGTTTGGACACGGCGGGCGACATCGTCCAGGAAACCTATCAGCGCATGCTGGCCGGCGACTTGTGGCGCCAGGCGGAGAATCCGCGCGCCTTGCTGCACCGAATCGCCGCCAATCTGGCGACCGATTACGAACGCCGCCGCCAGGTGCGCGAGCAGTATGCGCATTACGAAGACGGCGCAGAGGCCGATTCCGGCGTCGACAGTACGGCCGATCCGGAACAAATCAACGCCGCCCGCGAACGTTTGCACCGGCTGATTTCTGCGGTAGAACGGCTGCCGCCGAAATGCCGCACGGTGTTCGTCATGCGTAAATACGACGGCCTGAGCCATGCCGAGATCGCCGAGCGTTTGGGGATCTCGCGCAATATGGTCGAAAAACATCTGCGCAACGCATTGGCGGCATTGCAGGACTGCGACGACTAGCGGCCTTCCTGTTTTTGCGCCAGCGCGCGTCCTATAATGGCAACGCTTCCACCATGATGCCGCCGATGAACATATCCGCTCCCCAACCGCTAGTGCGCGACCGCCTCCTGCAATCCCGGCGCGAGACTGCGCGATGAAAATCCCGGCATCGGTCAAGGCCGAGGCTCGCGCCTGGTGGGTCAAATTGGACGGCGCTAGCGACGATCCCGCGCTGCTGGCCGAATTCGAGCGCTGGCTGGCCGCCGACGCCGCCCACGCGGAAGCCTATCGCCGGTTGCAGCAGTTGTGGAGCGATCTGGCGGAAGTCGAGCCGGGTTTGGGTCCGGTGGCGGCCGATTTGCCGCTCCAGCCGCCAAAACCGGTTTCGGCGAAAATCCGGCAGCGAGCCCGGTTACCGTTGGCGTTGGCGGCGAGTTTGGCACTGTGGTGGTTGAGCCCGTTGTCCCTGGGTTTGCGCGCCGACTTTCATACCGGTTTCGGCGAAGTGCGCGATATTGCCCTCAGCGACGGTTCCGCCGTGCATTTGAACGGCAACAGCGCGCTGCTGGTTCAATTCGGCGCCGGCCAGCGCCGATTGACGCTGCTGCGCGGCGAAGCGCTGTTCGAAGTCAGTCCCGACCCGGCCAGACCGTTTCAAGTGCAGGCCGGCGACGGCCTGATCACCGCGTTGGGCACCGCATTCAACGTGCGTGTCGACGGCGACAATGTCGAGGTTGGTGTCACCGAGCACAGTGTCGCCCTCGATGTGCAACGCGGCTCGGGCCGCCAGCACGGCGTGCTGGCGGAGGGCGAGCAGGCGATGTTTAGCCGGGAAGCCGGGATAGGCCCGGCGAGTGCCGTCGACCAGCTGGCCGCCACGGCCTGGCGCCGCGGCAAGCTGGTATTCGAAAACCGGCCGCTCGGCGATGTCGTCGCCGAGTTGAACCGCTACCACCGCGGTTTATTGCTGATCGGCGATGCGGCGCTCGCCGAACGCCGGGTCAGCGGCGTATTTCGTACCGACCAGCCGCTGGCAGTACTGGCCGCACTGGAATCTTCTCTACACATTCGTTCCTCCCGCCTCGGCGACTATTTGATTCTGCTACACCGGTAACCGGCGGCGTTTTCTGCGGCGGATTGCGGTTTTTGCGTTTCCTCACCTCCTGTTTTCGGCTGCTAGTGCGTCAAAAGCAGTATCAGCCATCCGATAACAACCTTAGAGGGAAATGCATGATCGTTAGAACCACGAAGAGATGCGCCGGCCGCGGATTGAAAAACCAGGTTGCGGCTTGGGCGCTGGGGGTTGGCCTTGCGGCTTCGCTGGCCCACGCCGACAGTGCCGCCCGGCCGTTCGACATACCGGCAGGCGCCTTGGCAACGGCCTTGAACCGGCTGGCCGAAAGCGCCGGCCTGCAACTGGTTTATGATGCCTCGATCGCCGCAGGCCTGAGCAGCCGGCCGCTACGCGGCAGTTACACACCGGAAGCGGCGCTGCAACTCTTGCTGCGCGATAGCGGTTTGAGTTACCGCATTGCCGAAAACGGCAACGTGGTGATCGAAAAACAGGCTTTGAATTACCGGCCGGACCCGGCCGCATTGCCGGCGGTCAACGTGGTCGGTAACAGAGCTTACGATCCGAACAATCCGTTCAACCAGCTATATGCGGTGCCGAACGCGTCCACCGCGACCAAGACCAATATTGCGATCATGGACACGCCGGTCTCGGTCCAAGTCGTGCCCCGCGCGATTTTGAACGACCAGCAGGCGGTCCGCTTCGAGGATGCCGTGATCAATAACGTCAGCGGCGTGCAACGCGCCTACGGTACCGCCGATATGTACGAAAGCTTTATCATCCGCGGTTTCGACTCCGGCGAACAAAACTACCGGAACGGCTTTCGGCGCTCGATGGGTAAATTCGACGTGTCGAACATGGAGCAAATCGAAGTGCTGAAAGGTCCGGCGGCGGTGCTGTACGGCCGCTTGCAGCCCGGCGGCATGGTTAATTACGTGACCAAAAAGCCGTTAGCCACGCCGTATTACGCGCTGCAGCAGCAATTCGGCTCGTTCAGCGAGTACCGCACCACCGTCGATGCCACCGGGCCGCTGGATAGTGCAAAAACCCTACTCTACCGCTTTAACGGCGCCTACGATAGCGGCGAGTCGTTTCGCGACATCGTCGATCACGAACGTATATTCATCGCCCCTTCGCTGACCTGGCGGCCGAACGACCGCTTCGAGGCCAACCTGGACATCGAAAAGCGTCACGACAATTACATGGACGATTACGGCGTGCCGGTGCTGGACAACAGGCCGGTGGTGGGCCGGCGCAATTTGTTCACCGGCGATCCGGCGTTTCGGCCGCGCCAGGACAATACCCTGGTTTACGCCGACTGGAGCTTCAAATTCAACGACGATTGGGCGATCAAGCATAAATTCCAGTGGGACGAAACCGATATTGTCTTCGGCGGGCCGGGACCGAATGGCAAGCTGAATGCGGACGGCCGCACCTTGGGGCGCTGGGTCATTACCGGGACCTCAGAGCGGCGCTCGTATTCGACCAGTCTGGATTTGACCGGCAAATTCGAGACCTACGGCCTGAAACACAACGTGTTGGTCGGCGGCGACTGGTTTTTCTTCAACCAGGATGCGCCGGATAACATGTTTGCTTCCAGCGATTGGGGCGATCCGATCAATTCGACCTTCGATATCGACAATCCGCGCTATGACACGATCGATGTCGCCGCAGTCAACGCAATCCGGCCCAACTGGTTCTGGCGCGAGCGCGACGATTGGTACGGCGTCTATTTTCAAGACCAGATCACGCTCTGGGACAAATTGCACATCATGGGCGGCGGCCGCTACGACATGGCCGGTTACGGCGGCTTCGGCGGCACGTCCTGGGAAGCCACCAAGGACGGCTTCAGCATGCGCCACGAGGACAAATTCACGCCTCGGGTCGGCATCCTCTACCAGCCGTGGGACTGGTTGTCGGTCTACGGCAATTACGTCGAATCCTTCGGCAGTAACAACGGCCGCAATGGCTTGACCGGCGGTACCTTTCAGCCGCAATCGGCCGAGCAGTACGAAATCGGCTTCAAGACCGAGCTGTTCGATAAGCGGCTGTCGTCCACCGTGGCTTACTACCACCTGAAAAAAACCAATATGCTGACCGCCGACCTCAGCACGCCCGATCCGTTGGACCAGGTGGCGATCGGCGAAGCGCGCAGCCAGGGCATCGAGGTCGATATCAAAGGCCAACTCAGCGATAACTTCAGTCTGGTCACGACCTATGCCTATACCGACGGCCGGGTTACCAAAGACAACAACGGCACGGAAGGCAATCGTCTGTTGAACGTGCCAGAGCATCAAGCCAGCCTGTGGGGAAGCTACCAATTTACCGAGCATTTCAAGGCCGGCCTGGGCGGCGTAGTGGTCGGCAAACGCGAGGGCGACACCGCCAATAGCTTTCAGTTGCCCGGTTACACCCGGCTGGACGCGATGGCGGCTTATGTGCAGCCGATCGGCAAAACCCGCCTGACCGCGCAGGTCAATGTCTATAACTTGCTGGACAAGGAATATTTCACCGGCTCGACCTCATGGATACCGACGGCCAACGTCGGCGCGCCGATTTCGGCGATGGGCTCATTGAAGCTGGAATACTAAGTCGTTCCCAGCCTTCCTCATTGCCGTTTCCGTAGTGGCGGGGGCGGCACTTCTTTCTGCGCCACGGCTGCAAGCCTGCAACACAATGGCGCAAGGCCTGACGCTGCTTAGCCGGCTGACAATGGGATTGGACCGCGGAGGCGTTTTTCGGTGCGGTTTGCACCAGAGTGAAAACCAAATTTGGCTCGGCTTGGGGCCGAATGAATCAGAAAAGAGACCATCCTTGCCTGGATAGAAGTGTTTCGTCCACGCTTCTATCCAGGTATTCCCTGGCGTCGTTGTTTTCCATGTTCACGGGGGAGAGAACTTAACATCCTTGATGCCGCATTTTATATAACACTATTCGTGCCAATTTTGTTTGTGCTTGATTTTCTGTGTGGCCGGCGGATCGGAAGCGCGTAAATCAATCTAATCTATGTTAAATGCCATAAATAACGCCAAAATTCAGGCGATTTGCCACACTTCTTTGCGCTTGGTCTGCTTGGTCGCGCTCTGGCGGCTGCGGATCGCCGCAACGGCGACCGAATTTGTTGCACTTTTTTGGTGCCGGTGCGCTGTTTCGGATTGTCGGAAGGGAAAGCGGCTGTACGCTGTGCCGACCGGGATTCGCTATGCCACTGAATCGTGGATAATAACCAGCCTGTTGATTATCTGGCATCGCTTGTGAACCACTTTCGTCATCCGGCACGCTATCGCTTTCCGTCTCCTCGCCGGTCCAAGCCGACTCTCAGTTGGCCCAGGCGCTTGAAACGTCTGGCAAGTGTCGCAGTGTGGTGTTTTTTGGCCAGTTCCCTGTTGCTGGTCGCGGCGCTAAGGGTTTTGCCGGCGCCGACTTCGGCCTTCATGCTGCACCAGCATATCGACGATCTGGCCGAAGGCAGGGCTTATCGGCCGATCAATCAGCATTGGGTCGGCCGCGAGCGGATTTCGGCGCATGCCTTTCATGCCGTGATCGCCTCTGAGGATCAGTTGTTCTACCAGCATAACGGCTTCGACGTCGATGCGATCGGCAAAGCTTTTCAGCAATATTTACGCGGCGGCAAATTGCGCGGCGCCAGCACGATTAGCCAGCAAGTGGCGAAAAACCTGTTTCTGAGCCCGGCGAAACACTTCGTGCGCAAGGGCTTGGAGATCTGGTTTACCGTACTGATAGAGGCGCTGTGGGACAAACAGCGGATTTTGGAGGTGTATCTGAACATCGCCGAATTCGGCGATCACCTGTTCGGTATCGAGGCCGCCAGTCGGCATTACTTCGGTATTCCGGCCCGGCAGTTGTCGGCGGCGCAAGCGGCATTGCTTGCTGCCACGCTGCCGAATCCGATCTTGCTCAAGGCCGACCAACCCAGCGCTTATGTGCTGAAACGGCAGAGCTGGATTCTCGGCCAGATGCGAAACTTGACCGATTGAGAGATTGCTGGATCAGTCCGAATCGTCTTCCGGCTCTGCCGCGTCGGCTGCGGTGGAATGGCCGGTGTCGCTGATCAATTGTTTCAGGTATTTGTAGAGCAGGCGCGCCGACTTCGGCGGTTTGGCGTCCTTGGCTTCTTTCAGCGCGTTGCGTTGCAGTTGGCGCAGATGCTGGGTATCGGCCTCCGGAAATTCCGACACCAGTTGCGTCAGCGCGGCATTGCCGGCTTCGCTCAGCAGTTGGTCGCGCCAGCGCTCGGCCTGGTGGTGTTCGCGCACGCCGTGGGCGCTGCGGTTTTTCAAGCGCGCCAGCTTTTCCCGGATCGCGTCGACATCCAATTCGCGCATCTGACCGGTGATGTACTTTAACAGGCGCTTTTTCGCCGCATTGCGGCCCATCTTGCCGGCGTCGCATAGCGCTTTCTCGATGTTCTCCGGCAATTCGAACTCGGCGATGTGGGCCGGTGCCAACGCACTGATTTCTTCCGCCATGGCGAAAATCGCCGCAATCTCTTTTTTGATGCGGG
This sequence comes from Methylomonas sp. Uni0011, assembly GCF_056850255.1. Classification (NCBI taxonomy): domain Bacteria; kingdom Pseudomonadati; phylum Pseudomonadota; class Gammaproteobacteria; order Methylococcales; family Methylococcaceae; genus Methylomonas; species Methylomonas sp. Uni0011. The sequence continues at coordinate 103,464 of NZ_JBVVNO010000006.1, forward strand.
TCTTGTTGGGCCGGACCGCGTAATATTCGACTTCGTCCTCTTCCTCGACTTCGTCGTCGTAGGCAAATTGGGTGCGGTCGTCGTAGCCGTCGTCCTCGAAATCGTCTTCGTCTTCGAATTCTGCGTCGTCGTAATCTTCGTGTTTCATGTCAAACCATCGATATTAAAAACAGGACGAACATTGCCACCGCAAGCAGCGGCACGATCACCCCCGGCCAATCGGACGGACTGTTTTTGCTGCGCTCTATCGCGGCTTTGACGCCGGGTCGCATCCAGAACAGGATCAGCAGGGCCAAGAGACCCAGCAGCAGATTTTCCCAGGGTGATTCCATAACGTGTTCGCCAGTCGGGTCCTGCGGCTTAGCCGCCGAATAATTGGTGGTCGATCAAATCGCACAGGCAGTGCGAGATCAGTAAATGCACTTCCTGAATCCTGGCCGTCGAATCGGACGGCACCCGGATCTCGATATCGGTCTCGTTCAACACGCCGGCCAGAGCGCCGCCGTCCTTCCCGCTCAGCGCGATGACGGTCATGTCGCGATCATGGGCGACTTTGACGGCCTTGACGATATTGCCGGAATTGCCGCTGCTGGTGTAGACCAGCAGGATGTCGCCGGCCTGACCCAGCGCCCGCAATTGTTTGGCGAACACTTCGTCGTAGTGGTAATCGTTGGCGATGGAAGTGATGGTCGAGGTGTCGGTGGTCAAGGCGATCGCCGGTAGCGCCGGCCGTTCGCGTTCGAAGCGGTTCAGCATTTCCGAGGAAAAGTGCTGGGCGTCGCCGGCCGAGCCGCCGTTACCGCAGGTCAGCACTTTCCGGTCGTTGACCAAGGCTTCGACGATTTTCTGCGAGGCGAATTCGATCAGTTCGCACAAGCTGGCCATCGCATTCTGCTTGGTTTGAATACTGTCGGAAAAATGGGCGATGATGCGGTCTTGTAAGCTCATAGTTCAGGTTTGAAACGCGTTTTTGATCCAATTGAGGCGGTTATCGCCGGAGATTGCCACGACATCGAAACGGATCGCGCAATGGCTCAGGTTGTTGATTATGACATAGTGTTGCGTGGCCGCGACGATGCGCGCCTGCTTTTGCGCGGTAATACTGGCCAACGCGCCGCCGAATTGCTCCGATTTGCGGTAGCGGACTTCGACGATGACCAGCACGGCGCCGTCGCGCATCACCAGATCCAGCTCGCCGTGCTTGCAGCGGAAATTGCTGCAGACCAGTTGCAGGCCTTGTTGTTGCAGGTGGGTGGCCGCCCTTTGTTCGGCGCCGGCGCCTTTTTGCAGATGGGCCGGTTTGGGTTTGCCGAACAGCATTATTCGAGGTAAGCGGCCGCAGCCGGTACCCCGGCCTTGAATTCGGCACAGGCCAATTTGCGGGTAATGCGGTTTTCGCCGTTTAAAGATAAACGGCCGGTAGCGCCGGGATAAGACGCGGTACCCAGTTGGCCTAATTGACCCAATACGTTGAAGGCATCGACACCCAGCGCCACCAGTTTGATTTGGCTGTCGCTCAGGCCTTGCCAGGCGCTTTGCAACGCCTGCTGGCTGAGCGGTCCGCCGTAGACCTCGCCGAACAGCCAGGGTACATCGCAAAACGTGATTTTGCCCAAATCGGTATCTTTGGCCGGATTGGGGCGGCCGCTGTAGATGTTGGGCATCGCGTAAACCGCAAGCTCGCTGCTTTGGCTATAGCGCAGTTGCGGCGCAATCTCCCGCGCCTGTTCCGGTCCGGCGCTGATGAATACGGCCAAAGTCTGTTTCGCGCCGGCAGTATTCACGCTCGGCGCCAGCAGGGCTTTGACCACGGCGCTGAAGTCGCGCGATTTCGGATCGTAACTCTGTACCCCAAGTACGGCGCCGCCGGCCGCTTGCCAGGCCGACATCAGATAATGGCGGATACGTTGGCCTTGCGGCGTTTCCGGGGTCAACAGCACGGCGTTCTGCAAACCGTCGCGGCGAGCTTTCAATACCAACTGTTCGGCGTCGTCGATCGGGCTCAGGCCGAATTGGTAGAGGTTGGCTTTACTCAGGTTCTCGACATGGTTCAAGGCCAGCACCGGCACGCTCAGGTCGCCGCTGTCGGCCAGGGTCTGAATCTGCTCCTTCACCAACGGGCCGATCACCTGTTTGGCGCCGTCGGCGACGGCTTGTTTGTAGAGCGCGACGATGTCGCCGCTGTCGCTGTCGTAATATTTCAAGGCCGGTTGCGGCGCGGCACTGGCCGCCAGGCGATAGGCGGTGGCCAGGCCGTTTCTGATCGCCTTGCCGGCCGTCGCATACTGGCCGGAATTGGGCAGCAGTACCGCGATCAGCGGGCCGCTGGCCGCAGTCGCCGCCGGTTGCGGCGTTTGCTGGTCCGGCTCGGGCGCGGCTTCTGCGGCGACGGCCGGCGCGCCGTTCAGATAGGCTTGCAGGTAGTCGGCATTGGCCGGATGGCCGGGAAAGGTTTGCTTCCATTGCTGGATTTGGCCGGCGCTATCGAAGCCCGGCATATTGCGCTGTTTCAGAATTTTGGCCAGCGCCATCCAGCCGCTCAGTTCGTCGGCGACCGAGGCGGTCGTGCTCAGGGTTTCGCTCGGCAATACGCTGAGGGCGTCGAGAATGGCGATGATGTTCTGCTTTTGCCGGTCGCGGTCGGTCAACAGCCGGCCCAGCTTCAACCGCATCCGCACGCCGGCCAGCACATCGCCGAGCAATGACTGGGCAAAAGCCATCGACTGGTAATAGGCGATCTGGTCCGTTTCCGCCAGCACCGCCGGCCTTACCCCTTCCAATTTGCGCACCGCGGTTTCGGCATCGCCCATGCTCAGCGCAATCTGGCCGTCGATCAGTTTGTATTTACTGGTTTGTTCCGGATTGAGTTCGGCCGGGTTGACTGCGTCCAGCGCCTGGCGGGCGCCGGCACTGTCGCCGGCTTGCAGGCGGGTATCGGCATCCAGCAATCGCACTCCGCTACGGCTGTCTTGCAAGCGGTAGCTGCGCGCGGCAGCCGAGGCTTCCGCTGGTTTCGGCCGTTTGGCGCTGGCCGGCGGCTTGACTTCGAATTGCGGTTTGCGGGCCGGCGGTTCGCCGGCACAGGCGCTGAGCAGCAGCAGGCCGAAAAAACAGCAGCTCGGCAAGCGACGCGGCATAATGGCGCCCAGTTTAGATGCGGACATGAGAGGGCCTGGAAAAACAAATGTACGGAAAATTATACGTGGTTGCCACGCCGATAGGTAATCTGGCCGATTTCAGCTTTCGGGCCTTGGAAGTATTAAAACAAGTGGATCTGATCGCCGCCGAAGACACCCGACACGTCAAGATGTTGCTTTCGCATTACGGTGTCAACAAGCCGCTGACCTCGTTGCACCAACACAACGAGGACAAAGCCTCGCAAGGGCTGGTGGAGCGGATGCAGCAGGGCCAATCCGTCGCGCTGGTCTCCGACGCCGGCACGCCGATCATCAGCGATCCAGGTTTGCCGCTGGTCAAACTGGCCCGCCAGCACGGCATCGAGGTAACGCCGATACCGGGCGCCTGCGCCTTGATCGCCGCATTGTCGGTAGCCGGCTTGCCGACCAGTCGCTTCAGTTTCGAGGGTTTTCTGCCGCGCACCGGCTCGGCCCGACGCGAATTTTTTCGAGACAAGCTGGCCGACGAATCGACCTGGGCCTTTTACGAGTCCAGCCACCGGATTCAGGCGGCGCTGGAGGATATGCTGAGCGTGTTTCCGGCAGACCACCGCATTGTCGTCGCGCGCGAAATTACCAAACTGCACGAAACCATCGCCGACGGTGGCTTGAGCGAGGTGTTGGCGCGAGTGCAAGCCGACGAAAACATGCGCAAAGGCGAGTTTGTCGTCGTGGTTGCCGGCAGCCCGCCGGCGGAAAAATCCGATTTGATCAGCGACGAAGAGCGGCGAATATTGGCGTTGTTGCTGCAGGAATGTTCGATCAAAACTGCTGTGGCGCTGGCGGTGGAGATCACCGGCCAGCGCAAGAAGCCGCTATATCAGGCGGCATTGGCGATGCAGGGCGAAAGCGGCGACTGAGAGTCGGCTCAGTTATAGCGACCGCTGGAGGCGGTATGATCGCTTCTCGGCTGCGGGCTACCACATCAAATCGTCCGGAATCTGATACGCCGCGTAAGGGTCGTCTTCCACGGCAATGTCGTGGTTGGCGTCATTCAACACCACCACGCTGGCCGCATCGCGTTGCTGGATTTTTCGCGCCACTTCGGCTGGGACGATTTCGTAGCGGTTTTCCGTTTTGGCGATGCCGGCCCGGCCGTTGCTCAAGGCGTCGCGGACTTTTTCGGAAACATACAGGGTTTTGACTTTGTTGACGTCGGTAAAGTTATAGGCCACGCCGTTGGCGTCCTGGGCGATGCGGTTCAAGTCGACGATTTGCTTGATCTGCGCCACCAACGCTTTCTGTTCTTCGGCCAGCTTGCGTTGCCGGTTCAATTCCCGGTCGCGTTCGGCCTGTTGCTGGCGCAATTGTTCCGCGCTCAGTTTCACTTCGTCGACAATCTCGACGCCGTTATTGCGTTCCAGTTTGGTTTGCTTGCGCTTTTCGGCTTTGACCTGCTTTAGTTTGGCGTCGTTGGACAGGCCGGATTTCAACAGTTGTTCTTGCAGCGACAAGGTTTGCGGTTTTTTCATGGCTAACGGGCGGAAATGGACTGGAAAAACGCCGGCAGCATAGCACAAAGCGCTTATTGGCCCAGCATCTTGCCGGTGGCGTATTGCCACCAATTCAGCGGCTTGGTCAGCGGCCGATCGCAGCGGTCGTAGCCCTGGTATTCGATGCCGCGGAAAATATCGTCGCGCAGCCAGCGGTAAGCGGCCGGCGCGCTTTGTTGCAGGCGTTCCGGAATCAACACGTATTGCGCGACCAGTTCCGCCAGCTTTTCCTGGGTGTTGCCGTCGTAGCGGCCCTGATTGACTTCACCCAGATATTCGAACGCTTCGAACCATTTCGACGGCCACAGCGCCAACTGGGCTTGGGCGATGATTTTCATGATCTCGGCGTCGTTGGAAATCTTGTGGTACTTGTAAAAGAAGTAGAGGTCGTCCTCGCCGTTCCAGAAATGAAAATTGTCGATGGTATGGGCGATCTCGTGCACCACGATCGGCAGCCGGAAATCGATCAGGTACTGCACGCCGATATCGCGGTAAGTGCCGCCTTCCTTGCCCTTGTCGAAGGCCTTGACGGTAAACACGATCAGATTCTGGCCGCTGAACACCTGGGCCACGGTCTGCGAGCGAAAACCGATGCCGGGTACCAGTGTCAACGGATGGGTGTGATCCTGCCAAATACTGTTTTTGTAGTCTTCCTGAAATGCGTCGCGGATCAGTTGTTGCATCGCCGTCGGTTTATCGGCGATTTCCTGTTCCAGCTTATCTACCGGTTTGGCCTTGCTGATACTCTGCCGCAGAAAGGCCGGAATCTTGCGGATGGCTTTTTCGAAGATGCGCAAGTGGTCGGCGGAGAAGCGTTTCACTTGGTAGCGATAGTCGTCGCTGTGCTTGACCACGGTTTTGGTATCGTAAAACAAGGCCAGCGCCCGCCAGGCGGCTTCGCGGTCGCCCCAGTATTTTTCCAGCACGCACAACTCGCCGGCGGCGTTACCGGTGCAGTCTTCGCGGTAATCGGCCAGGTCGTCCAGGTGGTCCTGGTTTTTATGGTCGGTCAATACTGCGACGGCCTGGCTGCGCAGGCCGGGATGTTCGGCTTCGTAGAACCGGATGATGTCGGCCAGCGCCGCGGTTGGGGTGTATTGCTGTTGGCTGGTCGCGCACAACAGTTCGTTGGTTTGCGACAGCGGGAAGAAGCGGTTTTGAAACAACGGCGGCGGCGCTGCGCCGGCGCCGGCAGCGTAACCGAGCAACAAGCCCAGCCCGCCGCATCGGATTAAAACGGATAAAGCGCTCAACCGCTTATTGGTCCAGGCCCATCGCATCCCAAAGTTTTTGAATTGCGCCTTCATCCTTGTAGTTGCCTTGCGGCGCACCGTTCGGGTAGTTCAGTTTAAACACGCGTTCGGCGTCGGCGGCCAGTTCATCCATGCCTAATTGGCGATAGCCGTCCTGCATGATTTGCAGCGCGAACGGTACTGCCGGGGTACGCTGATATTCCTTGACGATGTAATTGGCGCGGTTGACGGCAGCGATGTAGGCTTTGCGCCGCATGTAGTAATCGGCGACGTGGACTTCGTACATCGCCATGTTGTTGCGCAGCGCGACCATGCGCAGCTTGGCGTCGGCGGCGTATTCGCTATTCGGATAGCGGCGGATCAGTTCCTGGAAGTTGTCGTAAGCGTCTTTGGCCGGGCCGGGATCGCGTTGCGAGGAGTCGGTCGGCAAAAAGCGGTCGATAAAGCCGATGCCGCGGTTATAGTTGATCAAGCCTTTCAAATAATAGGCGTAATCGACTTTCGGATTGCGCGGATGGATCTTGATGAAGCGGTCGGCGGCGGCAATCGCGGCTTCCGGATCGTCGTTCTTGTAGTAAGCGTAAGCGACGTTGAGTTGGGCTTGGGCGGCGTAGTCGCCGAAGGGGTAGCGCGATTCCAGCGCTTCGTAAAGCGTCACCGCCTTCGAGTAGTTTTTGTTGTCCAGCGCTTCCTTGGCTTTTTCATGGAAGGTTTTGTCGTCCCAGCCGGCGTATTCCTCTTCCTTCTCGCTGGACGAGCCCTTGCCGGAAAATGCTTCCAAGGTTTCGCACGCTGGCAGCAGCACGATCAGGCTGGCGGCGAAAACGGTTTTTACTAAAACTAATCGCATACGTTTATCAACACGTTGTAATATTGTTGGTTTTTTGCGGCATTTGGCAGCATTTGGGCCGCGAGTATAACTTAAAAACGACTATGACGATATTGACGGCAAGGGTTCCCGAGGAACTGGCGGGTATGCGGCTGGACCAGTGTTTGGCCGAGGTGTTCCCCGATTATTCGCGCAGTAAATTGCAAACCTGGATCAAGGCCGGCCGGGTGCTGGTGGACGGCGAGGTCATGAAGGGCCGCGAAAAGCTGGACGGCGGCGAAGAAATCGAACTCGACGCGGAAGCCGAGCGGGTTATCGAATATGCCGCCCAGGAAATTCCGTTAGACATTAAATACGAAGACGCCTCGCTGCTGATCGTCAACAAGCCCGCCGGTCTGGTCGTGCATCCGGCGGTGGGCAATTGGGACGGCACGCTGGTCAACGCCTTGTTGAACCATGCGCCGCAACTGGAAACTCTGCCCCGCGCCGGCATCGTGCATCGGATCGACAAGGACACCAGCGGCCTGCTGATGGTGGCCAAGACTCTGCAAGCCCATAACAGCCTGGTCGAACAACTGCAGGAACGCACCATTCATCGCGAATACCTGGCCTTGGTCAAAGGCTGGATGACCGCCGGCGGCACGGTCAACGCGCCGATCGGCCGCCATCCGGTAGACCGCAAACGCAACGCAGTGCGGCGCGACGGCAAGGAAGCGATTACCCATTATCGGTTGGAACAACGCTTTAAGCGCCATACCTTGATCCGCTGCAAACTGGAAACCGGCCGTACCCACCAGATCCGGGTGCATATGGCCCATATCAATTATCCGCTGGTTGGCGATCCGGTCTATGGCGGCCGCTTTCAAATGCCGGCCGATTGCGGCCCGGCCCTGGCCGAAGCGTTGCGCAATTTCAAGCGCCAGGCCCTGCATGCCGCCAAACTGGGTTTGGAACACCCGGAGACCGGCGACTATTGCGAATGGGAGCAAGAGCTGCCGGAGGACATGGCCAATCTGATCAAGTTACTGGGCGAAAATGAACTGGATCAAGCCTGATTGGCCGTTGCCGGCCAATGTGCGGGCGGCAGTCACGTTGCGTAGCGGCGGCGTCAGCATCGGCGGCTACGCCAGCCTGAATCCGGCCGGCCACGTCAACGACGATCCGCAACATGTGCAGCGTAACCGGCAGATCATCCGCGAGCTGCTGGATTTGCCGGCCGAACCGGTCTGGCTGCAACAGGTGCACGGCATCGATGTGGTCAAGGCCGACCAAGTGCAGGGCCTAGCGACCGCCGATGCCAGCTATACCGACCGAAGCGGAGTGGTCTGCGCGGTGTTGACCGCCGATTGCCTGCCGGTATTGTTTTGCGGCGACGGCGGCGAAAAAATCGCCGCGGCGCATGCCGGTTGGCGCGGCTTACAGGCCGGGGTGATCGGCCAGACCCTGCACGGCATGGTTTGCCGCGAGGTCTCGGTCTGGCTGGGGCCAGCGATCGGCCCGCAGCATTTCGAAGTCGGCACCGAGGTGCGCGAGGCGTTTTTGGCCGACGACGCCCACCACGCGTCAGCGTTCACCGCCCATGGCCCCGGCAAATGGCTGGCCGATATTTACCAACTGGCGCGCCGGCAACTGGCCGGGCTGGGCGTGGAGCGGGTGTTCGGCGGCGATTATTGCACCGTGGCCGATCCGGCCCGATTTTACTCCTACCGCCGCGACGGTGCCGCCACCGGCCGCATGGCCAGTTTGATCTGGAGAGTTTCTTGAGCGTATTGCTGTTTATCGTTTTGTTTACCGCATTGGGCGGGGTTTTGAGCGTACTGGCGGCAGCCGTGTTTTTGCTGTTGCCGGAAGCTCAGCAAAAAAACGTGTTGCCGCACGGCATCAGCTTCGCCATCGGCGCGTTGTTGACCGGGGCATTTTGCGGCTTGATCCCGCATGCCTTCGAGGAAGTAGAGCCGCAACAATTATCGACGCTGTCGGCGACCATCCTGGCCGGCATTCTCGGTTTTTTCGTGTTGGAAAAACTGCTGGTCTGGCGCCACTGCCATTCCAACGCCTGCGAGGCGCACGGCGAAGATTCTCACGACGATCACCACCATGGCCACAGCCACGGCGCTCAAGCCGGCCACCGGCCGGCCGGCATGTTCATCATCCTCGGCGACGGCATTCATAATTTCGTCGACGGCGTGTTGATCGGCGCAGCGTTTCTGACCGACGTCCAGCTCGGCATTGTCACCAGCCTGGCCGTGGCCGCCCACGAAATTCCGCAGGAAGTCGGCGATTTCGCGATTCTGCTGCACAGCGGCTACCGCCGCGGCGAGGCCTTGTTTTACAACATCCTGGCCAGTCTGGCCACGGTGATCGGCGGTGTGCTGGCCTATTTCAGCCTCGGCGATTTGCACGATGTCCTGCCTTATTTCCTGACGCTGGCGGCGTCGAGCTTTATCTACATCGCCGTGGCCGATCTGATTCCATCTTTACATCAAAAGACCGACATCAAAACCTCGCTGCAGCAGATCGGTTTTATTCTGGCCGGCGTCGTATTGATTCTGGTGATGCAGGGGATTGCCCACCGGTTCGAGGGCGTCGCTTAGTCATTCTTGGTTTAAGTCGAGACGGCCGACGTTGCCGGTTCGCCAAATTCGACGCCTTCATAAATCTCCTTGACCGGCAATTCGAACCCGACCGATTCGAACCTGACCTGCTCGCCAGCTTGGTAAAGCTGCAAATCCCATTGTTCGCTACGGCGGTAACATTCGACGCGTTGCGTGTCTTGGGCGACCAGGACGTATTCTTCCAGGCTTTCCAGCTTGCGGTAATGGTGGAATTTCTCGGCCCGGTCGTAGCGTTCGGTCGCGTCGGACAAGACTTCGATGATCAGTTTCGGCCGGCTGTTGTAATGTTCTGCCGTATCCGCCGCCGAACAGGTCACGTGCAGATCCGGGTAGAAGAAACAGTCGTCGCTGGCGGTTTGGACGCGGACTTTCATTTCTCCGGAATGCACACGGCAAGGTGTCCCGCGTAAATGGTGATGCAAAAAGGCAATCAGATTCGTCGCAACGGTATCGTGAGCGCGTTTAACGCCAACCATCGCATAAACTTCGCCGTTGATATATTCGTATTTGATTTCGCTGAGCAACTCGCCTTGCAGGTAGTCCGCAACGCTCAGGTGTAATTTTTCCGCTAAAGCCATAGCCGTTTCCGCTGAATTGGGCCAAGCGATTGTAGCGGCTAACGCCGGCCGGCGGTAGTCCGGACCGATCTGCAAGATGGCGGATCGGCCGATAGCCGCTAAACTCTGGATTTTGCGATTTCGGCGGTTTTGATGCAGATTGCAGCCCTGTTAAGTATCGGATTCTCGTTCGGCGCAGCCCTGTTGCTGGTTGCCGGCAATTTATTGCAAAGCCGTGAGTCTCTATTTTGGCCTGCGCGATGTGCCGGATTCGTGTTGATTGCCGGTTTGGTCGCGATCCAAACTGCGCACCTGGCTTGGCTGACTCAGGCATATGATGTTCTGCATGCGGCAGCTTATTGGGTGGCGCTTTATCTGGTCGCTCCCAGTTTTTATTTCTTCAGCCGGCATCTGCTGCAGGCCGACGTGCAATACCGTTGGCGAGACCTGTTGCACGCCGCGCCACTGCCGCTCTGCCCCTTATTGCCGCAACCGCTTGCAGTGCCCGGCGCATTTTTGCTCGGCAGCGCGTATTTGATCTGGCTGGCACATGCCGTGTACCGCTTGCGTGCGGAACGCCGGCGGTTTCGGCTGGAACTGGTCGCGCTCGCAACCTTGTTCGCGATCGCGGTTGCCGTATTGTTGTTGGGATTCATCTGGCCGCTGTTAGCGACGGCCGATTTCATCCAGGCCTACAGCATATTGGTCGGCCTGGCGTTTTTTGCCGTGACGCTGACCTTGTTGCGTTTCCCGGCGATTACCGCCGACGTGGCGGAGGCCGTGCAGGCGGCGTACGCCGAATCGACCTTGAAAAATGTGGATAAGCCGAAGAAGCTGGCCGAACTGGAGCGCTTGATGCGGCAAGACAAACTCTACCGGCTGGATACCTTAAATCTGGCCTTGCTGGCCGAGCAATTGACGTTGAGTCAGCACCAATTGTCGGAACTGATCAATACCGAATTTCGCCAGGGCTTTTCCCGCTATATCCGCGAACAGCGCATCGAAGACGCCAAACAGCTGCTCGTCACCGAACCGGAGGTGTCGGTATTGTCGATCGGGCTGACGGTGGGGTTTAACACCCAATCCAATTTTTATGCCGCATTTCGGGAAATTGTCGGCATGGCGCCGGGACAATACCGGAAAATCCACTCGCCACCGCCTTCCTGAATCCGGCAAGAACTCCGTTTTTATCATTTTGTAAAACGATAACCCGTTGTAATTGATAGGTTTAATTTTAACGCGGAATTTTTTATTCCAGTCCTATCACTCCGGAAGTTACGGCCTCTGGCTCGGCTTAAGCTGAGCCCGCCCTCAACTTTTGGAGCAAAGCCATGAATTTTTCACTGATCAATTGGTGTTTACCTCGCGTGCGGCTGGTCTGTCCGCCAATTTCAGAACCGGTGCGCGGGAGGCGGTTATGAACATCCTGTTAACCGGCGCCACCGGGTTTATCGGCCGTGCGATTGCGCTGGCGTTATTGGAGCAGGGGCACCGCGTCACGGCGTGCTGCCGGCGGCCGCAGCGTTTGCGGCTTGAAAGTCCGCTGCTGACGCCGCTGGCGCTGGATTTTGCCGAGGCTGACCAAATCGAAAACTGGTTGCCGCATTTGCAAGGTATCGATGCGATCGTCAATTGCGTCGGCATCATCGCCCCCGGTCCGCGGCAAAGTTTTCAGCAATTACATAGCCAAAGTCCCATTGCACTATTTCGGGCCGGCGCCATGGCCGGCGTTCGCAAGATCGTGCAACTCTCGGCCTTAGGTGTCGACGATCAGGCGGCCTCGGCGTACCACTTGAGCAAGAAAGCCGCCGACGATGCATTGAGCGAACTGCCCTTGGATTGGTTTGTGTTGCAACCGTCGCTGGTTTACGGCCCCGGCGGCCGCAGCCATGCCTTGTTCCAGGCCTTGGCGGCCCTGCCGGTGCATCTGTTGCCGGAAGGCGGCAAGCAGGTGCTGCAACCGATACATGTCGACGATGTCGCCGCCGCGGTATGCCGCTGCCTGCAACCGGGCTGCGGCGGGCGGCGAACGATCGCGCTGGTCGGTTCGGAGCCCATCAGTTATGCCGATTGGCTGCAAGGCCTCAGACTGCGTCTGGGTAAATCCCGAGCCGGCGCATGGCTCCTGCCGCAACGCTACGCGGCGATTGGCGCCGGCTTTGGCCGCGCATTGGCCGAACCGATACTGAGCCGGGACAACCTGGCGATGTTGCAACGCGGTAGCACAGCCGATCCGGCGCCGTTGATCGAGCTATTGGGCAGGTCGCCGCTGAGTGCAAAGCGGATGTTCGCCGACGATGCGTCTCAAGCTGAACGCTGGCATGCCAATTTGTACTTTTTGCGGCCATTGCTGGGCTGGAGCATTGCCTTGGTCTGGTTGTGGAGCGGCATCACCTCGCTATTTTTCTATCCGCATCAGGCCAGCTACGCCTTGTTGGCGGCTACCGGCATCAGCGGCATCGCCGCGCCGCTGACGCTATACGGTTTGGCGGCGCTGGACATTGCAATGGGTCTGATGACCCTGGCGCGGATACGCTTACCCGCACTGCTGCTGTGCCAGTTTTATATCGTGCTGGGATATAGCTTGATGGTGGCCTGGCGGCTACCGGAGTTCGTGTTTCACCCGTTCGGGCCCTTATTGAAAAATCTACCGTTTTTAATGTGTTTACTGGTTTACCGGATCTTGGACGGAGAGCGGCCATGACTTATTTGACCTTGAAATTGATTCACATCTTGAGCGCAATCGTGTTGTTCGGCCTGGGTTCCGGCACGGTGTTCTATAAAGTAATGGCCGACAAAACCGGCGATCATGCGGCGATTGCCGTTACCAGCAAGCACGTAGTGCTGGCGGACTGGTGGTTCACCACACCGACCGTCATCATTCAGCCGCTGACCGGCGTGTTGCTGGCCGAGCAATTATCGGCCTCGTTCGGCGAAGGTTGGTTGTGGTGGACGGTGTTGCTGTATCTGCTCACCGGCTTGTGCTGGCTGCCGGTCGTGGTGTTGCAAATCCGGATGCGCGATATCGCCGCCGATTCGCTGGCTCAAGGCCGGCCGTTGCCGTCGATTTACCACTATTACGCCAATATCTGGTTATGGCTGGGAGTGCCGGCGTTTTTCGGCATGATCGGCATCACCACACTGATGGTGTTTCACAATTCTCTGTGGAGTTGAACCATGTCCAAACTATTGATGCAACAGGTGTTAGGTGACGATTGGCAACAATTGCCGGAAGCGATTCAACGCCATTACCGGATCGGTGACGGTGAACGTAGCGGATTGGCCGGCACGATGCAGATCGGCTATCCGGCTTACCTGTTTCCGTTAATCTGGCTAATCCATCTGTTCGGCGGCTTATTGTTGTGGCCGGCGCCGGCGGCGCATGCTGAAGTGGATAAAACTGCCGATGCCGCCGGGTTGATGTGGCGGCGCAGACTGAATTATCCGGACGGCCGCAGCGATTGCTTCAATTCGCGGATGGCTTATGTCGCCGAAAACGAATTGGCCGAATACATCGGCTTCGGTTTCGGCCTGCGCTTAAGGGTCACGGTCGAAAACGGCGATTTGGTCTACCGCAGTCAAGGCCACTTCTGGCAATGCGGCAATTGGGTCGTGCCGATCCCTGACTGGTTATTATTGGGTTCGGCAACGATCAGGGAGCATGCCACCGCAACCGACCGATTTTATTTGGACTTCGAAATCCGCCATCCGTGGTGGGGCCTTAGTTATTGGTACCGGGGTACGTTTGTCTACCGTTGATTTGTCGCCGGTTTGAACTTCCGGCTCTTGCCGGGAATTAACGTTAGAGCGACGCCGGGTTTGGTTTCCATCGCCTTGCGAATTCAGAACGGCGCGCTCCTTGCCGGCAACTTCATGCCGAAACCGATAAACCAGTCAGACCTATGGGCGATTCGCGGGTTAGCGTCGGTCGCCGCATTCGATTGATATTCACCAAAGAGGACGGAGATATGAGATTGACAACTGTAAAACGACTAGTGGCCGCAGTGATGTTCAGCGCTTCGGTACAGGCACAAGCCAGTGTAGTGAACGATGCCACCGGCGACTATCTGGCCGGATATGCCGGCAGTAAGGCCGGCGATTTGGATGTGGTTAGCGCATCGGTCACTTACAACCCGCAAACCGATGTGTTTCATTTCGAAAGCACCTTTGCCGCTGCAATCGGCACCTCCCCCGGGGGCCTTTACGTATTGGGTTTCGACCGCGGCGCCGGCACCGGCCGCTTTGCGGCGAGCGGTCTGCCGAATGTATTGTTCGACTCGGTAGTCGTGATCAATACCAACGGCAGCGGCGCGGTGAATCTGTTAGTGCCGCAACCGGTCGTTTCGACGCCGTTCGCAGCAGGTACGGCCGTAATCGACGGCGCTAAATTGAGTCTGGACATCTTGGGCAGTTGGCTGCCGTCCGCCGGTTTCAGTAAGTCCGGATATACCTGGAACCTGTGGCCGCGGGACGGTTCGCAACCGGCCGGTTTCGGCCAGATTTCCGACTTCGCGCCGGATAGGGTGAATGCCGCGGTGCAAGTGGTGCCGCTGCCGGGAGCGGTCTGGCTATTCGGTTCGGCGCTTGCCGGTTTTGTCGCAGCCCGGCGACGAGCGTTTCACTAACCGCCTTGGTTAACCGCTACCGCGCGGTTATGTTTCGACTTCGCCCCGCTCAGCGCGAGCCGGGCGAGGCATCCAGAATTTCCACCGACACTTGCGCCAAGCCGTTAACGCCGATGCGTTTGGCGGCGCCGTGCGATAAGTCGATCAAACGATCGGCGACGAACGGGCCGCGGTCGTTGACCGTGACATCGATATGGCGGCCGTTTGCCAGATTGGTGACCCGGACTTTGGACGGTATCGGTAGCGTCTTGTGGGCGGCGGTCAGGCCGTTGGGTTTGAAACGGTTGCCGTTGGCGGTGCGCTCGCCGGATTCGGCGCCGTACCAGGACGCCAGCCCGACTTCCCGGTAACCGTGCCGGCTCAGCAACGGAAAATAAGTTTTGCCTTTTACCGTGTAAGGCTGGTTATACAGCGCCTGATCGCGGTAAGACGGTAATTGTGCCTGCGAATCCGAAGGCGGCAGCGGCGGTTCGGAGGCGCATCCGGCCAGTAATACTATCGAAGCCAGTAGCCTCAGCGGCAGATATTTCGAAGCCATGTCGTAATTTAAGTGGTTGAACATAGTCGGTCCTTTTCCAAAGGACTCGGCGGCATGGTCGTTTGCCAAACTTAACGGTTTATTAAAAACTCGTGCCGTCCGCATGCGCTGACACGGCACTATGGCATCGGCGCGCGACTCAGCCCGTCAAAATCGGCCAGCCGGGATGCGATTGGTTATAATGCCGCGAGCAAGGGAATTCAAAACAACGCAGGGACGGCGCATTCTGTGCCTGATTAGGCCGGGCATCACTCGTGGGGGGAACAGCATGGCGGAAAAACACAAGATATTGATCGTCGGCGGTGGCGCGGCCGGTCTGGAATTGGCCACGGAACTGGGGCAAAAGCTCGGTAAAGCCGGCAAGGCCGAAATTACCTTACTTGACGCCGCATCGACTCATATCTGGAAGCCTTTATTGCACGAGGTGGCCTCAGGTACGTTGGCCGAAGCCGAAGAAATCGAGTACATGGCTCAGGCGCACAGCAATCATTTCCGTTTCCTGTTCGGCAAAATGGAGGCGCTAAATCGGGCAAACAAGGAAATCATCGTCAGCTCGATTACCAATAAGCAAGGCGAAGAGATCATTCCGCAACGCCGGTTCAAGTACGACACGCTGGTAATGGCGGTCGGCAGCGTCAGCAATACATTCGGCATTAAGGGCGTCGATAAATATTGTCGATTCATCGATACCACCAAGGAAGCTTTCCGTTTCCAGAAACAGTTGGTGGAAACCTACTACGTGCAGTCCTACGCCAACCAGAGTCGTCAGCGCGACAAGCCGTTGTCTATCGTGATTATTGGCGCCGGGGCGACGGGGGTGGAATTGTCCGCCGAGCTGCACCACGTGACCAAATTACTGGCCACTTACGGCTTAGAGGGGTCGATAGACGTCAACATCACCATCATCGAAGCCGCCACCCAGTTGTTGCCGGCATTGCCTCCGCGCTTGTCGCAGGCTACCCAGGAGCAACTGATCAAACTCGGTATTCAGCTGAAACTGGGCCGTAAAGTTACCGAAGTGACCGAAACCGAGGTGCACACCTACGACGGCGAAGTATTCGAAGCGGATTTAAAAGTCTGGGCGGCCGGCATCAAGGCGCCGGACTGGATGAAAAACCTGGACGGCCTGGAAACCAACCACATCAATCAATTGGTGGTTGACCAAACCCTGCAGACCAGCGATCCGGATATCTTTGCAATCGGCGATTGCGCCGCCTGCGAATGGGTCGGCCATGGCGGCAACGTGCCGCCGCGCGCCCAATCCGCCCATCAAATGGCATCGGCCGTCGCCAAGTCCATTGTGAACCGCCTGAAAGGCAAACCGGGCGTCAAATTCGTCTACCGCGATTACGGCTCGCTGGTGTCGTTGGGCAAATTCAGCACCGTCGGCAGCCTGATGGGCAGTTTGATGGGCACCGTCAGCGTCGGCGGCTTCATCGCCTATATGGTGTATCTGTCCTTGTACAAAATGCACCAGGTAGCGATCCACGGCTATTTCCGCACCGCGATGCTGACTTTGTCGAACCTGTTCCGGCGAAGTACCCACGCCAAAATGAAAATGCACTAACCCCTCTATTGATCGAGTAACTCAAATGTTAGAAATCGAATACGAATTCCGCGAAGAAGACCTGGTTCATTTCAATGAACAGCGCCTGAAAAACGACCCGGAAATGCAGAAAAAACTCCGCCAAAACCGCATCTTCGCGCCGGGTGTGATGATGGCGATTGCGCTGTTTTATTACGTCTACTACGTGGACATGAAAACCACGGCCTATATTACGATTCTGGCCCTGGCCTGGGCGATTGCTTCGCCGTTCATCATGAAGATCGACATGCGCCGGCAATTTTTCGACAAATACACCGAAGCTGAAAAGAAAGCGTTGTTTGGTATCCACTGGCTGAGCGTCGAGCCGGAATTCCTGCAGGAACGCGCCCCCGGCGGCAAAAGCAAAACCCCGTGGAAAGACATGCTGCGGGTCGAAAAGCACAAGGATTACGTCTACATCTACGTCGATATCGACGCGGCCATCGTGATCCCGCGCGCCACGGTCAAGAAAGGCGATTTGAAGGCGTTCGCCAAGCAGGTTGAGGGGATGATTGAGAGGGCGGGGTGAGCAAGCCGGCGCTTTGCCGTATAGTCAACGATTTAGGGTGATTTACATAAACGACTTAACTAATTGTTAGCGGTTAACACACCGGAGCATTCATGCCAACTCGCTTATTGCTGATCGGATTTTCTCTTGTGGCTTTACTGTCAGGGTGCGGGCAGAGTTCCAACTTGGATGTACCTAGAAAATTCTTTAGCAAAAACAAGATCGGAGGTTCCCCAGATTACGCTGTGATCAAGTGGAACAATCCAGAAGATCACGTTGCCACCATCCACGGGTTTATGGACGACATGAAAAGCTGTCAGATTATTTCGAACGCACTCAACAAAGACGCATGCAACGAAACAGGTCACCAGAATTGTCTAAATCCATTCTCATGTCAGCCTCTAAATCATTAGTCGCTAACAATTCCAACTTGCTTACGGCCTGCTGTACGCAAGTTTCTGACTTTAACGTCAGCCACTGATAGTCGTATGACCGAATCAAAGCCTATCAATGTTGAATTTGTTTCGGCACTACTCGCAGAAGATGAGGTCGGATCTGTAATCCGTTCGCATCTTTACATTGAGGCTCAACTGAGCGAGTTTTTGGAATTGACAGTTGTCGAACCAAAATTCCTGGCCGATCTCGACCTCAGCTACGCGAAGAAGGTTGAACTCGCTTGTTGCCTTGGGTTCGATGCAAAATTCAGGGGAGCGCTAAAACGGATCGGTAAGCTACGCAACGACTTCGCACACGACTTATCGTCATCGTTGTCGCAAAAGGTTGTCTCCGACCTCTACAATGCTTTACCTGAGTTTGGGCAGAAGGCCGTACATCTTTCCGTAGATATGCTGCACCAGATGTGTAAAGTCGTACCGCAGCCGTCAACCTACGATCAGCTCCCTCCAAAGATGCAGTACCTACTCATCGCGCTCAACCTTGAACGTATCTGCTCTGCCGCATGCGAATTTGTAGGTGAGTCCAGGAGTAGAGCTCGTAGGTACGATTAGCGAAGCGTAATCGTACGAAAGTTGAGCCTCATCTCCCCGATTACGCTTCGCTAATCGGGGCTACGACACGAGCGAAGGTGTTGATATGAGCCCAACTGTTTTTAAAGAAGCCGGTTTTCGGTTTTATTTTTTCTCTCGGGAAGAGCCGAGAATGCACGTTCACGTGCAGGCGCAAAACGGCGAAGCAAAATTTTTGGTTGGACCCCGTCATCGCTTTGGCGCAACATACCGGTTTGTCTCACAGAACTCGTAGGTACTATTAGTTTCGTAGGGTGGGCACGGTTTTTGTGCCCACGCGGCATTGGGACTATTCCTCTTATCCGTGGACAGAAAAGCTTTGTCCGCCACTTTCAAGGCTTTAACGCGTGGGCACTAGCGTACCCACCCTACATTTTGTGAGTGTTGATCGATAAACCCACCTGTTGGTAATGCCGGTAACGCTGGCGGCCGGCTTGTTTGGACTCCTCGCTGTTGTCCAATATTTCCAAAATCCGTTCGGTCGGCGGTTCGGCGGGCGGAAATGCCGACGACAGGTTGACGATTACGCCGCGCCAGGCGTCCGGAATCTCGCTGCCGCCGATCAAAACCGTGCCGGGATATTGCGGCGGCAAGCCGCGGTAGATTTGATGCGGTACGAAGCTGCCGGCGCGGAAAGTCCACAAGGCTTTGTCGATTTGCTCCGCCTGCTCGGCCGATTCGGCCAGCACGTAGCAGAAAAAGCCGCTACGGTAGATTTTCTCGATCAATTTGCAGGCGAATTCCTGGCGTTGCTGCTGGTCGTGCGTGCCGAGCACGTAGAAACTGACTTCAGGCAGTGCGCTGTCGGTGGCGGCGGTCATGGCGGTTTAGGCGGAGCGGCGCGGCCGCCGCTCCCGGTTGAGGTGAATCAGGCCTGAGCCCGGTTCAGCAGGTATTGCACCAACAACGGCACCGGCCGGCCGGTGGCGCCCTTGTTGGCGCCGGTGCGCCAGGCGGTGCCGGCGATGTCGATGTGGGCCCAACGGTATTCCTCGGCGAATTTGGACAGAAACACCGCTGCGGTGATACTGCCGCCGTCCGGGCCGCCGATGTTGGCCAGGTCGGCGAAATTGGATTTCAGTTGTTCCTGGTATTCTTCCCAGATCGGCATCCGCCACAGCAAATCGCAGGCGGTTTCGCCGGCGCCGATCAGTTCGTTGCAGAGTTTGTCGTCGTTGCCGAACAAGCCGCTCGGTACCCGGCCCAACGCAACGATGCAGGCGCCGGTCAAGGTCGCCATGTCGATGATCACGTCCGGGTTGTATTTTTTGGCGTAGGTCAGCGTGTCGCACAGGATCAGGCGGCCTTCGGCATCGGTGTTCAAGATTTCGATGGTCTTGCCGGACATGCTGGTCCAGATGTCGCCCGGTTTGTTGGCGGCGCCGTCCGGCAGGTTTTCCGAGGACGGCACCAGGCCGACGATGTTCAGTTTCAAATTCAACAGGCTGGCGGCGCGGATGATGCCCAGCACGCTGGCACCGCCGCACATGTCGTATTTCATTTCGTCCATGCCCTGGCCGGGTTTCAAGGAAATACCGCCGGCGTCGAAGGTCAGGCCTTTGCCGACCAGCACGATGGGTTTGGCGTTTTTGTCGCCGCCCCGATACTCCAGGCAGATCAGTTTGGCCGGCTGGCGGCTGCCGCGGGTCACCGACAGGAACGAGCCCATGCCCAGCGCTTCCATGTCGCTTTCTTCCAGAATTTCGCAGCTCAGCAGTTCGTGCTGGCCGGCCAGCGCCAAGGCTTGTTCGGCCAGATAGGTCGGGGTGCAGATGTTGCCGGGCAAGTCGGCCAATTGCTTGGTCAGCTCCACGCCCAAGGCGATCGCGACGCCTTGCTGCAATCCGGTTGTTGCGGCGGCTTTTTGGCTGTCGTTGGCGAGGATGCTCAGCTGTTGCAGCGGGATTTTATCGTCGACCTTTTTAGTGGCGCTGTATTGGTACAGGCCGTCGTTGAAAACTTCGACGATTTGCCGGGCTTGCCATTGGTTGTCGGCAGAGCCGACATCGATATCCAGCAACGCGCTGCAGGCGTTTTGCACTTTGCTGTCTTTAACGGTTTTGGCCGCGGCGGCCAACGCCTTACGGTATTGTTTGCGGCTGACTTTGCCGCGCTCGCCGAAGCCGACCAGGACGAGGCGGGCGATATTAGCGTCCGCCAGGTTGTTGACCAACAGGGTTTCGGCGTTTTTGCCCTTGATGTCGCCCCGCGCGATCAGTTTGCCGATCAGGCCGCCCTGCGCCGCATCCATGGCCGCGGCCGCCGGGCTGAGTTGCTGGTTTTCGTAGATACCCAGCAGCAGGCAATCGCTTTGCAGTTTGTCTAAGGGGGCGCTTTCTATAGAATAGTCCATTTGATACATCCACTATCAAGTGTCTTGGATTGAGGGTTTCTGCCGGTTGCAGCGGTATTGCGACCGATTATACATGAGAATATCGGGAGAGAGTCTTTGAGCGTCGAGCGCACAATGCCCAGTTCCGGCCGGCCGTTTCGGCTGTTGACCGTGCTGGATAAAATGATCATCAAGGAGTTGTTTTTCACGGTCACGGCGGTGCTGACCGTGCTGGTGGTGATTATCGTCAGCCGCAAATTCATTCGGGTGCTGGCGCAGGCCATTGAGGGTAATATCGCCAATGAGACGGTGATGACCTTGCTGGGCATGAAAATCGTGATTGCCACCACGGCGTTTTTACCGGCCGCCTTGTTCATGGCGGTGTTGATGGTGTTGGGACGAATGTACCGAGAACAGGAAATGTCGGCCATTTCCTCGGCCGGCGGCGGGGCGTTCACGATTTACCGGTCGGTATTCTTGCTGGTGGTTCCGCTCAGCCTGGTCGGCGTAGGGCTGTCGATGTTCGCGGCGCCGTGGGCCGAGGCGCGAACCGAACAATTGATGCACCAGGACAAGCAAAATGCCGATATCCGCGGTATTTCCGCTGGCCGTTTCAGCGAATACAGCGACGGCGAATTGATTTTCTATACCGAAACGGTGGACGACGAAGGCCGCATGCACCATGTGTTTGTGCAAAACAAGCAGGGCGGCAAGCTCGGCGTGGTCAATGCCGAATCGGGTTGGCTGAAAAATCTGCCGGGCGGTTTGTATTTAGTGTTGGAAAACGGCCAGCGGGTGATGGGCGTACCCGGCAATAAGGATTTCGTGATCGAAGCCTTCCAGGAATATTCGGTATTGATCGAAAAGAAAGTCACGGTGTTGAGTCTGGGCCGGGAGGCGATCCCGACCCGGGCCTTATGGGTGTCGCCGGAATTGCGCGACATTGCGGAAGTTCAAGACCGCTTGAATACGCCGCTGGGGGTGGTGTTGCTGGCGATTCTGGCGGTGCCGCTGGCCAAACTGTCGCCGCGCGGCGGCATCTACGGCAGCATGCTGGTCGCCTTCGGCATTTACTTCGTCTACGGCAACCTGCAGCGGGTCAATCATAGTTGGGTCATCAGCGGCGCGTTGCCGGCTTGGGTCGGTTATTTTTGGGTGGATACGGCGTTATTGTTACTGGGGATAGCGATGCTGATCCGCCTGTACGGTTGGCGCTGGTGCTTGCAAAGTCTGACAGGAAAGGTTGCCGGATGAATGTGTTAACGCTTTATATCGTCAAGGAAGTCGTGAAAGGATCGCTGGTGGCGGTGATTTTGTTGTTGACCTTGTTCAATCTGTTCAGCTTCAGCGACGAATTAAAGGACCTGGGCCAGGGCGGCTACAATTTGCAGACCATTTTGTGGTTTCTGACCTTGACTTCGCCGCGGGTATTTTACGAGTTGGTGCCGTCTTCGGCGCTGTTGGGTAGCCTGTTCGTGGTCGGGGCGATGGCTAACAACCGGGAAATCGTCGCGATGCGCGGTGCCGGACTGTCGGTGGCCTGGATCATCCGCACCATTATGCTGGCCGGGCTGGTGCTGGTGGTGGTAGCGGTCCTGGTCGGCGAATTCGTCGCGCCGCCTTGCGAACGCGCCGCGCAGTTGCTGAAAACGACGGCGTTGCACGACGGCGTGGTGATGCGGTCCCAATACGGCATGTGGCTGCGGGAAGGCGACAGTTTTATCAATGTCCGCAAAATTCTGGACGACGGGTCATTGGCTGACGTGCGGATTTACGATGTCGGCGAGGATAAACATCTGCAGCGCGTGACTCAGGCCGAGCACGCCCAGTTTCTCGGCGACAAGCAATGGCGGTTGGAGGGGGTCAAACATTCGGAAGTCACGCCGCAGCAAATACTCGCCGGCGCTCAGGAACAGCAGGCTTGGCGTTCTGGGATAGACTCCGATCTGCTGAAAGTGGCCGTGGTCAATTCCGACAACCTGTCGCTGTACGATCTGTTCATGTATATCGATTTTCTGAAACAGAACAATCAGAAGTCGCAAAGTTACGAGCTGGCGTTTTGGAGCCGGTTAATTAATCCGTTCGTCACCTTCGTGATGTTGATGGTCTCGGCGCCGTTCGTGATCGGCATCGGCCGCGGCGTCAGTACCGGAGCGCGGATCATGATGGGTATTGTGATCGGCATGACCTTCAATATTTTCGACCGGATTGCCGGCCATGTCGGTTTGGTTTACGACATGAATCCGATGTTGATGGCAATGTTGCCGAGTACCTTGGTGTTTTGTTGCGCGTTGTACGCGGTGAAACGGGCCAGCTAAGGCAGGTGCATAGTGAGTGGAGGAACCGGCCGAAGGCGCCGGTTGCTCTGCGGCAACCGGCTCGAGCGAAAGCGGGTTTTATTTGCGGGTCATGAACAGATAGAGAAATTTACATTTCAATACCATATCTTTTTCGTCCAGTTCCACGACGGCGCAGTCTTCGTATTTTTCCCGGCCCGGAGTGACTTGCTTTTTGATCAAGCCGTCGGCCACGCTGTATTTAATCGGAATGGTCATTTCGCCGATGCCGCTACGGGCATCTTCGCCGGTGGTGACCAATGTGCCGTCTTTTTGAAATTCCCAGGTTACTCGGAGCGGTTTTTTCTCTCTATCCAGGGCGAGGGATTCGGCAGTGACCTGCCATTTGCCCAGCAGCTTGGCGTTGTCCGCCAACTTCACGTCGGCAACGGCATTGGCGGCGGTCAATGCGGCAAACAGGGATAGGGCTATTGTTATTGTTTTCATTGTGTGCTCCCGGCTCATGAAGAAGATGGAGCCGGGAATATAGCACATCCGATTTTGGCTTCAGCGCTTTTCTTCGCAGTAAACCACGCGGGTTTTGGACAGGCGGTCGTGCCAGCCTTGGCGGTCCTTGTCGAACAAGCACCAGAGAAAACCCAGGCCCAAACAGGCCCAGGATAACAGCGCGCTGAAAAAACGCAGGATGGCTTGCGGCCAGCCGACAGGTTGAGCGTTGGCGGAGACGACTTTGATTTTCCAGGCCCTTAAGCCTAGGGTTTGGCCGCCGTGGGTCCAAAACCAGCCGTAAAACGCAAAGCTTACGGTCAATAGATAAATAGGATACAACACTTGGCTTGCCGCGAAAGCCTCGCCGCCGTTGAAGGGTAGCGCCAGTGCAGTAGCCAGGAACAGCACAGCCAACAAAAGCAGTGCGTCGTATATGACGGCTCCCATGCGGCGTAAAAAACCCGGCCTCGCTATGGCAGCGGTGCCGGGTTCGGGTTGGCTCGGTGGATTTGCTCTGCGCAATTATTGTTCGAACAGGGCCAGTTTTTGTCCCATGTACATGCTCATTCCGACCAATGCGCCGACCATGGCGATGGAAAACACGAAAGGCGGCCGATGGAACAGCAAGATCGCGAAATCGGCAACAAACAGGCTGGTGAACAATGGGCGGTCGACAAAGCCCAGCAACATCTTTTTAAACATACGCTCCACACTCCGAAGTAAAGTGCCCGCGGCCTGACGAATGGGTGCGGGCTTGACTGGTATTCAAGGTATTACGCCGGTACGCGGCGCATGGTCGAATTCTACATTCAACACAAGGGAATGTAAAAGAAAGTGCTCGATTGAGCTTAATTCTGGCGAGGTGTTATGATAAAGCCTGATAGCTGCGCGTGCTGCAGCCACACGGTTTGGCAGGTTTCAATCAATTAAAGGAATACAATTATTTTTAGCTTCATCAAAAAGATCTTTGCACCCGTGAGTTTGGCCGCACCATCGGTCAGTGAGCCGGTCGTTGCCGATAGAGCGAAGATTTATCCGCGTTCCGAGCACTGCATCTCCCGCACCCAAATCAGCGAGAACGCACTCAAGGTATTGACGCGCTTGAAAAAAGCCGATTTCGAAGCCTATCTGGTCGGCGGTTGCGTACGGGACTTGCTGCTGGGACGGGAGCCCAAGGATTTCGATGTGGCGACCAACGCCAGCCCGGAGCAGGTGAAACAAATATTCCGCAATTGCCGCATTATTGGCCGCCGCTTCCGCTTGGCCCATGTCTTCTTCGGCCGGGAAATCATCGAAGTCGCCACCTTTCGCGGCGGCGCCGATAACGAGGAATCCGACCGCCAAGTGGTGCACGAAGACGGCCGCTTGCTGCGCGACAACGTGTTCGGAACGTTGGAAGAAGACGTCTGGCGTCGCGATTTCACGGTCAACGCCCTGTATTACAACATCCGGGATTTTTCGGTGGTCGATTACACCGGCGGTATGCAGGACCACGCGGCCGGGGTGTTGCGCCTGATCGGCGATCCGGAAGTCCGTTACCGGGAAGATCCGGTGCGGATGATCAGAGCCATTCGCTTTGCCGTCAAATTGGGCTTTACGCTGCATCCCGACACCGAGAAACCGATTCACGCCCAGGCCGACTTGCTGAAAAGCATTCCCTCCGCCCGGCTTTACGATGAGGTATTAAAGCTGTTTTTGGCCGGTTACGGTTTGCAAACCTTCGAAATGCTCCGGCATTACGGCTTGTTCGGAATTTTGTTCCCGGAGACCGAGCGCTGTCTGACTACCCAGGAACAGGACTTTCCGCGTCTGTTTTTGATTCGAGCGCTGGAAAACTCCGACCGGCGCTATAACGACGGCAAGACGCTGACGCCTTATTTTCTGCTGGCCGCACTGCTGTGGGAGCCGCTGCAGGTCGCCGCGCAAAAGCGCATCGGCAACGGCGAAAACGAGACGCTGGCTTACCAAAACGCCGCCAACGAAGTTTTGGCGCGGCAAATCAAAATCACCGCAATGCCCAGGCACATCACGCAGTCGATGCGCGATGTCTGGTTCATGCAGCCCAAGTTTGCCCGCACCGTCGGCACCCGGCCGTATCGCTTGCTGGAGCAGCCTAAATTCAGGGCGGCTTACGATTTCTTTCAGTTGCGGGCGGAAACCGGCGGCGCCGATCCGCAACTGGTGGAATGGTGGGCGCAGTTCCAGGAGGCCGACGAGGAATTGCGCAAACAAATGACTGCGCCCGGCAAATCCGGCGGCGGCAAACCGCGCAACCGCAAATCCGGCCGCTACCGCTCTCGAACCAAGCCGGTCGCCAATCCGCAATGACGGCGCTGAATCCCGGCGTCGAAGCCTATATCGGCCTGGGAAGCAATCTGGACAATCCGGTCGAACAACTCAAGCAAGCGCGGACCGAGATCGCGACGCTAGCCGGCGTCGCCGAATTGGCCTTCTCGCCGCTGTACCTTAGCACGCCGGTTGGTCCGCAGGATCAGCCCGACTTTGTCAACGCGGTGATGAAAATATCCACGAGTCTGGAGGCAGCCGAGTTGCTGCGCCAATTGCAGGCTATCGAAACCGCCCATGGCCGTTTGCGTTTGGTTCGCTGGGGGGCAAGGACGCTGGACCTGGATATTCTGCTTTACGGGTCAAGCATAATCACCGAAGCCGAGTTGGTCGTACCGCACCCGGAAATGGCGAAACGGGGGTTTGTGCTGTATCCGTTGGCCGACATCGCGCCGGCCGATTTGCCTATCCCAGGGTTCGGGCCGCTGGCGGACTTACTGGCTGCTTGCCCTCAGGCCGGTTTACAGAGGCTGGAGCCATGAAACTTTACGCCGATACCGCAAAAAGTCTGACCATCAGCGATTTGGCCGCGATGAAGCGTAACGGAGAGAAGATTAGTTGCCTGACCGCTTACGATGCCAGTTTCTCGGCGCTGTTGGACCAGGTCGGAATCGACGTGCTGCTGGTCGGCGATTCGTTGGGCATGGTGATCCAAGGTGCCAATAGCACCGTGCCGGTCACGGTCGACGACATGGCTTACCATTGCCGGTGCGTGGCAGGCGCGGCGCAACGGGCTTTCATCGTCGCCGATTTGCCGTTTGCCAGCTACGCCGAACCAACCCAAGCCTTGGCCAATGCTGCGCGCTTGATGCAGCAAGGCATGGCGCAGATGGTCAAGCTGGAGGGCGCAAAAATCGACGTGGTGCGTTTTCTGGTGGACCAAGGTGTGCCGGTTTGCGGCCATCTGGGTTTACTGCCGCAATCGGTCAACCGCTTGGGCGGATATCGGGTGCAAGGCCGCGACGCTGCGCAGGCCGAAGCTATCTTGCGAGAGGCGCAGCAACTGGAACAAGCCGGGGCCGGGCTGTTGGTGCTGGAATGCGTGCCGGCTGCGCTGGCCAAAACAATCAGCCAAACCCTGGGCATTCCGGTGATCGGTATCGGCGCCGGCGTCGACTGCGACGGTCAGGTACTGGTGTTGTACGATATGCTCAACATCGGTGCCGGCAATCGGCCCCGCTTCTCCCGCAACTTCATGGCCGGTGCGGCCAGCATAGAAGACGCTGTCGGCCGTTACCATCAGGCGGTTAAAGCCGCGCAATTCCCCGGTTTGGAACACAGCTACTAATCCATGCAAACGGTCGATAACGTCGCCGAGTTAAGGCAAATCATTCGGCAATGGCGGCAAGCCGGCCAGAGCATCGGCTTCGTGCCGACCATGGGCAATCTGCACGCCGGCCATATTCATTTGGTCGAAACCGCCAAGACGCAAGCGGACAGGGTTGTCGCCAGTATTTTCGTTAATCCGACCCAATTCGGCCCGAACGAAGACTTCGACAGCTACCCGCGCACCGAAACCCAGGATACGGAAAAATTGGCCGCCTGCGGCGCCGACTTATTGTTCTTGCCCGGTGTCGCCGAAATATATCCGCGGGCTTCGCAAACCCGGGTGTCGGTTGCGGGGCTATCTGCTTTGCATTGCGGTGCCAGCCGGCCCGGTCATTTCGACGGCGTCGCCCTGGTGGTTTGCAAGTTGTTGAACATGGTTCAACCGGATTGGTTGTTGATGGGGGAAAAGGATTTTCAGCAGTTGGCTCTGATTCGGCAGATGGTGGCCGATTTGAATATTCCGGTTACGGTGCAGGGTGTAGCGACCGTGCGGGAAGCCGACGGCTTGGCGATGAGTTCGCGCAATGGTTATTTGACCGAGCTGCAGCGGCAAACTGCGCCGGCTTTATACCGGGCTTTAATTGAAGCCCGCGATACCTTGCTGGCCGGAGCGGCCGATTATCGAGCGGTGGAGGACGGCGGTAAACACGCGTTGCGAGCGGCCGGATTTAACGTGGATTATTTTTCGGTCTGCCGGATCGCCGACTTACAGCCGGCCGGACCCGGCGATACGGAGCTGGTGGTGTTGGCCGCCGCCAAATTGGGTTCTACCCGCCTGATAGACAATGTGTATTTTTGTATGCCAAGCGCTTGAAGATGCAGGGTTTTCGCGCAAAAATGCTAATGCTTAAATTTGATAGCCAATCCGATTTCAGGCATAATCGCCTGCCCTAGTATTGGAACTTGCTTACCATGAACATAAACATGCTTAAAGCCAAGCTGCATCGCGCCCGCGTGACCAATTCGGAATTGGACTACGAGGGTTCATGCGCGATCGACGGCAAGATTTTGGATTTTTCAGGGATCCGGGAATACGAGCAAATCCATATCTATAACATCAACAACGGCCAGCGTTTTACTACTTACGCTATCCGTGCCGAAGAGGGCTCGGGCATTTTCTCGATTAACGGCGCGGCCGCCCGTTTGGCATGCCCCGGCGATTTAATTATCGTCTGCGCCTTCGCCAGTCTCGACGAGAAGGAACTGAAAAACTACAAGCCGACTTTGGTTTACTTCGACGGCAACAACAAAATCACTCATTCCAGTCATTCCATTCCTGTTCAGGCCGCCTGATTCGATCGGCCGCCGCGGTTGATGCGGCGGCCGATAGCCTTTTTAGGCTTCAGATACGTCTATTTCGCTGACTTTCTCGGTCAGTGTAATGCTCTGCTCTATTGCCACCAGTATCTTTTGCATGCCGATCCGTTTGTTGGCATTAATCAAGATCGGCGATTTAATCGAACCCTTGATAGTGGGTTTGCCGTTCTCCTGCTCGTTGTCCTTATGCAGCAGGATCAGAATTACCAATTCGTCACCGGGGGCAACTTGCAGCAAGTCTTCCTCGGGATCGGTCACGGTAAAGTTGTAGTTGATGTTGAAATGGGCAGGATGTGCGACCGAGAAGGTCAGGTCTTCATTGTCCACCGATTGCAGCCAATATACGATTTCGCTACCTTCCTGATGGAACAGTTTGAAACGGGTTTGATCTTCAAAACCGGGCAGGCCGCGCGGAAAATTGATGATGGTTTCCGGATTGATTTCCTGGTTGCCTAATAACTTCGATTGAATTTCCATGGTCCCGCCCGTGTTGAATGAAATCTGAATCGGCAATTTCTGCCTAACGCACCAATGTATAGCACGGAGCCGGTTATTTGCAATCTCGCGGGCTGAAACGGGAGTTTCCGGCAATGAAAAAATGCGCATTGATCTGGCTGTACCGCTAGCGGGAGTTGTGCGGTAGCTGTCGGCAGGAAATCAGGAAAAAGCCAAGCGCAAATTCAAACAGAAAGGTTTGCCGAAATTCGGGAAGGGGAATGAAAACGGCCCGCAGAAGCGGGCCGTTCAATGCCTGGAGTGCGGAAAATTAAGCGAGGGTTCTGCGGCGTTGCCAGCCCAAAAATCCCACCACGCCGCTCAAGAACATCCAGGCGCTTGCCGGCAACGGCACGCCGGTAACGGTGTCGGTAGGCGCCAAATTATTGATAAAAGAATCGCTGTTGCCCGCCGCGCCGATTGATCTGACGTGCAAACCGATCCGCAACGCACCACGGGTCAGAGCGGTCGTGACGTCGTCGAAACTGTAGCCGCTATTTAGCGAGACCAGGATTCCTAGTAGATCGGAACTGGTATTCACGCCGAGATTCGGATTGCCCGGGTCGACATTGGCGCCGAAATAAGGCGTAGGCGCGAAACCGGGAACTGCGTTATTGCCGCCCGGCAATACTACGTTTTTCAAGGTTCCGTTGGGTTTGGTCCAGCTTACCGGGCTGAAAGAGGTAAAACCGCTCAGGCTATTGAAGATCGAGGTTTGCGAAGCCAGCAAGCCACTATCGTCGAAATAAACTTCGGCGATGTTGGCAGCGATCTGGGCACTGTTGGCAAAAGTAAACAGGATTTTGTTGGTCAGGGATTGATTCAAAAATGCCGCGGCGTCGGTATTGTTGTAAACGTCCATTTGCAACTGGCTACCGACATCTTCGGTGCCGTTGCTGGTGATGCGGGTGAAATTAAAGCTGGTCGGCGCGGCCAGCGCGGATGCCGACGATAACGTTAATATGCCGGCCATCGCCGCGCTTTTGAAAATGGCTGTCACATTCATAGATTGTCTCCAAGGAGTAAAAAAGTGTTGCAGACAATCATACTGGGCTAAAACTTAACTGTGACTGAACCAAAGGACAATAGGCTTCATTCGAGGCTGCCTTGCAATCGGGTCACCCAGGAGTCCTTTGCGTAAGGATCGATGTGAAATGCCGATGCGGCCGGTTTATGCAGCAAGCCCTCTTCGCCGGATGCGTTTGGATTGAGTTGGCGTTTCTCGACGAAGTCGATTAGCCGGCGCAAATGGTAGATCGCCAATACCCGGTTGGTTTCGGCGCCCTTGTATACCAAATAGCCGACGTTGTCTTCGCCGATGTCGCTGTTGCGTGCCAGTAAACCGGCCAAGCGTTGCTCGTCAGTGCCGGCCAGGCTTTTCAAGGTGGAATCGGGATGCGCGCGGGTCAAGTCGAGTAAATGTGATGCCAGGTTGCCATTCAGCTGCTGTTGTTGCAGGTGATCCAATTCGCCGTCGTCCAACAGAAAGCTTTCGGCAACCAGATAGTGCCGGTCGCGCTCGCCGTCGTTGGCGAACAGCGATATTTTCGACACTGCCGTGTCTTCCAGTGCGTGCAAAAACTCTTGCGGCGAGCGTATGTGCTTGTCGATGGTCACAACCCAAGGCAAGGCGCGGCCGCTCGCGTGAAACCGGGTTTTGACGCTGCCTACCACACCGGAGCGCGATAGCTCCAACTCCCGGCCGGCCGGCTTCACCAAGAAAGCGTCTACTGCGGCAATCTGCGTGCGAAAACCGGCCGCCAGGAATTGGCCGATAATCGTCGAATAACGCGGATGGTAAGGAATACCGGTGCCGTCGTACAAGATGTTGATGCGTTGTTCGCGAGCCCTTTGTGCTACCAGGTCGCGTAGCCGGTTGGCGAAGGGTTCGATGTAAATGTAATCGTCGCTGTGGTGATTGGCGGCGGTCAGTAGACGATATAAATCGCTGAGCTTGCGAAATTCGTCCAGCGAAGCGATGACGAAGTTATCGCCGCAAATTGCGCCGGCAATTTCCTCTACCGCGGTTTTGCCGGCCCCAGCCCCGCCCATACTCATTAAAAACTGCGGTTCCGCTGCCGGCGTTTTACCGGTAAAGATCGCATCGCAGGCCGCCATCAGGATGCGGTTGATTTTGCCAAGCCGGTCGTAGGCGATTTCCACCGTGCGCCGCAGCCTTGTCTCCCGCTGGGCGGCGGTCAGCATCTTGTCTTTTAAAGACGGGTTGTCCGCCAATAAGAACAAGTTAGCCTGTTCTCCGCCACACTGTCGCAGCAGGTCGAGCAGTTCGGCCTGACTCGGCGAGCGCAAACCGGTCAACATGTTGACGTCCAGGCAAAACAAAGGCGCAATCCCATCGCTACGGACCGGAATCGCGTCGACCTCGGTCTTGCCCGGCGCGCGCAAGTCCTCGGTGCCGGGCAGATAACCGATCACGTGTTCCGACACACTGAGCGGGTTGTCCGCGAAATGCTGGCCGGCGATCAGTTGCTCGGCTGAAATGCTCGACAACGGCACCAGGCCGCCTGTGACGGTGAGCAGGCATTCGATGCCGTCCGGTGTGGTGTGGGACAGAAATGGAATGCCGAGCAAAAAGCGCTTGTTCTCCGGCCATCTGCCGTAGCGGTTGGCGTGATTGCGCAGGTGTTTGGTCCGGGTACAATCCAGCGCGTGTTGGAAGGCTCGGCTCAATGCCCGGTGCTGGCTGGCGTGATTGTGTAACACCCGAGCGTCTTCCGCGGTCAGGCGGCGGAAATCGATGCCTTGGTCGTAAACCGCTTTGAAGGCCGGCAGATTGCCTAATGCGGTGATAAAGAAGTCCAGTGTGATCCGGTTGCCGTAAGCAAATGGCCTGATTACCCTTAACGAGTGGTAAAAGCTCGCCAGCCGCTCGGCGATGTCTTCGCTGTAAATAACAAAACCGTTGTTGTCGAAAATCGCACTGTCGCGATTGCTGTCGCCGTCGAGCACCAAGCGCTCGATGGCGATCCGGAATTGCTTGCGCTTATCGGCCTCCGGCATCGTGCCGGGGCGGTGCGGGACCGTGGGCTGTTCTTTCCAGTCGCTGAACATTTCGCGGTGAATCCGCGAATATAAACCGGTCATGTAGGTGACCCGTTTGGTCTGATCGTGAGAAACCGTGGTTTCCAATTCGTTCAATAGCGTGGACAGCAAGCTGGTGCCCTGGGCAATCGCCAGCGCAGTACGCAAGCGTTTTAATGGGCGGTAACCCGGCAGGGTCCGGCAGGGGTTTGACATGTTTTACCCTCTTATTATTTTTTTCGATTGGGATTCGGCCGTCGCCGGAGCTGAAAATTACGTGGTTTGCCGGCAGAAATCAATTGCCCGATGCGTATCTTGCCATACCCCATCGCTTCCTGCGGAAAGAAGCCGGATGGCTCGGTGCCGGGTCATGTCGGCTGGTCTTGAGTCGACTGACTTTGCGCGTTTCGGTCGAGGGGCTGCCGATGCGATAAAACCAGTCTAATTATGCGGGATTGGCGGCCGGCTGCTCAGCGTTGGGTTAGCATCTAAATTTGTCGGCTGCGAATACGTTCGGAACAATCCTTGCCTATACTTGGCAGCAATTAATTACATGGGCTTAATTTATGGATTTTTTGATTGCTCCGGCCGTGACGCTGATGAATAGACTGAGTTATCCGGCCAAATTCACGTTGTTGTTCTTGATAGTCTTGATCCCGATGCTGGCGATGGGCAGTATTTTGGTCAAGCAATTTGTCGGCGAAGCCGAATATCTGCAAGGCGAGCGGCTGGGCCTGGACTATATCAAGCTGCTGAGATTGCCGATCGAGCATATTCAACAGCACCGGGGCATGACTAACGCTTACCGCAACGGCGCCGGACAGTTCAAGGAACGTATCGTCGGCAAGCGCCAGGAGATCAACGCCGATTTCACCGAGTTGGCGCGGCTGGACCAAACGGCAACTTCCCTCCTGAGAACCGCGGAGCGGTTGGACAAACTCAAGCAGCAATGGGAAACAGTCCAAACCAACGCGATGGATCAGGAACTGAGCGCAGTGATAGGAGCCCACAATAACTTGATTGCCGATGGTCTGGATTTGATCACCCATATCGCCAATACGTCCGGCATCATCCTCGATCCGAAGCTGGACAGCTTTCATCTGGGTTTCGCGCTGACGGCGGATTTACCGCAACTGATCGAATTCATGGGCCAAACCCGAGCGCTGGCTTCCGGTGTTGCGGCGAAAGGCCAACTCAGCCCCGAAGCGAAAAATAAACTGCTGCTTTCGATGGCCAATATCGGCACCTATGCCCATAAGCTGGATAGTGGCCTAAGGGTGGCGGCTGCCGAAAATCCCGCGGTCGGCGCCAAACTGCAGAGCTTGATCCAAAACCATAACCAGGCCTTGACAGCAATGCAGGATTTAATCCGCCGCGAATTGCTGGAAAGCGAGACCGTCAACGTCGGTAGCGACAGCGTGTTTCAGACTGCGACCGAAGCCATCACCCAGTCTTACCGACTTTACGACGGTCTGATTCACGAACTGAGTGCGCTGTTCGCAGCCCGTGCCGACGCGGCTAACCAATCTTTGCAGTTTACCGTGGCTGGCGTGGCCGGCGTGCTGTTCGTCGTCGTGCTGCTGCTGGCCGGGTTGACCCGTTCGGTTAACCGGAATATCGCGCTGATCAATAGTGCAACCCAGCGCATCGCCAAAAACGATTTGACGGTACGCCTGGCTATCGATTCCGCAGACGAAATGCGCGAAATCGGCAAAAACTTCAATGCGATGGTCGAAACCAGCTCGGCCCTGCTACGCGAGATCATGCTCACCAGTACCGACTTGCGTGTGTCTTCTGAGCAAGTCTATAGCGTTGCTAACCAAAGTGCTGCCCACATCGATCGCCAGCGCCAGGAAACCGCTTCGGTGGCGACGGCGGTCACCGAAATGAGCGCGACGATCCACGAAGTGGCGTCTACTACCAACAATGCGGCGCAAGCGGCGAGCAGCGCCAACGAACAAGCCAAAAACGGCAAAAATGTGGTGCAAGGCACTACCCAGGCCATCAGCCAACTGGCGCGCGACGTCGAAGCGGCCGCTAACGTGATTCGAAATCTGGAAAAGAGCAGCGAATCGATCGGCGCGTTGTTGGATGTGATCAAAAGCATCGCCGAACAGACCAATCTGCTGGCATTGAATGCGGCAATCGAAGCGGCCAGAGCCGGCGAGCACGGCCGCGGTTTCGCGGTGGTAGCCGACGAGGTGCGCAGCCTGGCCAGCCGGACCCAAGAATCCACTGCAACGATAGAAAACATGATCGCCCAATTGCAAAGCGGTACGCGCGAGGCGGTCAGGGTGATGCAGCAGAGCTGTAATCAAGCCCAGATCGGCGTCGAGCGCTCGCAAGATGCCATGCAGATGTTGGAATCGATTAGCCGCTCGGTAGCGACGATCGACGCGATGAATTTGCAGATCGCCAGCGCTTCGGAACAGCAAAGCGCCGTCACCGAGGAAATCAACCGCAATATCATCCACATCACCAGCCTGTCGGAACAAACCGCAACCGGCGCGGAACAAACCACGCAAGCCGCCAGTCATCTGAATCGGCTGGCGGAAAATCTGAACGGTTTGATTAACCAGTTCAAGATCGGCGCTTGACTTGCCGGGCAGCCCGGTAAACTGGCCTGCCTGGTTACAGCGGAGCACGACTATGAAAACCTTTATGTTATTGCTAAGTATTTGCGGCGTGGCGCTGCCGGCGTTCGGCGCCGAAACCTGCGCGGACTTGCTGAACTTTAAAATGGCCCGGTTGCGATCCACCGAACAAATCGACTTTTGCCAAGCCTTCCGGGGCAAACTGGTTCTGGCGGTCAACACCGCCAGTAATTGCGGCTACACCCCGCAATTCAAAGGTCTGGAAGCGCTATATCAAAAATACAAGGATCGCGGCTTGGCAGTGGTGGGCTTTCCGTCCAACGACTTCAATCAGGAATTCGACGAGGCCGAAAAAACCGCGAAAGTTTGTTACATCAATTACGGCGTGACCTTCCCGATGCTGGAGAAAAGCGCGGTGACCGGCGCCAATGCCAACCTCTTCTTCCGGAAACTGGCCGAGGCCGGCGGCCAGGCGCCGCAATGGAACTTTCATAAATATCTGATCGGCCGTAACGGCGAACTAATCTCGGCTTTCCCCAGCAACACCACGCCGGAGCAATTGGACGCCAAAATCGGCGAATTGCTGTCCAGGCATTGATTCCGTGCGGGTCGGGAAAACTTTGCGGCGCGCTAGTCGCCGTGCTTGAAGTTTTTCCCGATTCGGCCTGTTCCTGCCTTATGCGTAGAAGTTTTCAGCAAGCGTAAAAACTTCGGGCACTCGAAATGGCTGGCCGCGTTGCAGTCCGCGGCATGAAGCAAACCGTCGCGAGTCGCGGTCAATTCCTGGATTCTGCGATCCGATTCAAGCCCCTGAGTGCGCAACACATCGCGGTCGATGTTCGTCCCGTCGGCGGAGAACATCGTGGCAATCTGGTCCGGCGACAACCCGGCGCGCCGGCCCAAAGCGATCAGCCCCAGCTTTTGCAACGTTGCGTTATCGAACTGCCGCCGCAGGCCGACCCGGCCGCTGGAGCGGATCAGGCCTTTTTCCTCGTAATACCGCAACGTGGACGCCGGCAATCCGGAAATCCGTGCAACTTCGGCAATATCCATCCGCTTTCCTTTCGAAATTAATACTTGACTTAAAGTCGGCTTGAGCTCGTATTCTGAGCTGGAACCCCATGCGCCGCAATGCCCGATGCAACGCGGCGGCATGGCAATGACCCCGAACCCGTGAGGAGAAAACATGGATGCGACTTTTTGGCACCAAAAATGGGAGCGCCGCGAAATCGGCTTTCATCAGCAACAGGCCAACCCGTTATTGGTGGCCCATTTCGGTAAATTGAATTTGGCGATCGGCAGCCGGGTAATGCTGCCCTTGTGCGGTAAAACCCGCGACATCGCCTGGTTGCTGGCATCCGGTTTCCGCGTCGCCGGCGCGGAATTGAGCAAGATCGCGGTCGAGGAATTGTTCGACGAACTGGAACTGGCGCCGCAAACTCAATCGGCCGGCCCGCTATGGCATTATCGGGCGGGTAACATCGACCTGTTCGTCGGTGATATTTTCGAGCTGTCGGCTGACCTGCTCGGTCCGGTAGACGCGGTTTACGACCGTGCCGCTTTAGTCGCTTTGCCCGCCGAAATCCGGCAAAAATACGCAGCCCATCTGACTGGCTTGACTGGCGCCGCGCCGCAGTTGTTGGTGGCATACGAATACGACCAAATGCTGGCGGAAGGCCCGCCGTTTTCTGTGGCTGCCGACGAAGTGCGCGACCTTTATGCCGGCAATTTCCGCTTGACGCCGTTGGCCTGCACTGTAGTTGAAGGCGGCTTGAAAGGTAAGGTGCCAGCGCGAGAAACGACTTGGTTAATCGAAAAACCGGATGCGCAGTAGATAGGGCGCTTGTATTCGATCATGATGCTCAGCCAAGGCTGAAAGCTTTATCCATTTCCGGGGAGGTCGAATGGCGGGGGCCGGTTTCATGGCAAACGAAACCGAGGGTAAATCTGCGGAAAATTTGGTCGGAGTGAGAGGATTCGAACCTCCGGCCCCTGCCTCCCGAAGGCAGTGCTCTACCAAGCTGAGCTACACTCCGTAACGTCGAATATTTTAACAAAGACCGTTAAAACCGACATGTAATTTTTTACGTGACGCGCGCGCTGCGGCCTTAATTTTCCGCGGTTGTCGGTTAAGGGCGGGACCGTAGGCGGCGAAAGGATGGTTTGAAAATGGTCGCCCGTGGAGGCTTTCGGCATTGGTATTTATTTGGAATCGGTACCAACTAATTTCGACAGCCTGCTAATATTTCACGAGAGCGTGCCTGACTGCGGCTGTTAGTCTGCGCTGGCGCGGATTAACGCTAACGAAAATACCGGGTTGTTTGCCCTGGGAGAAGTGAAGATGAAACTAGCCCGTCTATTCTATTTTAACGTTGTGTTCGCGCTGATTTTGCAACCGGCGCAAGCCAGTGTGACCAGTTCGTTCGATGTCGACAGCGAGAGCTGGCAAATCGTCAGCTTTGCCGATTTTAGCCAGAACGACTACAGGATTGTCGGTCAATACCAGCCCAGTTTCATGACCGGCGGCGGCAACCCTGGCAACTATCTTGCCGCAAACGACCCGGATGCCGGCGACTTTACCTTTTCCGCGCCGGGCGCATTTCTGGGGGCTCAGTCGGCGGCCACCGGTCTGTCCTATGATTTGACCTACCGCAACGGCGACGTAAATTGGCAGACTACCGACGTCATGTTGGTCGGGAATGGCCTACGCTTGCTTTGGAAGCGCAATCCAGACATCGTACCCAATAGTGGTTGGACGCACATTGGTTTGAGCTTTACGCCGTCGTCCGAATGGAGGTTGGGTACCTCGACCGGCGGCTTTGCCAGTGAAAACGACTTCCGCAATGTGCTATCCAATTTGAGCGGGCTATACATCCACGGTGAATTTACCAACGGTATTGTCGAAACCGCCGGATTGGATAATGTGGTGTTGCAAACTGTGCCGTTGCCGGGGGCTTTCTGGCTATTTGGATGGGGGCTCTGCGGTTTTTGGCGGTCCGCCCGCCTGAAACGCTAGCGCTAGGCGGAAAGAATTGATCTGCAACGCTGGGGTCGAAAAGCATGAGCCAAATAGCGCCCTTTCCCCGCTTCGGCAAGCCGATTGATTGCGACTATTTCTGGAAAGGAGTCGCACGACATAAGGTAGATCTACGGTATTTCGTGCAGCATGGAATACGTCTGCTGCGGAAAATTCCGCGCTGAATCTAAAATAAGCGATATAAATCAATATCCTGGGTTGTACTTGCTGTATTGGCACGCGGTTTGACTGTTATCGGTTAACCGAAGTTGAACTTCGGCACCCGATAACCAAAACCAGGAGATAGCCATGAAATTCACCGCCACGCTAACCGCATTCGCCATCGCCGGCCTGGTCGCCGTCAACGCCGAAGCCGCCACCGTGATCGACCGCGAAGCCTATTCCCACGACGCCGACAACGGCGCCTACAACCCGGACTGGCTGGCCGAACTGCCGGATACGCTGAAACTAAGCCAGCTATCCTTACCGGGTACTCACGACACGATGTCTTTGTACGGCGGCGATGTTCCGCAAACCCAATCCATGGATCTGCGCGAGCAACTCGAAGCCGGCATCCGGGTATTGGATATCCGTTGCCGCCACGTCAACAACAACTTTTTGATTTACCACGGAACGGTTTACCAAAAAGCCAGTTTTACCGACGTACTCGACGCGGTGCAGGCGTTTTTGACGCAACACCCCGGCGAAACTGTGGTGATGCGGGTCAAGGAAGAATCGACTCCGACCGGCAATACCCGCGAATTCCGTCAGACCTACGACGCGATTACCGCCAAATATCCCGGCCTGTTCTGGCAACCCGGCGGCAACTTCAATCCGGCGCTAGGCACGGTACGCGGCAAGGTCGTGCTGCTGCAAAACTTCGCGGAATCGACCCGGCAGGGTATCAACTTCAGGGAGCTGGAGCGGCAGGGTACTGCGCCGGACGACTGCCCTTTAAATAGCAATTGGGACTTGTACGGGGTTTGGGAAAAGGCCAGGACCCAATTCATGGCGGCCGCCAGTGGCGACCAGGACAAAATCTATATTAACCGCTGTCTGACCGGTTCCACCGGCGGTTTTCCGTACTTCGCCGCCAGCGGCAAAAGTTCGCCGCAAACCGATGCGCCGCAGTTGATGACCGGCTTGACCACGTTGACCAATCCCAACACCTATCCGGATTTTCCGCGGGTGAATTGCCTGGGCAAGCTGTGTTCGATCGCCTTTCTCGGTACCAATCCGCTGAGCAGCCAATTTTTGCGCAATCTGCGTACCAATTACGCCGCATTGAATCAGGTTTACCAAACCCTGAATCTCAATATCCGGGTCAGCAAGCGGATCGGTATGGTGATGATGGATTTTCCGGGCAAGAGCTTGATTAACAACATCATCGCGATGAATAAATAGGGTCTTTGGCAGCAAGCGCCGCAGGTCGACCGAGCTGCGGCTACCGTCCCGAATTCCCGTCCAATCGCCCCTGCCGAATCAGCGGATTCTTGGCCGGGGTCGATTAATTTTCTATCCTGCGCGGTAACCGGTAAAATCGTCGCATACGCTATGCGCCAGCTTGCCGAAGGCGGCGGTAACCGATTTCACCATTCAGGGAGTTCCATTTCATGAGCAATACACAAACTCACGCCGAAGTTCTGGTTTTGGGCGGCGGCCCGGGCGGGTATACCGCGGCGTTTCGCGCCGCCGATTTGGGCAAGCAAGTGGTCTTGGTCGAACGCCATCCGGTATTGGGCGGCGTTTGTCTGAACGTCGGCTGCATTCCGTCCAAGGCATTGTTGCACGTCGCGCAAATCATCCACGAAGCCGAGGACATGGCCGCGCACGGCGTTAGTTTCGGCAAGCCGCAAATCGATCTGGACAAAGTCAGAAGCTGGAAGCAGAGCGTGACCGAAACCCTGAACGGCGGTCTGGCCAAACTAGCTAAACAGCGCAAGGTGACGGTGATTCACGGCGAGGGCAAATTCGCCGGCGCCAACAGCCTGACCGTGACCAACGAGTCCGGTATCCAGACCGTGACTTTCGACAACGCGATCATCGCCGCCGGCTCGCAGCCGACCAAAATTCCCGGCTTCCCGCACGACGATCCGCGGGTTTGGGACTCCACCGACGCGTTGAGTCTGAGCAGCGTGCCGGAGAAACTGCTGATCGTCGGCGGCGGCATCATCGGCCTGGAAATGGCGACGGTTTACCATGCATTGGGTTCGAAAATCAGCGTGGTCGAGCTGATGGACCAGATCATCCCCGGCTGCGACAAGGATTTGGTCACGCCGCTGCAACGCAAGATCAAAAAGCAGTACGACAACCTGTGGCTGAAAACCAGCGTCAAGGCTATGGAAGCCACCGATGCCGGCATTAAGGTGGCGATGGAAGGCAAAGACGCGCCGGAAAGCGAAACCTTCGACGCGGTATTGGTCGCGGTCGGTCGCCGCCCCAACGGCAAGCTGATCGATGCCGACAAGGCCGGCGTCAATGTCGACGAGCGCGGTTTCATTCCGGTCGACAAACAAGGCCGCACCAACGTTAGCCATATTTTTGCGATCGGCGACATTGTCGGCAACCCGATGCTGGCACACAAAGCCACTCACGAAGGCAAGATTGCCGCCGAAACCATTGCCGGCCACAAAGCCGGTTTCGACGCGCTGACCATTCCGTCGGTGGCTTACACCGACCCGGAAGTGGCCTGGATGGGTTTAACCGAAACCCAGGCCCAACAACAAGGCGTCGAATACGACAAAGCCACCTTCCCCTGGGCCGCGTCCGGCCGTTCGCTGGCCTTGGGCCGCAGCGAAGGCTTGACCAAAATCCTGACCGATAAAGCCACAGGCCGCATTCTCGGTGCCGGTTTTACCGGTCCCGGCGCCGGCGAATTGGTGGCCGAAGCGGTGTTGGCGTTGGAAATGGGCGCCGATGCCACCGACATCAGCCTCAGCATCCATCCGCATCCGACCCTGTCGGAAACCTTTGCCTTCGCGGCGGAGATGATCGAAGGCACGATCACCGACTTGTACGTGAAGAAGTAAAGTTCGGGCCGGCCGGTTTTCGGAAAGGAATCAAGCGATGGCTTATAACCGTCCCTACGGCCTGGACGAAGTTCACCGGATATTGTGCGACAGCGAGGGCCGGCCGCGGCCCGACTTGGCCGCCGCTGTCGCCAAGCCCGGTCACGCCATCTCGCTACACACCGAGGCGCGCGAGGATTTTTTCTCGCGCGGCGGCGCCAAGTTACCGGCGAAAGATTCGATTCTACTCGGTTCTCGCAAACACCTGATCCAGGCCGTACACGAGGTGTTGAATTCGGTGCCGGGCCAGATTGAGTTGGCCAAGCTCAACAATCCGCAATGCAAAAAGGTCGAAATTCGCGGCGTCGTATTACGCAAAGGGCGCGATTTCGACATCTTCACTGTGTATCGTCCGAAAACCAAGGGCGCCCAAACGTCGTTCGACTGGCTATCCACCCACAAGGGCGACGGCTTTATCGTGCAGTTGTTTATCCTGGTTTGCAAACTGCCGGGTAGCAGTCGCGAAGAAATTCATATCCAAACCGCTTTCCCGGAAGATTACGCCAGAACCTCAGGCGACGATATTTTGCGCTGAGGTTGCCGTACCGACGATTAGTGCGTCAGGCGGCTTTTTTGGCTTCGCTGCCGCGCGCAAGCAATCCGTTTCGGCCTTTTTCGGCCAAGGCCAAAATTTGGTAAGCCAGATCGTCGGCGACGTTCAATTGCTGCAGGGTTGCGTTCAGATGTTCCATCACAATGTCGTAATGGAAGTCATCCGGTCCCAGCTTGATCAGGAAGCTGTGCGCTGGACATAGCAGTGTGATGGTTCTGATTTCCTGACCGCCGATAATGTCCAGCAAAAATGCGAAATCGTTGCCGGTGACCAGGCTGGGCTTGGCGTTGGTGCGGGCAAAAGCCACCGTGAAATACTGGTCCAGCGCTTCCAGAACCGCTGCGTCTTTGCTATTGAAGCTGCTGAAATAAGCCTTGAGGTAAGTCTTTAGCGCCGCGGTTTGTTCGGATGCCGGTTTGCTGAAAAAGAAGCGGTTGATGCGGTAGTCGTCGAGCATCTTGGCGTAAAACACGTCGACGATGCGGCCGACCCAATTGGCGTCGCTGAGAGCGGTGCGCATCGATTGAATTTGCGGGGCTACGGTTGCGCTCATGGCTGTCTCCTGGCACGGTTGATAACGCTCGCCAGTCTGCCAGTGAAGCCCCGCTTGTCAAATTTACGCTCAGATATCGGATGGACAAAAGTTGTGCAGGGCGGTGGGCCTGAAACCGGCCGCGCCGCCCAGCGGTTCAATCCTTTTTCGGTACGTAACCTTCCGGCATTTCGAAGCCGCCGGCGAACAGGAATTTCTCGCGCTCCGCTTCCAATACCTTTTTTGCCGATGGGTCGAAACTGGCCAGGCGGCGCTCGTTGATGATCATCGTCTGCATCGCCAGCCAGTCTTTCCAGGCCTGTTTCGAGACGTGCTCGAAAATGCGTTGGCCGTTCGGGCCAGGAAACGGCGGCGCATCCAGCCCTTCCGCTTCGATGCCCAGTTTCACGCATTTAACCATTCTCGTCATAATAATCCTCGGGATAATGTTGTTGCAGCAGGCGCTTGACCGGTGTCGGCAAGCCAAGTAACGCAAAGTCGGCGGCTTTATACCAAACCGTCCGATCCGCTTCCATCACATTGTTTCTGGGGTTTTCCAGTCTGGCCAGCAGCGGCGTGTAATCCAGGTGGTAATGGGAAAAAGTGTGGCGCCTGGTCGGCAGCACTTGCGGGGTTTGTTCGGTCCGGCCCTGCTGCCGACACCAGTCGCCGGCCGCAGCCATGTCGTCGAATTCCGGCAGGCTCCACAAACCGCCCCAAATACCGGTTGGCGGCCGCTTTTCCAGCAGGATGCGGTCGTCCGCGTCTTGCAGCAGTAGCCAGTAAGTCTGTTTGATCGGCAAAGCCTTGCGCGGTTTGGCTTGCGGCAATTGCCGGGTCAAACCTTGCTGCCGGGCCTGGCAGCCGGCTGCGACCGGACAGATTTCGCACAACGGTTTGCTGCGGGTACACAGCGTGGCGCCCAGGTCCATCATGGCTTGAGTGTAGGCGGCGGTGCGCTGCGGCGGTGTGTATTCGGCGGCGATTTGCCATAGCTGCTCGCTGACGCGGGCTTCCCCGGGCCAGCCGGAAACGGCGTGGTAGCGGGCCAGCACCCGTTTGACGTTGCCGTCCAGAATCGGCTGGCTCTGGCCGCAGGCGATGCTGAGAATGGCGCCGGCCGTCGAGCGGCCGATGCCGGGCAATTCGCACATGCCGGCCAATGTTTGCGGAAATTCGCCGCCACCGGCCGCGACGATTTGCGCAGCTTTGTGCAGGTTGCGGGCGCGGGCGTAATAGCCCAGCCCCGACCAGTATTGCAGAACTTCGTCCAGTTCGGCGGCGGCCAGGCTTTGCACCGACGGGAAGCGCGCCATGAAGCGTTCGTAATAGCCGATCACGCTGGCGACCTGAGTTTGTTGCAGCATGATCTCGGAAATCCAGACCCGGTAAGGGTTGATGTCGTGTTGCCAGGGCAAATCCTTGCGGCCGTGGCTATCGAACCAGGCCAGTAGTTTGCGTTGAAATTGATCGGGGGGCATGGCTGTCGTTAATTCTGTTCCTGGTATCTGCGGCTACGTTAGCATGAACCGGGGTGACTTGCTTATGCTCGAGCCGGTTGCGGCGTAAACAGTTGCCGATTGTCATATACATCGGTTTCGAGCGCACGCCCCCGATCTGGTACCGATGCTGATATAGTTACCGGCCAATAGCGTTTACCAAACCAAGTTCGTCATCAGTTCTATCATGAAAATGCCTGCCGCCGACGCGCCGATCGGCGTATTTGATTCGGGCGTGGGCGGATTGTCCGTGTTGCGGGCGATCCGCGCCGAGTTGCCCAATGAAGATTTGCTGTACGTGGCCGATTCCGGTTACGCGCCTTACGGCGACCGCGATGCCGGTTTCATCGAAGACCGGTCGGCGGCCATTGCCGGATTTTTAATCGACGAGGGCGCTAAGGCCATTGTCGTCGCTTGCAATACCGCTACCGTCGTGGCGATCGAAAAACTGCGCGCCTGGTGCCCGCTGCCGGTGGTGGCGATCGAGCCGGCGATCAAGCCGGCCGCCGGCATCACCCAATCCGGCGTGATCGGCGTGTTGGCGACTCGCCAGACCCTGGCTAGCGCCAACGTGGCCCGGCTGTGCGCGGCATATGGCCAGGACGTCGATATCCTGTTGCAACCTTGCCCCGGCCTGGTGGAGCAGGTGGAAAAAGCCGAGTTGGATAGTCCCGCCAGCCGGGCGTTGCTGGAAACCTATCTGGCGCCGCTACTGGCGGCCGGAGCCGATACCATTGTGTTGGGCTGTACCCATTATCCGTTTTTACTGCCGCTGGTCAGAGAAATCATCGGTCCCGAGCGGGCCATCATCGATCCAGCCACCGCGGTGGCCAAGGAATTGGCTCGGCGCCTGGGCAATCAACGAGCCTCGGCATTGCGCTCGGAGCCGGCGCGCACCCGTTTCCTGTCCAGCGCGGCGGGCAGCAACGCCAGTTCGGTGGTTTCGGCCTTATGGGGCAGCCCGGTCCTAGTCGAGCCGATCCAGGCCAGGCCAATCGCAGCGATTGGCTAGTGCCGACAACCGGGTGCATAGGCACCAGGCTAAATGTCCGGCAGTCGTTTTCGCCGCCCCCTTTGAGATCAGCGGCCAAGCCCCGAAGATGCGAAATCCCAAGTGGCCCCGGGAGTGAGCGCTGGGGCCGTGGGGCTCGCTTGCTGGCTTTTGT
Source organism: Methylomonas sp. Uni0011 (assembly GCF_056850255.1). Classification (NCBI taxonomy): domain Bacteria; kingdom Pseudomonadati; phylum Pseudomonadota; class Gammaproteobacteria; order Methylococcales; family Methylococcaceae; genus Methylomonas; species Methylomonas sp. Uni0011. The sequence goes on from NZ_JBVVNO010000006.1 coordinate 147,743, forward strand.
GCGATCTTGAGAAACAATGTGTGCATTATTTGCGGCATTGTTAATTAAATGGGTCGCCCCTATAGTCTAGCCATGGGTTTGACTATTGGAGTAGACCATGACTAACGCACAAAAAGATCTTTTGAACGGTTTGGCCTTCATCACCGGAATCGTCGGCTTCTTATCCGGCGAGTTTATTATTTCGTCGCTGTTGTTCGCCACGACCACCTTTGCCAGCAACATCAACATAAACCGGAAGAATCGGGAAAACTGATTGCTTGCCTCCGGCGCCGGCCGCGCACGGAAAGAATTGCGTTTAGCCGACGATTGACGGTTTGGCTGGTGCGGCCAATCATTTACAATGCCGGCATGATTGAGACTTCGACTTCGCCGCGCATCGTATGACCACGGCTGCAAAAACCTATTTGAATGTGCCTTACGCGCAAAAAGACGCCGCGAAAGCGCTTGGGGCGCGGTGGGATGCCGCTAACAAAAAATGGTACGTCCCGGCCGGTAAGGACCTGGAGCCGTTTGGTCAGTGGTTGGCATCCGCGCAAGCTGGCGCTGCCAAGACCGGTTCCGTCGCGCCCGTTTCGGCACTGGCGCCAAATATCACCCAACCGGCCGATAGCAACTTCGTCGCTTACGACGGTGATGAACCGCCCTGGGAGTGACCGGTGCGGATTCCGATGCCGGCGGCTACAAGCTTATGCCGCCGCTGAAATACTTGGCCGGCTATCCTACCGACGTCCTGGACCAAGTCGGTCGTTTGCTCGATAGCGGTCGCATGACTGCAATTCTGTTGCAAAAATATCCGCTGGCCCACGACATCAAATCCGACAAAGCGCTGTATGCGTATGTGATGGATTTGAAAAACCGCTTCCTGCGCCAATCCGCGCCCATCGGCAAGATCGTATACGACGACAAAATCGATATCGAGCACCAGGCTTTGGGCTTGCACGCCACTGTTTCGCGGGTACAGGGCGGACGATTGAAATCCAAAACAGAGATCCGCATCGGGTCGGTATTTAAAACTGCGCCGCTGCCGGTGCTGGATACGGTCGTCGTCCACGAATTAGCCCATTTGCGCGAAAAGCAACACAACAAAGCGTTTTATCAGCTGTGCGAACATATGCAGCCGGGTTACCGGCAGATGGAGTTCGATATGCGTTTGTATCTGACACATCTGGATGTGTTCGGCCCCTTGTATTTGCCGGGATGCGGCGCTTGATTTTTGCCGCCGATGCTCGGACCATTAGCCAATAACCGGATCCTTTTTAAAGGTTTGAACCCGTATCGGAGAGCGACATGCTAGTTTCGGAATTGATGACCACCAAGGTGTTTACCGTAGAACCACACGACCTAATCGATCGGGTGTTTTTTTTGATCCACTACGAAAAAATCCGCCATCTGCCGGTGGTCGAGAAAGGCAAACTGGTCGGTATCGTCTCGGACCGCGATTTGTATAAGGCCTTGGGCCCGAAAAGCAATTCCAACGCCGTCGAAGCCAGCAAGGACAATACCCAGTTGCACGTGGTCTCGCAGAAAGTCGTGCACATCATGCACCGCGGTGTCTACACTGTGACGCCGGAAACGCCGGCTTCGGCCGCGGCGGCGATGATGGCCGACCACCGCATCGGCGCATTGCCCGTCATCGAAAAAGACAAATTGGTCGGCATCCTCTCCGCCACCGACATTTTGCGGGTATTCGCCAAGTTGGAGCGGGCGCACGAACAATTGGAAAATGACTTGAAGCAAGGCAAAACCGGCGATTAACCCTGACGGCGGCATGGTTGACAGCGGCCTGACCGAGGTCTAAAACGTCGGCTGCAGCATCCGCCCGGATGCCGTTACGCCAACTTCAGCCAAGAGGTCGCCGTTATGATGAGAATGTTGCTAGAGGTGGTAATGGTGCTGGCCTTGGTCGGCGGTTTGTTTTTTGCGACCAAGGTTTTGGCCAAGGAAAGCCGCGACGGCGATAAGTCTGACGGCGATTCGTCGGCGGATTCCGACCGCGGCGACTGAACGCTTTCAGCCCAACAGCCGGCGGGGCGGACGGAATCTATCGGCAATCGCTGCCTTTTTGCACCGAACAATCTTTTGGGATTTGAAAAATGGCTGCCATACGCAGTATCTGTGTTTACTGCGGTTCGAGTCCGGGCCGTAGCGAAATTTACGCCGCCGGCGCCCGGCGACTGGCCGAAGCCTTGGTCGAGCGCGATTTGCGTTTGGTTTACGGTGGCGCCGGTATCGGCGTGATGGGCGTGGTCGCGGATCGGGTATTAGAACTTGGCGGCCGTGTGGTTGGCGTAATTCCGCAGGCCCTGGCGACCAAGGAAGTGGCTCATCCCGATTTGACCGAGTTGCACGTCACCGCATCAATGCACGAACGCAAAATGCGGATGGCCGAGTTGGCCGACGGTTTTATCGCGTTGCCTGGCGGTATCGGTACCCTGGAAGAACTGTTCGAAATCTGGACCTGGGCTCAGCTCGGCTTCCACGACAAACCCTGCGGCGTGCTGAATATCGGTGGTTATTACGATACGTTGATTCGATTCCTGGATCATGTTACTGCCGAACAATTCGTCAAACCGCAGCAGCGGGCGATGTTGATGGTGGAAGCCGAGCCGTCAGCGCTGCTGGATCGCTACGCCGACTACCGGGCGCCGGCGGTCGAGCATTGGCTGGATCGTAGTCAGACTTGAGCTTTAGTACTCGGCGTCGTGGTAGACGTTTTGCACGTCGTCCAGATCGTTCAACATATCCAGAAATTTTTCGAACATCGCTACGTCATCTCCGCTGATCGGCGTCGATCCTTTCGGTAAAAACTGAATCTCGTCGGCTTCGAAGTCGATCTCTCCCAGCAGGTCCAACAGGGCTTGTTTAGCCTTGAAATAATCCGAATGCGGCGTGAAAACGGTGAGTTTGCCGTTGTCGTTTTCCATGTCAGTGATGTCGACGTCGGCATTCAGCAAGGCCTCCAACACCGCGTCTTCGTCGTCGTGCTTGAACGCCAGAATCGCCGAGTGGTCGAACATGTGGCCGACCGTACCCGGCGTACCGATCTTGGCCTTGGTTTTGGTGAAACACAGGCGGACGTCGTTGAAGGTGCGGTTCGGATTATCGGTTAGGCAGTCGACGATGACCATGCAGCCGCCGGGGCCGAAACCTTCGTAACGCGCCGGGGCAAAATCCTCGCCGCCGGCACCCTTGGCCTTGTCCAGCGCCTTCTCGATCACGTGGGAGGGTACTTGGTCCTTCTTGGCCCGGTCGATCAAACCGCGCAAGGTCAGATTGCCGGCCGGGTCGACGCCGCCGGACTTGGCGACCACATAGATTTCGCGGCCGTATTTGCTGTAAATCTTGGTTTTGGCGTCGGCCGTTTTGGCCATCGATACTTTTCGGTTTTGATAGGCTCTGCCCATGACTGCGCTGCTCCCGGTAATCGCGGTAATGAAGTCGGCGGATTTTACAGGCAGTTTTTAACGAGGGGAACCGTCAGCGGGCATTTCCTCGGGCACCGGCGCCGCTTCGAGCGATTCAGGGCGCCGGATTTCGTAGCGAGCTAACTCGGTAGCGCGATTCGCTGTGGCCTGCCAGCGCTAAGGATGCCGAAGCAGGCGGCGGCAAACAGCCATAGCATCGGCGGCAGCGGTACGGCGCTGACGTCGAATGCGATTTCGCCGATTTCCGAAACCAGGTAAGCGTCGTAATAGGTATGGATCTGCAATCTGACGTAGCGGCCGACCGAGTCGTCCAGGTCGAATACGGTTGCCGGATAGGGTGCGCGCGGACGGTTATCGTCCGGCATTTCCGGATTGGTAAACGAACCTACCGCAGTGGGGTTGGCGAAATCGGCGGTCGTCGAGCTATACAGGCTGATTTCCGCCACATTGGCGCCGCTGTTGGAAGCCATGTTCCATAACGCCATCTGTTTGATGCTGTAGTTGGCGCCTAAGTCGAAATCCAGAATGCCAGTGCACGGACAAAAAGCCGGGCTGATCCAGCCGTTGCCGATTTCCGGCGTGCCGCCGATATGGGTTGGATTTGAGGCGATGTATGCGGCGAAATCGGTGGCGCCGCTGGTGAAGTTCAACGAAAGGCCTGATTGGTTGAACATCGGCGTCTCGTCGGTATTGGCCGGAAACCCCGCGATGCCTTTGTAATTGCCTATCGTATTGTTGATCACCGCCACCGGCGACAGGATGGTGCCGGCCAGCGTCGGTTGAGTCATTAAAATCAAGGCGAGTGTGGTGGCGATAGTGCGCAGTCGGGCAAAGCAATGCATAAAACCTCCTGTAGAGTTGAGAGCCTCTGAGCGAAACAGCGTAAACTTTTGAGGCGAAGGCTTTTGCAATCTACTCTAGCGTTATAAGTCCGTCAAATTTTTGCTATCCAGTCGAATTAAAACAAAAAATATTGCATGTCGCGTGACTGTGAAAGTGGCTTGATATTGGTGCCGGTAACGGACCTGGGTCACGTTGAAGCGTCGGTTCGTTAAGCAATTTGTAAGGCAGCGCGGCCAGAATGCCGCCCGAACCAATTGCAAACAACACGGAGTATCCGCTCATGACTAAACCGAAGATGAAGTTGATCAAACATATCTGGGTTTGTTCTTGCCCGCTGGCGATCGGCGCCGGCCATTCCGCCAAGGAGGCTTACAAACGCTGGAGCGATAATTGGAAAGCAAAATCGGTATTTTTGCCGGAGTTTCGTTGCTGATCTGTACACAAGCCCATCGAGTTTGCCGGCAACGGTGGGGCTTGTTCCCCACCGTTGCTTGAGTAGTCTGTTGCTTCAATGTTCTTTGTCGGCGAACGGTTGCAGGCAGGAATAAGGTTCCAGGCCTTGGCATAGCCCCCAAAAACTACCGAAAATCCCTTCGCTGCCCGGTTTCCAGTTTTCGGAGAAGGCTTCGAACACGACGCCGGACCACCCCCGTTCCGCCAGTTTTTCGAAGGTGGAACGCACCACCAAAGCCTGATTTTCCGAGTTGGCGATCCCGCAACGTTGGCCGGTGTGGCGATTGGTTTCCGAGCCGCCTTCCGGGCCGTTCGGCCAGCCGAATTCGGTTATCACCACGTCTTTGTCGGGATAGGTCCGGCGTAGATCCTCAACCCGGGCGATATGGAAATCGGCGGCTTGTTCCGCGGTCGTGCAGGAATGGATCGGCGAAAATTTATTCTCCCACCACGGAAAAATATTGGTGCCTATCCAGTCCACCTTGTCGGCAAACAAGGTTGGCCGGCAGGTCAGGCTGCGGTCGCACCATTCCCACCAGGTGTCGATGGTTGTGAGCGGCTGGCGGACCCCGGCCCGGCGCAAACTGTCTATGCAGCGCAAGATTTCGCCGTCGAAACGGTTGCCGTGGCGGGTGCGGACTTCCGAGCCGCAGCTCATAGCGATAATCGTCTCCGGGTAGGATTTGGCCGTCTCGATGCCAGCGGCGATGGAGCGGGTATTCATCGCTATATCCTTGTCCAGCCAGACGATGGCGATGACTTTAAGATGCCGGGTTTGGGCCGAGGCGAATACTTCGCCGAGGCCATTGATGACGCCGTAAGTCATGATGCAGCGGAATGGGGTTTGCTCGATAAGCTGGTCGAGCAGACCGTCTATCAATTGCCGGGACGGTGGCGGACCGTGCTCCGGCGTCAGGCTGCCGACGTAAGGGCTGAACGCAGTGCATTGCAGTGCCTCCCGGCCGAATTGCACTTGCTCCGGCGGCGGCTGGGAAGCCTGGGCTTGCGCGTAGTCGGCGAGAAACAGTTGTAAGAGCAACAAAACTAATGAGCGTTTCATGGTGCCTCCGATATGGGTTGTTATGTTACGGCCGCGGTTGCCGCGAGCGGCGGATGGTTCGTCGGTTTTCAACTTGGGTTTCCCGGTGTTGTCGAGTACCCGGTGTTTTGCTTCAGCCGCGCCGGCAGTATTTAGCATCGGTAGCCAAGCGCCAGCCCGGCTGAACGAAAAGGCGGCAATCGATGTTCAAACGCCGGGAAACGGTGGCGAAATCCGGCAATGGCCTTGCCGGCGGCGGAAGATAAATACCAGCCCGGTTTTAATGTGGCGTTAAGCCGGGTTTGTTGAAGTCGTACCCGATTTTGGCCAACTGCCGCTGTGTTAGCGGAGAGCCGGAACGGAATAGTCGGAAATAAGCAAAACAAGGACACGCCATGCACTACCCCATCGCCAACGAAATGCTGTTCCACTGGCTGGACAATACCGCGCAACTGTCGCAACGGGTGTGCGTGGTGTTGATTGCAGCCCACGTATCGATTCGGATCGACTGGCTCAGGCAGGCCTTGCGCGGCGACAGTTACCTGTGGCGCAACCGTTTGGTGTGTTCGGCGTTTTTTGGCATCTTTGCGATGATCGGCACCCATAGCGGGTTTTTGTTGGACATTCACCAATTGGGCAAGCGCATCGCCTGGCCGGCGGACTTGTCGGATGCATTGAAACATTCGCAGGCCGTGATCGGGTTTCGCGATTTGATGGTGCTGGCGGCCGGCATCACCGGCGGACCCTGGATCGGCTTCGGCGCCGGTCTCGCCGCCGGCGGCGAGCGTTACCTGTTAGGCGGTTTCGCCGGCGAAGCCAGCGCCGTGGCGACACTGCTGCAGGGCGTTTGGGCCGGGTTGGCGGTACGCTGGTGGCCGATCCTGGCCAAACGCTTGCGCGGTGCGGCGTTCATCGCCTTGATCGGTACTCTGATGCAAAAAGCGGTTTTGTTGGCGCTGGTGACGCCGATAGCCGACGCGCTGGCGCTGGTGGTGGAGACCGCGCTGCCGGTGGCGGTGGTCAATACCTTCGGCTTGTTGTCGTTCTTGTTTGTGATGCAGGATCTGGAGCGCGACCGCTTGGTCAATCAGGCCCGCCAAGCCGAACTGCGGGCCTTGAACGCGCAAATCGAACCGCATTTCATGAACAACACGTTGAATGCGATCAAGGCCTTGATTCGGCGCGATCCCGACGCCGCGGCGCAGTACGTCGTCAAGCTGGCACGGTTCCTGGACGATACCCGCACCAACACCGGCGCCAATTCGATCTCGCTGCAACAGGAAATTACCCAAGTCGAACGTTACCTGGATTTCCAGCGTCTGCGCTTTCCGGACGCGTTTCGATTCCAACGCAATATCTCGCCGCAACTGTTGCCGTGCCAATTGCCGCCGCGTTGCCTGCAAACCCTGGCCGAGAATGCACTGCTGCACGGGATGCAAGGCCAAAACCGGCCGTTGAAAATCGACATCATCGGCGTCGACCACGGCGCAACCCTGACCTTGCGGGTCAGCGATACCGGTTGCGGCATTGCTGACCCGCGCTTGAAAGAATTGGGCAACCGGCCGGTGGAATCCGCGGCCGGCAACGGTAGCGGCCTGTACCAACTGAAGCGCAGCCTGAAGCTGGCCTTTCCGCGCCAATCCTGTCTGGTCATCAATAGTTGGCCGGGTCACGGTACCGAAGTCGTTTTGACCATTCCGAAGAGGACCACAACATGGTAAACAAACAACGCATATTGCTCGTCGACGACGAATATCTGGCCCGAGACGAACTGAAAGATATTTTGCGCCGCCGGCATCCGGATTTCGAGCCGGTCGCCGAAGCGGCCGGCGCACGGGACGCCTGGGCGGCTTTGCAAGCCGATAGGAATATCAGTGGCGTGTTTTTGGATATCCACATTCAGACCGAAGGCGAGCGCGCCGGGCTGGATCTGGCTTACGCCATCAACAGCTTGCCGGCCGCGCCGTGGATCGTCTTCATCACCGGTCATCCGCAGACCGCGGTGGAGGCGCACCGACTGCATCCAGCCCATTATTTGTTGAAACCGCTGGACGATGCCAAGGTCGACGAAGCCTTGAACTGGATTCGGCGCCAGGCGGTGCAGACCGCAGTCGCTGGTGCAGCCTTGCCGCAGCGAATCAAAATCCGCCACCGCATCGTCAACCGCTTCGACGAGCGCGAAACCCATGTGGAATACGTCGATCCGCAGGAAATCGTATTTGTCGCCAAAAATAACGCCGCCAACAGTTTGCGCATCCAGCTCAGTAACGGCACGGCTCTGGACGGCGTTTACGGCGCGCTTAAGGAGTGGGAGCACAAATACCCCGGACTGGGCTTGGTGCAGATTCACCGCAGCCACTTGGTGAATATCCGCCAGATCCGCAGCTTGCGGCCGCGGCCGGGCGAGAACGAAGTCTACAAGGTCGCGCTGAAGGATTCCGGGCACGAACTCGCGGTGGGTCCGGAATATCTGGACGCGTTACGCGAGAAAATGGATGCCAGCTTGGTGTATTGATCCGGTCCGGACGAAAGCTGACTTGGCGCCCGTCGGCTACAGTGCCCGGCTAGCGGCGATCGATACTGTTTTGGCCGGCCTGAATTCGGCGCCGGGTCAATCTGCTGCTATACGGGATAAGGTCGCGTTCTTGGCGTGTAGTCTATTTCGCCCATTCCAAACGCAATTTTGCGGTTCCGGTCGGTGTCCACCGATGATCCTAAGCAACGCATCGTTAAAACCTGGCCATATAGAATTCGTTAAACCTGTTGCCGCCGATGTTAAGCGAACCGATTCTTTCGCCCTCGATCGCGAACCCGAACTTTTGATACAGCGCCAGCGCCGCCTGGTTGTCGGTGCGCACGGTCAGTTCTATGCGTTCGATTCCGGCCGTATCGGCTTTGTCGATAACAGCTTCCAACAGCTTCGCGCCGACACCGTGCCGCCAATGCGACTTGATCACCCCGATCACCAGCGATGCCGTATGTGCGTTCCGCCGCTGTTGATTGCCTACCAGCACGCAAAAACCGATTATGTCGCCTGCCGTTTCGGCGACGTACATGAAACGCCGCTCGCTTTGGGCAAACGCCGCGATGATCGCCTGTTGTTCGGACTCGGTGGTTTGGCGTTCGCCGGGTTCGAACAGCATGAAATCGGTTTCGGCATCAAGCTGGTTGAACAAGTGCAACAGGGCTGCGGCATCGGATATTACGGCTTCTCGTATCTGCATCTGGGTTGGGGGTTGGGTTGCCTGGACTGAGTGAAGGGAGCATTGGGCGCTAGGTTAGCTTCCTGGTTGAAGAACCAGTTGGTAGTGCTCCACTGTTGGAAATGGGCTGTAAAAATGGTGTAGTAAGCTCGCCCATTCCCGATATTCGGGGGACGAACGAAAGCCGATGGTATGCGCTTCCAGGGTTTGCCAGTTCACCAACAGAAGATAGCGGCTCTCATTTTCCACGCAGCGTTGCAGTTGGTGCGAGATATAGCCCGGGCTATTGGCAATGATGGCCGATGCGAGCGCAAATGCCGCCTCGAAATCGGTCTCTTTGCCCGGAATAATATCGAGAATGGCCACTTCAAGCATACGAACTCCAAAAGCGAATCGCGGCGGTAAAGCGCGGTGCTACAGCGTACAACGTTCTAGCTCGTGCAAATAAATAAAATTGGGCGCTTTCACTCCGGCGTGCTTGCGGATTTCCAGCAGTTCCGCCGATTCGAAAAAGCGGCGGGCCTTTTCCAAACAAGACCACTGCGAAAAATGGACGATGTTGTTCGCATCCTCGTCATAGCGTAGCAATTGGTAACTGATTTCGCCGGCACTTTTTCTGATGCCCGCCGCTTGGTCGAAAATGGTCTTCCATGCCGGATAAGACTCGACCTCGTGAATAATCAAAACATACTGCATACTGGCGATTTGGTGGGTTGTGGTCCGGATGATGATACAGAAAAAGTCGCGTGTGCTGGGCGAGCTTTTCTTTTCAACGTAGTTCATTACCTCCGCTAGCGGTTGCAGGCTTGCGCCGCCGGATTCGAAGCGCTCGAAGCCGGCGGCTAAAAGCCGGTTACTGATTGCCGAAAAACGCCGCCAGCGCTGCAGCGCGGTCGGCGGCTACGATTTGCGCGTGAGGCCGGCTTTCGATCAGTTGCATATAGCTCTCGATGCCCGGAATGTGGCTGTTGACCAGGTTTTCGCCGTAAATCTTTTGGGTGGCGAAGCCGACCAGTTGCAAATGCGGCCAGGCGACGACATCCGCAGCGGTGAACGAATCGCCCAGCGCGTAAGGCGCCAGTTTCAACATTTTGGCCAAGCCGGCCAAACCGGTGTCGAGTTTTTGCCGGACTTCATCCTTGGTCTCCTGCGACACGCTGCCGCCGAATAGCGCTTCCGCATACAGACGGCGGGCAATCAGTTCCACGTTCAGCTCGATGTGCTGGATAAACTCCCGGCATTTAGCGCGTTCGAATCCGTTTGCCGGATACAGCGGATGTTGCGGAAACGCGTCTTCCAGGTATTCCAAAATCGCCTGCGATTCCGACAAATAGCCCTCTGCGGTTTTGATGAACGGAACCTTGCCCAGCGGCGAGCGTTTCAACACCGCTTCGGTTTGGCTCGGGCGTAAGGCTTCCTCGACGAAGGCGATTTCCTTTTCCATCAACGCCAGTTTAACTTTGTTGTAATAGTTGCTGATTGCTATGCCGTATAAAGTAATCATCGAATGATCTCCATCAAGTAAAAGTGTTTTCAGAACAGACCGGTCAGTCTGTTGCAATAATACAGACCGGTCGGTATAGTTGCAACTCCGTTTTTGCAAATATCTGCGTATGGCCCGTAATCTTCAGCAACATATCCTCGACGTCGCTTCGGAACTGTTTTACAGCCAAGGGATAAAAACCACTGGCGTCGATGCCATCGTCAAGGCCGCAGGCACCACCAAGATGAGCCTGTATAAATATTTTCCGTCCAAGGACGACTTGGTGGTCGCGCATTTGAGTAAAAGCCGGGCCAATTTACAGGAGGTTATCGAAGCGGAACTGGCCCAAGCCGGCGACGATCCGCAGCGAAAGCTGCTGGCTGTATTCGACGTGTTCGAACGGCTGCAAGCCAGCCCGGCCTTTCGCGGCTGTCCGTTCATCAATGCCTCGGCCGAATTCGCCGAGATTGGCAGCCCGGTACAGCAGGCGGCTGCTGAATTCTCCGAAGGTTTTCGCCGCTTGCTGGCGAGGCTGGCCGCCGAGGCCGGCGCTCGCGATCCGGATAATTTGTCCAAACATTTATCGATGCTGATTGCCGGTGCACTGGTAAGGGAGCAGATGCAGCGCGGTTCGGCGCCGATGCGCGCCGCTCGCGAAGCCGCCGAGATCTTGATCGAACATGCCTGCGCGCAGTCCGGTCCCGCCGCACCGGCGTAACCGCATACAATAGCTCCACCGGCCGCACCGCGGCTTTCGTCGACACTATCGATCCATGTCATTACGCCAACTCGTATCCCAAACCGCCGTCTACGGCCTGAGCAGTATCCTCGGCCGCTTCCTGAATTACCTGCTGGTGCCGCTTTATACCTACACCTTCAGCACCGGCGAATACGGCGTCGTCTCGGAGTTCTACGCCTATGCCGGCTTTGTTGCAGTGCTGCTGGTATTGGGCCTGGAAACCGGCTATTTCCGCTTTCGGCAGCGGCCGGAATTCGCCGACGAACGGGTTTACCGCAACGCGCTGAGCCTGTTGCTGCTCGCCAATTTGGCTTTTGCCGGCGGCGTCTGGTTATGGCGGGAAGATTTGGCGGCCTGGTTACAATACCCGCAGCATCCGGAATATCCGCTCTGGTTTGCCTGGATATTGGCGCTGGATGCCTTGTCGGCTTTGCCGTTCGCCAAACTGCGGGCCGAGAATCGGGCCTGGCGCTTTGCCGGCATCAAAATGGCCGAGATTCTGATCGCCATCGGTTTGAATTTATTGCTGTTACTGCTCTGGCCCAAACTGGCGGCAATTTGGCCGGATAGCGCGATCGGCCGTTACTACGATCCGCAAGTCGGCGTCGGTTACATCTTTATCGCCAATCTGGCGGCCAGCGCCGCTAAGTTGTTGCTGCTGCTGCCGCAGTTCCGCGCCGTGCCGTTTGTTTTGGAGCGGGCGGTATTGGCGCCGGTGCTGCGCTACTCGCTGCCGATGATCGTGATCGGTCTGGCCGGTATGGTCAACGAAATGCTGGACCGGGCGATTTTGAAGCTGCTGTTGCCCTACGATCTGCAAACCAATCTGCAACAGTTGGGCATTTACGGCGCCTGTTACAAATTATCGATTTTGATGACCTTGTTCGTGCAGGCCTTTCGTTATGCCGGCGAGCCGTTTTTCTTTTCTTATGCCGGCCGGGACGACGCTAAACGCGCCTATGCCTTGGTGATGAAATATTTCGTGATTGCCGGCGTGTCGATCTTTTTGTTGGTGGCCTTGTTCATCGACCTGTTCCAATATTTCATCGGCGCCGAATTTCGCCAGGGGCTGGCCGTGGTGCCGATCTTGTTGATCGCGAATTTGCTGCTCGGCATCTACGTCAACTTGTCGGTCTGGTACAAACTGAGCGACCGCACCGGCCTCGGCGCCTGGGTGGCGCTGGCCGGTGCCGGCGTCACAGTGGCGTTGAATATCCTGCTGATTCCGGACTACGGCTACGTTGGTGCCGCCTGGGCCACGCTGGTTTGTTATGGATTTATGGTGTCGTTGTCCTGGGGCTTGGGCCGGATTTATTATCCGGTCGATTACCCGTTGCTCAAGATCGGGTTTTACTTTGCGTTGGGGCTGGGCCTGTATGGCGCCGACCGTTACGCGGTGGCGCAATACCAATGGGATGTTTGGCTTTGCGGCAGTTTGGGTATGCTGATTTATCTGGCGCTGGCGTACTGGCTGGACCTGAGGCCGGTACTGGGCAAGCGTCGGATTAACGGGTGAAGCCGCCCAGCACGTTGTCGGCAATGTCCTGGTGCAGATCGGCGAAGTCTTTCTCGCTTAAGCCGACAAAATTCAACACCAAGTCCTGGATTTCCAGCCATTCGTAATCCGGTTGATAGCCCCAAAACAATTTATCGATATGTTCGGCCATTTTCAGGATGGCCAGCAAACTGAGCTCGCTGGCGTCGCCGCGATCGCGCGCGGAGAAGCGCGACTTAACTTGGTGGTGGTCGCGAATCACATTGGCGATGCGCTTCTCCAAGCCCCAGGCACGCGCCAGAAAATAGCCCAGCACGGCATGTTCAACCTGGTATTGGCGGTCTTCCGCAGTGCAAATCGACTGTTCCGGCGTATTGATATGCTGCGACATGAACTCGGCATACCCGGCGAAATGCTGGGTCAGCAGCGGGTGGCCGGCGTTGTGGAACAAGCCCAGCATATAGGCTTCGTCCGGGCGCGGATAAAACACGGCGCGGGCGATGGCGGTCGCAGCCATTGCCACGTTTAGCGGCGAATCCCAAAAATTCGGCGGATTGGCGCCTTCGTTTTCTTCGAATACCCGTCGCAAAGCCAGACCGGCGACGATATTGACGATATTGCGCAGGCCGAGCAACGAGGTAGCATGCTGAATCGATACCGCTTTGGTGCGCAAACCGAAATACGGCGAATTCACACTACGCAGTACCAGCGCCGATAAACCGACATCCTGTGCCAGAATCTCGGCGATGGCGTCCAGTTCCGGATCGTCTTTCTGCAGTTCCTTATGCAGTTTGTCCAGTACGTGCGGGGCCGGAGGGATTTTGATGTTTTTTAAGGCCTTACGGACCAATTCGTCTTCGGTAGTATTTGTCATGGTTACCGGTCCTTAGGCCGAAAAAAAGATGCTTGCGGATACGATTGGCGCCGCTGTTCGGCGCGGCGCAAAATTTGTTCGCGGGTAGGGTTGTCAGAACTGCTCCACGAACGGATTTCATCCAGCGAGCGAAAGCAGCCCAGGCAAATATCGTTGTCGTCCAGGCAACAATTGCGGATACAGGGCGAGCGGACAAACGAATCGTCGGTCATCTATTATCGGTGTTTTCGAAAAACTGTTTGGCTGCTGTCACATCGAGACCGATCTGCTGCTTTAGTTGATCGAGCGAAGCAAAGCGGGTTTCGTCGCGCAGTTTGTGCTTGAAATGCACTTCGACGTATTGGCCGTAAATATCCTGGTTGAAATCGAATAAATGCGTCTCCAGTACCACTTTGGAGCCGCCATCGACGGTCGGCCGCGAGCCGACGTTAGCGACTCCCCGATATTCGGCATTGTCGAGCCCGGTCATCGTCACCGCGTAGACGCCGACAATCGGCGTGTTCTTGCGCTGCATCCGCACATTGGCGGTCGGGAACCCCAGCTCGCGGCCGCGTTTGTCGCCGTGAGCGACCCGGCCGCAGACCGAGTAATCCCGGCCCAGCATCGATTTGGCCTGAGCCAGATCGCCTTCCCCCAGCGCGTCGCGGATTAAAGTGCTGCTGACCCGTGACCCCGCCAATTCGAAGGAGTGGCTATCCTCCACGCTGAATCCGTAAGTTTCGCCGCGGTGCTGTAATAGCGCGAAGTTGCCGCGCCGGGCCTTGCCGAAATGAAAATCGTCACCGATCACCAAGTGTTTGACGTTCAGCCGCCGTACCAGGATGTCGGCGATGAATTGCTCGGCGTCGTAATCGGCCAGGCTGCGGTTGAACGGCATCACCAGCAATTCGTCGATCGGCAACTTGGCGAATTGAATGGCTTTTTCGCGCAAGCGGGTCAGACGCGACGGCGCGTGATCGGCCAAAAAATATTCCAGCGGTTGCGGTTCGAACACCATCGCCACGGTCGGCAAATTCAGCCGGCGGCCGTGTTCGGCCAGTTTGGTGATGACCAGTTGGTGGCCCAGATGCAGGCCGTCGAAGTTGCCGATCGTCAATACGCAGCCGTTGCGTAACGGCTCCAGATGATTTAGGCCTCGGATTAGACGCATGATCGCAAACGAGTTAAAAACGCCAATTCTACCAGTATGCGCAGACACAGGCCTACAGGCACCGGTTCCGGAGCGCGCGGCATCGCCGGTCTGACAATACGCGGCTGCGGAAACTGCACCCAGTATAGGCAGCCTGAGCCCATATTGGGTGCGCGCGGTCAAATATCGGACGTTCAAGCTATGGAGCGCTTCAAAGCTGGCTTGGTTTTATCTATTTGGCTACTCTCGGTATCCCCGCTGCAAGGCCCTGGTCCACCCCGTCTGGACTCGGTCGCGGATGGATTTTCGGATTTGTCCGACTACACTTGAAAAATCCAAATCGATCTTGCTACGGACTTCCGGATGGCGACTAAACCGACCAATACCTTGTACAACCACAACTCGACCGCAAAGCCGAGCGTGGTCAGTAAGAATCTGTTATCGGGCGAGGTCAAAGACGAAGATTGTCCCTGGGTCCAGGTCGGCCAGCTTTACCTGTCGGTGACGATAACCGGCGAAAACTCCTGGTTGCCGCTGGTCGCGTTGTTGCGCTCCCAAGGCCATAAGAATTTCAAGGTGTGTTCCGGACGCCACGGCGACATCCCGAATATCGTCGATAGAAAGGGTATGACGCTGAATGTGTTCGACAACAAGCACATTGCAGAAGACAAAACCATCAAGGCCAGAGCCCTGAAAGAGTTCCCCGACATTACCATCGAAATCATCGATACCCAGCAAAGCAAAACCGACCAGATTAAATGGTTGCAACAAGAAACCCAAAAACACCTGAAGTCCAATATCCCGGTGATTTACGCCTGGTGTTATTCGCTGTTTACGATGTGCGAATTCAGCATGCCGGCGGTTGGCGATTCGTTGAAACTCTACGAGAAAGTGGAATACGTCAACGCCCAGAATGCCGAGTTGAACAAAACCATCGCCGAATTGGTGCTGACGTATTTTCCCTGGGTGTTGAAAGGTTAGTCCCGGCGCAAAAGGCTTAAGCCCAAACCCGTTTGCCGCATCGCCAAGTTTTGACGGCCGGTTTTGCGTTTCAATTGGCGCTCAAATTATTGTTTGATTAAGATTAAGTCTTGAAACCCGGGCTCGAGGAACACCTATGGCTACCTTATTCTGGCTACAAACCGGCGCCTGCGGCGGTGAATCTTTAACTATTCTGTCGGCAGAGGCGCCAAGTTTGGAGCACTTGCTGTCAGACTGCGGCATCGACATGCTTTGGCATCCGTCGCTGTCCCATCAACCGATGCGCCAGCACGACGAGCTCTATCGGAGCATCGTCGCCGGTGAGCAAGCGCTGGATATTTTATGCGTGGAAGGCAGTATCGTCACAGCCCCGCGCGGCACCGGTTTGTACGACAGTTACCGCGGCACGGCGAAAATGGACATGGTGCGCGAGTTGGCGCAGCGGGCCGGGGTTGTGGTGGCGATGGGAACCTGCGCCGCCTTTGGCGGCGTCCATGCCGCTGCGCCCAATCCCGGCGACTGCGTCGGCTTGCAATTCGACCGCGACCGGCCGGGCGGTTTGCTGCCGCCGGAATGGCGGTCGCGACGCGGCCTGCCGGTCGTCAATGTCGCCGGTTGTCCGGCGCATCCGCACACGATGACGCAGACCCTGGCCGGCTTGGCGGCCGGCTGGTCGTTACCGTTGGACGAGTTGAATCGGCCGCAGGCCTTCTTCAATACCGTGGTGCATCAGGGCTGTACCCGTAACGAATACCACGAATACGACATTGAAGAACTGGAGCCGGGCGGTCGCGCCTGTCTGTTTTTCAATCTGGGTTGCCAGGGGCCGATGACGCAGGCGGTATGCAATAGCGATCTGTGGAATGGCGTGAGCAGTAAAACGCGGGCCGGTGTGCCTTGTTTCGGCTGTACCTCACCGAATTTTCCGCGCGACGCCGATCTGTTCGCCACGCCGAAAGTCGGCGAGATCCCGGTCCAATTGCCGTTGGGGGTCGAGCGTTCCCGCTATATGGCCTATAAGAATCTGGCCCGAGCCGCGGCACCGGCGCGGGTGCGCAACAAAGAAATGGATGTCTGATGGCCAAGATTGAACTGAACCTGAGTTTGAATCGAGTCGAGGGCGATCTGGAAATCGCTGTCGAGTTGGAGGATGGCGTCGTCAGCCAGGCGCGCACGGTTGGCACTCTTTACCGCGGCTTCGAGCAGATCATGTTGGGTCGGGCGCCGCGCGACGGATTGGTCATCACTCCCCGCGTCTGCGGTATTTGCGGCACGGCGCATCTGTATTCGGCGGTTTTGGCGCTGGAACAGGCCTGGCAGTTGCCGGTGCCGCCCAACGCGGTACGCATCCGCAATCTGTGCCTGATCGCGGAAGGCATACAGAACGATCTGCGTCAGACCTTTCTATTCTTTACCCCGGACTTCTGCAACCCCCGCTATAGCGACCGGCCTTGGTTTGCCGAGCTGATGGATGCCTTCGAGCCGTTTCGCGGCTCGGTTTACCGGCAGACGCTGGCGCTGAGCCGCAAGGCGGTCGAGATCGTCGCCCAATTCGGCGGGCAATGGCCGCATTCTTCTTACATGTTGCCGGGCGGCGTCACCACTCCGCCAGACCTGCGCCGAATTATTGCCTGCCGGGCGGTATTGGATGAGATTCAGCGTTGGTACGAGCAGACCGTTATCGGCGCTGGGCTCGACGATTGGTTGGCGCTGGACAGTGCCGATGCTTATTTCAGCTGGCTGGAAACCCCGGCCCATGCCGCCAGTGCGCTCGGCTTGCTGAGCCGTAGTGCGCGTGGGCTCGGCTTGCAACGCATGGCGGCCGGCACGCCGCATATGCTGAGTTACGGCGCCTGGTGCGATCCGGAGCAGCCGCAGGACCGGCTGGTGCCGGGAGGGTTTTTCGACGGCGATAGCGGCCAGATTGCGCCGTTGGATCAGCAGATGATTAACGAACATGTGCGACACTCCTGGTTCAAGCCTTACCCAGGCGGATTGCATCCGTCAAACGGCGAAACCATTCCCGATTTCCAACCCAATAGCGACCGCTATACCTGGGCGAAGGCGCCGCGTTACGGCGATAGGGCGGTTCAGACCGGACCGTTGGCCGAATTATTGATTGGGGGCGATGCCTTGATCGAGTCTTTGCACGCGTTGGAAGGCGGCAATGCCTGGCTCCGGCAATTCGCCAGGGTACGGCGCATCGCCTACGAACTGATTTGCGCTCGGCGGATGCTGGACGAATTGAGCGTCGATTTTTCCCAACCGCATATCTTCAACCCGGGCAAGTCGGCCGAGGTCGACGGCGAGGGTTTTGGTCTGATCATGGCCGCGCGTGGTGCCTTGGGGCACTGGGTAAAGATCAAGGACGGCGCGATTGCCCGCTATCAAATCGTCACGCCCACCGCATGGAACGCGTCGCCGCGCGACAGTAACGGCCTGCCGGGCCATTGGGAGCAAAGTTTGGTCGGCGTCGCAGTACAGGATCCGGATGACCCGATAGAAATCGGCCACATCATTCGTTCTCACGATCCCTGCCTGGTCTGCACCGTGCATATGCTGGATACCGGCAAAAAACGCCATTTTTCGGCTTGAGCAAGCGAGGCGTGACGGCGTGCGGCATATTCTGTGTTTCGGTAATCCCCTGCACGGAGACGACGGCTTCGGGCCGGCCGTCTATCGCCGCTTGGCCGAGTTGCCGCAGCCCGGCGATTTGCGCTTGTTCGATGCCGGTACGCCGGGCCTTTCCGCGCTGGTCCTGTTTCAGGATTGCTGCGAAGCGGTGATTGTCGACGCTTCGGCTCCGGCCGGCCAACCCGGCAGGCTGCGTGAATTGCCGGCGGCAGCGATCGCTACGGAACCGACAGCGGTCGGCCACGGCCACGGTGTCGGCTTTCTGTTGCGGGCTCTCGCAGCATTGCCCGAGGCGCCTCCCGCCTTACGCGTCGTCACTGCGGAAGCCGCCAGCGTGGTCTCGTTCCGGCCTGGTTTGTCGGCGCCGGTCGCCCTGGCGGTCGAGCGGACGGTGGACTTGCTGCGCGGGTATTTCGAGATCGAATCGACATGACCGAGGCGGAGCTGAAGCAGGAATTGGAACGGTTACGGACCGAAGTAACCGCTTTAAGGCTGGCCAATGCGGCGTTGGAGCAGCAGATGAGCCAGGATGCCGAGCATACCGACGCGATGTTAAAAGCCTTGGAGTCGCAAAGTAATGCCTTGCGCGAAGCCAATCGGCTATACCGCCACCAAAGCGATTTTATCGAGCGGGTAATGGATAGTACCGGAGCGCTGATGATCGTTCTCGGCCCGGAGGGAAAGGTGCGTCAGATCAACCAGCTCTGCGCCCAGGAATTGGCGGAGTCGGAACAGGTTTTGCATCAAGGCGCGGCCGACGGTTGGCTGCATCCGGCCGAGGTGCAACGTCTGCAGACCGAGCTTGGGCAGGTGCCCTGGCCGATTTACTCGCCGTTGTACGAGATGGTGCGCAGCCGCGGCGTTTATGCCGCGGAACACCGCTTGCGCAGCGGCGACGGAAGTTTTCGCCACTACTGGTTGAAAGGGGTTTTGCTACACAACCCGCAAGGCAAGGAAGAGGGGGCGGTGATTTGTGCCACCGACGTTACCGAATTGAAGCAACAGGAAGAGCGTCTGCGCCGCAGCGAGAGCTTGTTGAAAGAAGCTCAGCACATTGCGCAGTTGGGCCATTGGGAACTCGATTTGGCCAGTGGCCGCTTAGCATGGTCGGACGAGGTTTTTCCGATTTTCGAAGTGGAACCGGCGGAGCCTCCGCCGAGTTACGAGGCGTTTTTGGCCTTGGTGCATCCTGACGACCGCGAGCAAGTCGACCGGGTTTTTAAAGCATCCGTCGACAACCTGGTGCCCTACGATATCGAGTACCGCTTACGGTTTGCCGACGGCCGCGTCAAATGGGTGCACGTTCGCGCCCAGAATTATTACTCCGCCGAGGGCCGGCCGTTGCGTTCGGTCGGTACCGTGCAGGACATTACCGATCAACAATTGGTCGACGAGCAATTGCGCCTGGCGGCCAGCGTGTTCGATAACAGTCTGAATGCAATTCTGATTACCGATGCCAAGGCCCAGATTCTGAAGATCAACCAAGTCTTTAGTAGCGTTATGGGTTATGCGCCGGAGGAAGTGATCGGCCGCAAGCTGAACGTGCTGAAGTCCGGCCGCCATACCAAGCAGTTTTACCAAAATCTATGGACTTCGTTGCGGCGGGAAGGGAAATGGCAAGGCGAGATTTGGGACAGGCGCAAGGACGGCGCGTTGATCCCGCTGTGGCAGAACATTTCTTCGGTACGCGATAGCGACGGCCGGGTGATTCGTTACATCAGTGTGTTTTACGATCTCAGCGAACAAAAGCAGAACGCGGAACACATCCATTATCTGGCCTATTACGACGCGTTGACCGATTTGCCCAACCGCCAGTTTTTTCGCGAGCGTTGCGAACATGGCTTGGCGGTCGCCCGCCGCAGCAAACAATCCCTGGCATTGCTGTTTCTGGACTTGGACCGATTCAAACACGTCAACGACAGCCTGGGACACCCGGTCGGCGACGAGGTGCTGCGGATGGCCGGCCAGCGTTTGAAGGATAGTTTGCGTCAAGGCGACACCGTGGCGCGTTTGGGCGGCGACGAGTTCATCATCCTGTTGGATAACAATCCCAGCTTGGGCGATACCGAAATTGTCGCCGGCAAGGTGTTGCAGGCGCTGGCGCAACCGTTTTTGGTACAAGGCCATAAGTTGGAAATCGGCACCTCGATCGGCATCAGCCTGTTTCCGGGCCACGGCGATGACTACACCACCTTGGTCAAGCATGCCGATCTGGCCATGTATCAAGCGAAAGAACGCGGGCGCGGCAATTTTCAGTTTTTCGAATCGCATTTGACCGAGCGGGCCAAAGAGCGCTTGTTTCTGGAGGGCGAATTGCGCGATGCCTTGGAACGCGGCGAACTGGAGGTGCACTACCAGCCGCAGTATGCGCTGGCGGACGGCGCGCTGATCGGGGCGGAAGCCTTAGTGCGCTGGCGGCATCGGGAGCGGGGCATGATCCCGCCGGACAAGTTTATCGTCATTGCGGAAGATTCCGATTTAATCGTCCCGATCGGGGAGTTTGTGTTGCGCACAGCCTGCCGCCAAGCCCGGACCTGGATCGAGGGCGGCACTAGCTTCAAGCGGATGGCGGTCAATTTGTCGGGTGCGCAAATCGAACGCAGCGATGTGTTGGAAATGGTGGGCCGGGTTTTGGCGGAAACCGGCTTATCGCCGCACTATCTGGAGCTGGAGATTACCGAGACTTACATCATGCGTCAGGCGCAGCGCAACATCCGGGTCATGGAGGCGTTGCGCGGCCTGGGCGTGGCATTGGCGATCGACGATTTCGGTACCGGCCAGTCTTCGCTGAGTTATTTGAAGCGTTTACCGGTAGACAAATTGAAGATCGATCGCCCCTTCGTGATGGATATCCCCCAGGACGCCAACGACAGCGCGATTACCCGTTCAATATTGGCTTTGGGCCATAGTCTGCGGCTTACGGTGTTGGCGGAAGGGGTGGAAACCGACGAGCAATTGGCGTTTCTAAAGGATTTGGCCTGCGACGAAGTACAAGGCTATTTATTCAGTCCGCCGCTGGACGCCGATCATTTCAATCGGTTGTTGTATCGGCAGAAGCCGTGACGCGGTGCAAGGCGAGGCCGTTTCGGCAAGGTTGGGGGGCGACAAAAAGAGCCCCCACCTTGAGCAAAAGTGGGGGCCGTCGAGGTTACTTCTTCACATCGAGGAGGCACAACAAAATCAGACGCGCACCGGTTTGGCTGTTTGCAAATTGGCCGTTAGAGACGCGGTACCGAACAGCATGGTGGATAGAATGAATTGTCCGGATACGAAACTCAGAATGCCGGCAACGAAAAACAGGCCGGTGGTGATGTCGCGGTAAAAAGTGGGGGTGTTCATTTTTTTGCTCCTTCGATCGGGGATCGGCGAGTGGCTGCGTTGGGTTAACTTTATGCTTTGTTTTTCGGGTTTACAATGGTGTCAAAAATTCATTTATTATTTCTTTTAAGTAAATAATTCTGGGATTGCGGATTGGCCGTTTTGGAGTAAGATTGAATAATTTGTAATCGGCATTTGGATGCGGGCCAATTTCAATCCGCACTGAAATGCAAGCAGTCCGTTGTTAGTTATTGGTTTGTCGCTCATGGATCACGAACGAATCGCCGCCCGCATTGAACATGTCTCTATGGCCACCGGCATTGTTGCCGGCTTGTCCGCCGCTGCCGCCGCGGCGGTGCAACCAACCGGACTGAGCGCATTCGGAGTTTGGCTGGGTTTGGTGGACGAGCCGTTGATCGTCACGCTGGCGCCGATCTTCGGTTGGTTGGCGACTGCCGCCGGTACGCTCTCGGGCAGCGCCTACTTCGTCGCGCAATGGCAAAAACGCCGATTCCGCAAGCAAGCGGCAGCCAAGTCGGCTACAACCGATTTATCGGCCGTGCCGGCGAAAGACGACACCTAAGCGGTCGACAGTCTCCCGCCCTTGGGGGCAGACGGCATGTTCCGCTCCCTAAGGCCCGCCATCCTTTATAATGCCGGGCCAATTCCGCCTCCGTGCCGCTGCCGATGATAGATACCTTGTACATCGAATCCGCTGTCGAATCTCACCCGCGTGCTCAGGCGATTCGGGAGCGTTTTCCGAAGGCGCGGACCGTGTTTTGCGAGCGCTTCGGCGAAGTGTTCAATCCCAAGGCGCAGAATTTTCGCCTGCAAAAGCAACGCCCGGCACTGATTTTGGCCGAGAAATTCCAGAAATTCGTATTACCGGCGCCTGCCGGCTACGGCATCGGCGGTCAGCGCAATTACTACTTCTCCCACATGCTGAACTGCCTGTACGACTGCCGCTATTGCTTTCTGCAAGGCATGTACCAGTCGGCCAATTACGTGTTATTCGTCAATTACGAGGATTTTCAGGCCCGGATTCGCGAGATTTGCGCCGAGACGCCGGCAGACGACGTGTATTTTTTCTCCGGCTACGATTGCGACAGCCTGGCTTTCGAGCCGGTCACCGGTTTTGCCGAACAGTTCTTGCCGCTGTTCGCCGATGTGCCTAACGCCTGGCTGGAACTGCGCACCAAGAGTACCCAGATCAGAACCTTGCTGAACCGGCAGCCGGTGGCGCGCTGCGTGGTGGCATTCAGTCTGGCGCCGGACGTCGTGGCCGACAAAGTCGAAGCCAAGGCGCCTCCCGTCGCCAAACGTATCGAAGCGGCAGCCAAACTGCAGCGGCAGGGCTGGCCGATCGGGTTACGTTTCGATCCGGTGATCTACCAGCACGACTACCGGCAGATTTACCGCGAGCTATTCGAGCAGGTGTTCGCTAAGATCGATCCGTTCAAACTGCATTCGGCCAGCCTGGGGGTGTTTCGCTTGCCTGATCAGTATTTCAAGAAAATCCACAAGTTGTACCCGGACGAAAAATTGTTTGCCAGCCCGTTTCAAACCGCGGCGGGGATGGTGAGCTACCGGGCCGAGCTGGAGCAGGCCATGATGGCGGACTGCAGCCGGATGCTGCTGGAATACATCCCGCAAGATGCGTTTTTTCCATGCACGCTGTAAAACGCAACGTGCTGGTCACCGGCGCCAGCTCTGGTATCGGTCGGGCGATAGCCCGGCGTTTGTTGGCCCAGGGCCATCGCGTGGTCGGCTTGTCGCGCGATGGCCGGCGATTCCAGACCGAGCATCCCGGTTTTGCCGCGGTGGAGATGGATTTGGCCGAACTGGAACGCTTACCGGCCGCCGCCAGACAAATACAGCAACTGGCGCCGGAACTGGACACGGCGGTGTTTGCCGCCGGCTACGGCCAGTTCGGCGGCTTGGAGCAGTTTTCCGCGGCGCAGATCGAACGGCTGATGACGGTCAACTTTACCGCCCAAGCCTGTCTGACCCGTTTGTTGTTACCCAAGCTGAAGCAGCGTCCCTTCGCCAATTTGGTTTACATCGGTTCCGAGGCCGCGTTGAAAGGCAGTCGTAACGGCAGCATTTATTGCGCGAGCAAATTCGCCGTACGCGGTTTCAGCCAGGCTTTGCGCGACGAATGCGGCAAGAGTCCGGTGCGGGTCTCGCTGGTCAACCCCGGTATGGTCGATACCGAATTTTTCGAGTCGTTGGGATTTATGCCCGGCAAGCAGGCCGGCCAAGCGTTGCATGCCGACGACGTGGTCGATGCGGTAATGTATATTTTGCAAGCCGGACCGCACTGCGTGATCGACGAAATCAATCTTAATCCTGCCAGCAAAGTCATCGAATTCAAGAAATAAGCATGTTCGCCAAACTCGTCGTTTATTGCGCGTACTACCTGAAAGCGGCGCACTGGTACAAGTGCAGCAAGGCGTTCTTTTTCGATTTGCTGGAAAATCGGCAAAGCCGGCGCAAAAAGTATTTCGATGCGACGATGATCCTGTTGCTGGTGTCGAGCGTGATCTTTTTGATCTACGACATCGAGCACACCGACAGCAAGATGGGCGGTTATTTCGAGCTGGCGATTCTGATGGTGTTCATCGTCGAATATCTGCTCAGGGGCTGGATTTATTCCGACACCTACAAAATCGTGATCGAAGAATACGAAAAAGCCCTGTACCTGAATCTGCCGTTCAAGCTGTCAGGGATCTACAAAAAACTGGTCGCCAAGGATCTGGAATACGTTACCTCGGTATTTGCCGTGATCGACGTACTGGCAATTCTACCCAGTTACCGGCCGCTGGACATTTTGCGGATTTTCATTATTTTCCGCTTATTCAAGCTGTTCCGATACTCGGATAGCGCCAAGTTGTTTGCCGACGCGCTGGCCAGCAAGCGTTTCGAATTGACCACACTGTTGATCTTTACCTGCTTTCTGGTCTTCATCGCCAGCGTGTCGATTTACATGTTCGAATACCAGAATAATGCCGGCGTCAACACCCTGTTCGATGCGTTTTATTGGACCGTCGTCACGCTGGCGACCGTCGGTTTCGGCGATATTACCCCGCAGACTACCGGCGGGCGGTGGGTGACGATTTTTCTGATTCTGGCCAGTCTGGGCGTGTTGTCGTTCTTCACCTCGATTCTGATTGCCGCCTTCAGCGAAAAAATGCTGTCGGTCCGGGAAAGCCGCACCTATGCCGAGTTGGCGCATTACGATAACTTCATCATTATTTGCGGTTTCGGCCGGGTGGGCCAGGAAATTGCCCGTCATTTGCACGAAGAGCAGAAGAAATTCGTCATCATCGACAAATCGCCGTTCAAGGTGCAGGCCGCAAAATCGCGCGGGTATTTAGCCATCGAAAACGATGCCAGCAATAACGATGTATTACTGAATGCCGGCATTTGCCGCGGGGCGACGGCGATTTTGTGCATTACCGGCGACGATGTGGTCAACGTCTACATCACGCTGACCAGCCGGCATTTGAATAAGGAATTACGCATCATTTCCCGCGCCAACCGCCACGACAACGTTAACAAGTTGTATCAGGCCGGCGCCAACCAGGTGATCCGGCCGTTCGAAATCGCCGGGATGTTGGCTGCGGAGTTCGTCGGCCAGCCGGTGGCCTTCGAAGCGATTTCCGGCATTCTGCAAAGCCAGAGCGACATTGTGATGGAGTCGGTGTTGGTTAGCGAGAAATCGCCGTTGGAGGACCAAAATATCGGCCAGCTCGATCTGGAGCAACGTAAATTAACTTTGCTCGGCGTGATCAGCGCCAATCCGATTCATTTGAAACACAAGAACAAGTACCCGGTGAACCAGCAGCATTTTTATTTCAATCCGGCCCGTCAGTTCATTTTGCGTCGCGGCGACATCCTGGTGCTGTTGGGACGTAAGTACGGCATCGACCACTTTCGCGATCAGGTCGAGCAGCGCCGCCTGTTTGCCAGGAAGTCGATATGAAACAGATCGCCGTGTTCGGCTATAACCGGCTGTCGTTCGAGGCCATCAGCCGCTTGGATAAGGAGTTTTACCGGATCGTGGTGATCGACCACGACCCGGTCAAAGCCGCCTTGGCGCGGGAAAACGGCTTCGAGACCGCCAACATCGATTTCCGCAGCGACGACGATTTGCGGCTGGCCGGCGTCGGCGGCCACATCGATACATTGTTCTGCTTTTTCGATACCGATTCGGAAAACGTGTTCCTGACCCTGTCGGCGCGGGCGCTGGACCCGAATCTGAACATCGTCGCCATCGTCGATAGCCCGGAATCGGCCGAGAAGCTGATTGCGGCCGGCGCCAATAAGATTATCGATCCTTATGAAATCTGCGGCCGCAAGATTCACGACATGTTGAAAAGGCCGGATATCACCGAAATTTTCGACCACACCGTGTTCGGCCGCCACGATTTGCATCTGGCCGAAGTGGCGATTCCAGAGCACAGCTTTCTGGAAAACATGCATGCCAGTCAACTGGAACTGGGGTCGCAATACAACTTACTGCTGATCGGCATCGTCAATAAAAAGGTCAGCGACCGCTTGCACTTCGTCGGCGAGGAAATCGACCGTCGGCTCAACGTCGGCGATATTTTGGTCATTTTGGGCCCGTCTCGGGAAATCAGGGCGTTCAAACAAGACGTCGAAAACGAGTATTGCCATGTTGGTCCCAAATAGGCGACGCGCTGCCGGCTAGCGTTTCTCGGCCAAGCCCAGCCAGCGCGCAAATACGGCCAGTGAAAAGCCCTGGAGCAACACCGACATCACCACGATAAAGCTGACCAGCACGAAAATTTCGCCCGCTTCATTCACACCGGCCGCCAACGGAAATGTCGCGAGCACGATCGGCACCGAGCCGCGCAGGCCGACCCAGGACACCAGCAGTTTTTCCTTGAAGCCGATGTCGGCCCAGCACAGGCTGACGAAGACGCTGACCGGGCGCGCCACGAACATCAGGAACAAGCTGATTGCCATGGCGACGCTGGCCAGGGCCGGCAGTTCGGCGCCGTAAGGCACCGACAGCATGCCCAGCGTCAAAAACATGATGATTTGCATCAGCCAGGCGAAGCTGTCGTGAAAGGCGTTGATGTACTGCTGGTGAATCACCTTGCGGTTACCGGCGACGATGCCGGCCACGTAAACCGCCAAAAAGCCGTTGCCGTGCGTGAAGGTGGCGACTGCGTAAGTCAACAACACCAACGCAATCGAGGCGATGGCATACAGGCCGGCCGAACTCAGACCCAGGTGATTGAGCAGCCAGACCATGAAGCGGCCGGCGGCGTAGCCGATGCCGACGCCTATCGTCAATTGGATCGCCAGAAAGCTGCCGCCCTGCAGAAACGCAGCCTCGCCGCCGGCCGAGTAATTCAGCAGGCTGGCCGTCAGCAATACCGCCATCGGGTCGTTGCTGCTGGATTCCAGTTCCAGCAGCGGTTGCAATTTGCCTTTCAAGGCAATGTGGCTGGAGCGCAGCACCGAAAACACCGCCGCCGCGTCGGTGGACGAGACGATCGCCGCCAGTAACAAGCCCTGTTGCAGGCTGATGCCGTGCACGCCCAGCGAAAAGGTGCTGAACGAGCCCAAAATAAACCAGGCGAAACTGCCCAGCAACAGCATCGTGATCAAGACGCCGAACGTCGACAGACACAGTCCCTGCCACAACACCGGCCGGATGTTGGGCCAATGCGAATCCAGGCCGCCGGTGAATAGAATGAATATCAGCGCGAAATCGCCGATAAACTTGGCAATTTCCGGACTACGCAATTCCGGGCCGCCGAATTCGCCGATCAGCCAGCCGGTCAACAGAAAGAACAGCAAGGACGGAATGCCGACCTTGGCCGCCAACTTACTGGAGAAAACGCTGATCAACAGCAGGCTGGCTCCAATCAGGCTGGCTAATTCAACTGACGGCATCGGTGGTATCCTGTATTTCGGCTGCGACGCTGGAAAAATGCGGCAATTAAACCGGGGGTTAAAGGTGGTAATGTTATCCGCAAGTCCGGTGCGGGGGTGGATTTCCCGGCTCGGGCGGAGATGGTTTAGTAAGCTAAGGCTTAACGGTTGGTCTTCAGCCTGGTCCGGCAGCGAACGCTTAAACCGCCCGCTTACCTCAAACTGCGCACCCATCCGGGCGGCGCGAGCGGCGCAACCAAACGGCATTGGGCCTCAGGGTGCCAGTCCGGCAGGCCGTACCTTAACCGATTCGTTCACTCTACTTGGCTAATTTTTGCGTATGAATTTTATAAAACTGAGCCCCCGCATTGCTTTCTTACTGGGTTTTGCGGCTTGCGCCGCGCTGTTGGGCGTCGGCGCGTATTTGCAATTCGTCGAAGAGCTGGAGCCTTGCCCGCTATGCATATCCCAGCGTTTGGCAATCTTGGCGACCGGCGTCGTGTTCTTGCTGGCCGGCCTGCATAATCGCGGCCGTAAGGTTTATGCGGTGGTGAGCGCCGTTACTGCCTTGAGCGGCGCCAGTGTTTCGGCTCGCCACGTTTGGCTGCAGCATTTGCCGCCGGAAGAGGTGCCGGAATGCAGTCCGGGTCTGGAATACATGTTTCAGCATTTTCCGTTGGCCGATACCGTCAAATTGATGCTGAGCGGTACCGGTGAATGCGCGAAAGTGGATTGGACTCTGTTGGGTTTCAGTATTCCGGCCTGGACCTTGTTGGCGTTTCTGTTGCTGGCGGCCTGGGGCGGATTGCAATTCGTTAACGGCGGCGATCGCCCGGTCAGCGAATGAAGCCGTTGCCGGGTGGCAAGCCTTGCGCGATTGCGTCGTATCGACACAGTCGCTCAACAGGTTATGCACAAAAACGGGGCGCGCCCGCTGTCGACCTATTTCGGTGCCTGCCGACAAATAACACAGATTAGTTTTTCTGGTAACTTGTTGATTTTAATTGGATTAGTTGTCTGGCTGAAATTTGCCCAATTTAAAAAAATTGTAATAAAAACCGACACTAAGCGGCAGGGCTTAAAGCTAATCCACAGAGTTATCCACAGATTTTGTGGGTAACTCGAGTTTTTTCAATGTCGTTAAACACTTAGCGGCGCTATATCAAAAACGCCTCATCAAATATGTCCAACTGTGACGCCTCCAACAAACTAATTTTGAAAGTTGCGGCGCCCGTACCATTAGATCGCATCTTCGATTACTTGCCGCCGGCAGGATATGACGGGGCCGAGTTGGGTCCGGGCAGCAGAGTTCTGGTGCCGTTCGGCAGGCGTTCGCAAGTTGGAGTTTTGCTGGCCGTGGCGGCCGAGTCGGCCGTAGCCGTCGAGCGTCTGAAGCCGGCAATTGCGGTTTTAGATTCGGTGCCGCTGTTGTCCGAGGCCGATATGAAACTGCTGCACTGGGCCGCCCGCTATTACCATCACCCGCTCGGCGAAGTAATGGCCGCCGCGTTCCCGGTCGCATTGCGCCAGGGGCGGCCGGCCCTGTTGGAATTACCATACGGATACGGCCTCAGCCGTTTGGGCCGGCAAACCGATTTGCAGCAACTGCGCCGAGCGCCGAAGCAACTGGCCCTGTTGCAACGCTTGCAGACCGGGCCGTTGCCGGATGCCGCGCTTACCGACGCGCGGGCGGCATTGAAGGCTTTGCTGGATAAAGGCTTGGTCGAGCGCCTGGATTTGACGCCGGCCGCGGCAGATCCGGTCGCCGAGTCGCCGTTGCTTGCCAATCCCGAGCAACAAGCGGCGATAGACAATGTGGTTGGTGGATTGGGGCGGTTTTCGGTTGCAGTACTGGAGGGCGTCACCGGCAGCGGCAAGACCGAAGTCTATATGCAGATCATTGCCAGCGTATTGGCGCAGGGCAAGCAGGTCTTGGTGCTGTTGCCGGAAATCAGTCTGACGCCGCAACTCGAACAACGCTTTCGTCGCCGCTTCGCCGTGGCTATGGTGGCGACCCACTCCAAACTCACCGACAGTCAGCGCTTGCAGGCCTGGTTGAGTATGCAGCAGGGGCGGGCGGCGATCATGCTCGGTACCCGTTCCGCGTTGTTCACTCCTATGCAGCGGCCGGGCCTGATCATTCTCGACGAAGAACACGACAGCTCGTTCAAACAGCAGGAGGGCTTTCGCTTCTCCGCCCGCGACGTGGCCGTGGCCCGCGCCAAGATGCTGGATATTCCGGTATTGCTGGGCTCGGCCACGCCGTCGCTGGAAAGTCTGGCCAATGTCGCCGACGGCCGCTACCGCTTGCTGCATTTGCCGAACCGGGCCGGCGCGGCGGTGGCGCCCAGCTTTCAGTTACTGGATATCCGCAACAAGCGGCTGCAATCCGGCCTGTCCGAACCGTTGTTGGCGGAAATGCGTACGGCATTGGACGACGGGCAGCAGGTATTGCTGTTTCTGAATCGGCGCGGTTTCGCCCCGGTACAAATCTGCCACGGTTGCGGCTGGGTATCGCGCTGCCGCCGCTGCGACGCCAATCTGGTGATCCACTCCGCCGAGCGATTGTTGCGCTGTCACCATTGCGGTGCCGAGCATCCGCTGATCAAACTCTGCCCGGCCTGCAACACCGGCGAATTGCAGGCGCTGGGGCTCGGCACCGAACGTATCGAGCAGACTCTGGCCGAATTGTTCCCGGAACGACACCTAGTGCGGCTGGACAAGGACACGACGCAACGCAAAGGCGCACTGGAGGGCTATCTGGAGCAAATCCACGCCGGCCGGGCCGACATCATCCTCGGTACCCAGATGTTGGCCAAGGGCCACCATTTTCCGGGCGTGACGCTGGTGGCGATTCTGGACATCGATAGCGGCCTGTTCAGTATCGACTTTCACGGTGCGGAGCGCCTGGCGCAATTGATCGTGCAGGTGGCCGGCCGGGCCGGGCGGGCCGAGCGGCCGGGCCGGGTGATTTTGCAGACCCGCCAGCCGCAACATCCGCTGCTGAATACCTTGTTGCGGCAGGGTTACCGCGCCTTTGCCGACAGTGCATTGCAGGAGCGGTGCCAGGCTTGCTTGCCGCCGTTCAGCCACCAGGCCCTGTTGCGGGCGCAAGCGGCCGGCAGCGATGCGCCGCGCCGGTTTCTGCAGGCCGTCTGCAGCGCAATCGCCGAGCTGGGTGCCGGCAGTACCCAAGTCTTGGGGCCGGTTGCGGCACCGATGGCAAGGCGCGCCGGCGCCTACCGTTACCAATTGTTGTTGCAAAGTGCGCAGCGCAAAGATTTGCACCGCTTGTTGGATGCACTGGTCCCCAGAATCCACCAACTCCCGGAGGCAAAAAAAGTCCGTTGGTCTCTGGATGTCGACCCGTTGGATTTGTACTGAGCCGACGGCAAAATCCGGCTTAGCGGCTACGGTTTTATGTAATAATTTCGCCCCTTTGTGACTGGTTCACAATTAGAACCATGGCTATCTTTGCCGTTCCGGTCTCGAGTCGGAAAAGGTATCCGTACCTAATAACTAAAAATATAACAAAGGGGTGTTTTCCGATGTGCTGGAGTGGAGAGGCGTCAGGCGTTTTGGCTGCCGCAGGTTTAGCAACCGCCGTTTTCGTGGCGTACAAGGGCGAGTCAAAAGAGCTGTGGATTCCGTTGACCTATTTTGCGTTGATGGAACTGCTACAGGCGGCGACATACGTTTATATCGATTTATGCGATAA
Source organism: Methylomonas sp. Uni0011 (assembly GCF_056850255.1). NCBI lineage: Bacteria > Pseudomonadati > Pseudomonadota > Gammaproteobacteria > Methylococcales > Methylococcaceae > Methylomonas > Methylomonas sp. Uni0011. Next base: position 178,987 of record NZ_JBVVNO010000006.1, read on the forward strand.
CCCTAATAATCAGGTGTTGACCCTGCTTGGCTATCTACATATCGCGTTTCAGCCGTTCTTCGTGAATATGGTGGCGATGTACTTCGTGCCGGAAAGCGTCAAGTTAAAGATTCGCACCACGGTCTATACGCTGTGTGCGATCAGTTCGTTGGCGATGCTGATCAAAATGTACCCTTTCGCCTGGGCCGGCGATTGCGTGCCGGGTACCGAAGGCTTCTGCGGTACCCAAACTTGCTCGGTATCCGGCGCCTGGCACATCGCCTGGCAAATGCCGTTGAACGGGTTGATGTCGCAGCCGGTGGAATGGTTGCTCGGCTTCAACTGGGGCTTGCATGCCTTTGCCTATATCCTGGCGGCGTTTTATTTGCCGATCATTTACGGTTCCTGGCGTTTCGTCGCCTTCCATTATTTGATAGGGCCGTGGATTTCCGACATTACCACCGACGATCCAAACGAGTATTGCGCGGTCTGGTGCCTGTTTTCGATCGCGTTGTGCGTGTCGGTGATCAAGACGCCGATCCGCAAGCATCTGCATGTCACCAAATGGCCGTTTTACCAACGCGAAGTGGGCGATAGCTTGTAAGTCATGGCCGTTAGCAAACAGGACATTCTCGACGCGTTTCATTTCCGCCACGCCTGCAAGGAATTCGACGCCGAACGCAAAATCCCCGGCGCCGATTTCGACTTTATCCTGGAAACGGCCCGGCTGTCGCCGAGTTCGTTCGGGCTGGAGCCGTGGCGGTTTCTGGTGGTGCAAAATCCGCAATTGCGCGAAACGCTGCGCGAATTTACCTGGGGCGGGCAAAAGCAATTGCCGACCGCCAGCCACGTAGTGCTGACCCTGGTGCGCAAGAGTTACTTCATGCGTTACGACAGCGCCTATCTGCAGTACATGATGCGCGAAGTCCAGCACTATCCGGAAGACATTATTCAGTTGCGTAGCGGCCTGATCGAAAAATTCCAGCGCAGCGATTTCGATCTGCTGGGATCGGAGCGCACGCTGACCGATTGGGCCACCCGCCAAACCTATCTGCCGTTGGCCAATATGATGACGGCGGCGGCGCTGATCGGTATCGATTCCTGTCCGATCGAGGGCTTCGAGCGTGCCGAAGTCGAGCGGATTCTGGCCGAACAGGCCGGTGTCGATCTCGCGCAGTGGGTGGCGGCGTATATGGTGGCTTTCGGTTACCGGAAAAATCCGCCGCCGCGGCCGAAAACCCGGCAAAGCCTGGAGCAAGTGGTCGAATGGCTGGCGTAGTTTGAGCTAGCCGAACGCCTTGCTTTCCCGCCCGGCGGCTATCCGCGCCGGGCGTTTAACTCCCCTCCAGCGCCACCGATGGCGGCGCACCCGGCAAATCCGCCGGTTCTCGAGTAGCGGCCGGCCGGTATCCGGCCAGCGATGGCGTTGGCATCGGGCTCGGTCGATTTAGTCTAAAATTGCCCCTAGTGACACTCGGCGGGATCTTTGTTGTATGCTCGCTGGCTGTGGTGATCGATAACAATTAATCCAAAAAAGATTTCACCCAGGAGTTAACCATGCCCCGCTTTCTGTTTCTCGCCGTCTGCGCCGCTTGCTTTGGCACGGCCGCTACGGCGCAACCGGTGTCGACCGAAGAGGAGGAGCGGGCGCTGTCGCAGATCTACGGCGGCGAGGAAATGGTCAGTATCGCCTCCGGCTACAAACAGCCGATTTCGCAAGCGCCGTCGATCGCCACGGTGATTACCGCCAACGATATCAAAGCCATCGGCGCCACCGATATCGACGAAGTCCTGGAAACCGTGCCCGGTTTGCATGTGCAGCGCAATACCATCGGTTACAACCCGATCTACACCTTCCGCGGGATTTTCTCGCAGTTCAATCAACAGGTGCTGATGATGGTCAACGGCATCCCGATCACCAATTCCTACACCGGCAGCCGCAGCGAAGTTTGGGGCGGCATGCCGATCCGCGATATCGCCCGGATCGAAGTGGTGCGTGGGCCGGGCTCCGCAGTGTACGGCGCCGACGCCTTCGCCGGGGTAATCAACGTCATCACCAAAACCCGCCAGGACATCGACGGTAGCGAAATCGGCGGCCGCGTCGGCAGTTTCGATAGCTACGACGGTTGGGCCTTGCACGGCGCCGAGTGGGCCGGCTTCGACGTGGCTTTGGCGGTGGAATACCATAATACCGCCGGACAAAATGCGGTGGTCGATGCCGATTTGCAAACCCAGTTCGACCGGCTGTTCGGTACTAGCGCCTCGCTGGCGCCGGGGCCGCTGAGCCTGTCGCGCGAGAACCTGGACGCCCGTATCGATTTGGCGCGCGGCCATTGGCGATTTCGCGGCGGCCTGCAACACCGCGGCAATTTCGGGGTCGGTTCCGGCGTGGCCCAGACGCTGGATTCGACGGCCCGCTACGGCAGCGACCGCTGGAACGCCGATATCACCTACCAAAATACCGATATCGAAAATTGGGAATGGACCAGCCAGGCCAGCTATTTCGAAACCAGCCAGGAAATAGAACGCAATCTGACCTTGTTTCCGCCCGGTACCCGGTTGCCGATCGGCGCCAACGGCCAAATCGGCGCCGGCGCCCCGGTCACGTTTCCGAACGGCTATATCGGCAATCCGGAAGTGTGGGAGCGCCACGTCCGAATCAGCCAGATGCTGGCCTACAGCGGTTTTCGCCGGCACCAGATCCGTAGCGGGATCGGCTTCAATTACGACAGCCTGTTCCAGGCCCGCGTCAGTCAGAATTTCGGCATCGATCCGGGGTCCGGGCTGCCGATACCGTCGTTGCCGGGCATTCCGCTAATCGACGTGTCCGGGACTGCGTCGACCTTCATTCCGGAAGTGGACCGTAAAATCGCCTACCTGTTTTTTCAGGACCAGTGGAATTTCGCCAACGACTGGACTTTGACCGCCGGCGCCCGCTACGACCGCTATTCCGATTTCGGCAATACCTTCAACCCCAGGGCGGCCTTGATCTGGGAGGCCGATTACGACCTGACCGCAAAATTGATGTACGGTTCGGCCTTTCGGGCGCCGTCGTTCCAGGAAATGTACATCCTGAACAATCCGGCCCAGATCGGCAATCCGCAACTCAAGCCGGAGACCATGGAGAATCTGGAATTGGGCTTCGATTACCGCCCGGCCGACGGTTTACGTCTGGGCCTGAATTTTTTCGGCTACTGGTGGAAAGATATCATCCGCTTCGTGCCGGATAGCAATGCCACCACCGCCACGGCCCAGAACCGCGGGGCGCAACAGGGTTACGGCGGCGAATTCGAAGCGGAATGGCAGGCGGCCGATACCCTGAAATTGGTCGGCAACTACGCCTACCAGCGCAGCCGCGACGAAACCTTGCATCACGATGCCGGTTACGGGCCGCAGCATCAGCTTTATCTTAGGATGAACTGGCAGTTTTTACCCGACTGGAGCTTCAGCCCGCAGGCCAAATGGATCGTCGGCCGCAGCCGCAGTTTCGGCGACAGCCGTGAGCCGGTGGCCGACTACACCTGGGTCGATTTGACCCTGCGCCGGCAAAATCTGGCCAAGCATATGGAACTGGCCTTCTCGGTGCGCAATTTATTCGACGTCAGCGCCCGCGAACCGAGTTTGGCCGGCAGTCCGCAGCCCGGCATTCCCAACGACTTGCCGTTGGCGCCGCGCAGTTTCTACGGCGAAATCAGCGTGAAATTTTGAGGCGCCGGCCACTGCCCCCCCTTCCCAGCGAAAGCATAACCCAGGAGCGAATTTGTTCGACCGAATAATGTTACCGATTTGGCTGACCCTGGTTTTGGCGTGCAGCTGTGCGAAAGCGTTGGCGCAAGCGCCCGCGGTGGCGATCGTCTACCCGGACGTGCGCGAACCCTACCGTTCGGTGTTTTTGGAAATCGCTCGCGGCATGGAGCAGGAACTGGGCCGGCCGGTTGCCCATTATTTGCTGAGCGAGCGCGATACCTCGCCCGAACGGCTGATCGCCGACTTGAAGAACGATCGCATCGACGTGGTGGTTACACTGGGCCGGGCCGGCTTGGCCATGGCCAAGGGCCTGGTCGGGGTGTTGCCGGTGGTGATTGGCGCCACCGTTGTCCGGCCGGAAGAAGCACCACAGGGATTGACCGGTATCAGCCTGACACCGGCACCGGAAGCGATGTTCGACCAGTTGAAAAAACTGGTGCCGAATGTGAAGAAAATAACGGTGATTTACGATCCTCGCCAAACCGCCTGGGAGATTCGGCACGCCGAAAAAGCCGCCCAGGAACGCGGGCTGGTGTTGCAGGCCCAGCCGACTGCCAGTGTGCGCGATGCATCCGACTCTTTCCGCCAGATACTGGTAGACGTCAAGGATAATTCGATTGCTTTGTGGTTGCCGCGGGAAAATGCGGTATTGGACGAGCAGTCGCTGTTTCCGGAAGTGCTGCGCGAGGCCTGGGAAAAGAATTTCGTGGTGTTTTCCAGCAATCTGGACCACGTCCGTAAAGGCGCACTGTTCTCCTTATATCCGGACAATTTCGGCATGGGTCGCAGTCTGGCTAGTATGGCGATCCAACAAACCCAACCGGGCGGCAGACTCGAGCCGGTCAAGTTGCTGCAGGATTTGCTGGTGGCCGTCAACTTACGCACGGCCGAGCACCTGGGTTTACAGTTTTCCAATCAGACGCGGCGCGAGTTCGCGATGGTTTTTCCGACGCCTTAAGTCCGATGCCGCCAAGATTGGGGTTCAGTTTTCGCCGGTCGAGTTTTCTGCAGCAACTGGCAGTAGCCTTTACTTGCGGCCTTTTAGTGGTTTCGTTGTTGTCCTCGTTCGGTATCTCCGAGCTGTCGTACGGCGTGGTCCGCGACAAATGGTTGGCGCAAGGCCGGCAGTCGACGGAAGCCTTCGCCGCCCAAAGCACCGTGGCTCTGCTCTATGCCAGCCGCGAAAATGCCGAAGAACCGGCCAAACGGTTTCTGTCTTCGCCGGATGTCAGGGGGGTGGCGATTTACAACACGGATCGTCAGGCTTTGCTGGAGATGGGCGAGTCGGCGTTGCCGGCGGAAGACAACGGTTCAGTTTGGCCCGAAACCTTGCAATTGGTGGCGGAAACAGAACGCGCTTGGTATTTTGCTGCGCCGGTTTTCGCCAGACGCGGCGGGGAAACGGCGTCGCCGTTCGAGGCGCAGAGCCCGGCGCAGGAACTGATCGGCTATGTGCGGTTGGCGGTCGGCAAACGCTCCTTGCTGGCAATGAAACGGCAGATTCAATTCGTCACCCTGGCGGTTTCCGCCGCCGCCGCCCTGGTGTCTTTCGTGTTTTTGCTGACCATGGCCCGCCGCCTGACCTTGCCGATCCAGCAATTGGCGAAGCGGATGGGCAAGGCATCTGCCGGCGAGAAGCATGTCAGAGCAAAATTGTCCGGGCCGCGCGATATTACCGACATGGGGGCGGCGTTCAATGCCATGATGCAGGTCTTGGAGACCCGCGAGGAGTTATTGGAGCGCGCACGCGACAAAGCTTTGGAATCGGCCCGCTTGAAAGGCGAATTCGCGGCCAATGTCAGCCACGAGTTGCGGACGCCGTTGAATGCGGTGTTGGGCATGCTGGAGTTGTTGCAAGACATGGGACTGACGCCCAAACAACTGGAATACTCGACAGTCGCTCGTAACGCCGGCGAAGCTCTGCTGAAATTGATCGAGGACATTCTGGATTTTTCGCGGATCGAGTCCGGCATGTTGAAGTCCCAGTCCAGCGATTTCGTGTTGCAGGAAATCGTGCAGGAGGTGGTCGAACTGATGGCGGCCCAGGCCAGACGCAAGAACCTGCAGCTGCGCTATGAAATTGCCGACGGTGTGCCGGAACAGCTGACCGGCGAAGCGAGCCGAGTCCGCCAAGTTTTGCTCAATTTGGTCGGTAATGCACTGAAATTCACCGATCAAGGCGAGATCGAAATCGGCGTGGCGTCGTCGTCGGCCGGCGACGGCCAATTGCTATTGACGTTTAGCGTTACCGATACCGGCATGGGGATTCCGGCAGAGGCGCAAGACCGGATTTTCGACGCTTTCGTGCAAGCCGACGGCTCCACTACCCGCCACTACGAAGGTGCGGGCCTGGGACTGGCAATTTGCCGACAGCTGGTACAGCTGATGGGCGGGAACATCGGGGTCGACAGCCGGCTTGGCCTTGGGAGTCGGTTTTGGTTTAGTTTACCGTTCCGGGCTCCGGGCGGTAGCGTAATCTTGTCCAATGCGCGACGGGATTGTTTTGCTCACCTGAACATTCTGGTAGTGACCGATAACGAGCAAACCGGCCGTTTCCTGACGGGCAATCTCGCAGAATGGCAGGTTCGTTACCACCTTAGCGGTTTCGACTGTCATGCGGCTGAACTGTTGCAGGTCGGCCGCGACCAGGGTCAAGCCTACCGTTTTGCAGTGGTCGATATGGCAAGCGCTTCGGCACACCAATGGCTGGAGCGGATTGGCGGCGGCTGGGAGGAGACCAGGTTCATCGTGTTGAATCATTCCGCCTCCGTAGAAGGGCTGCCCGATTTACCGTATTTAGCGGTCCGTTTTCCTGGGGAAGTAACGGCGGCCGATCTATATGACGTATTGACTGCCGATTGTTCGCAGGTCTTAACCGGTGGTGAAGAATTGCAAGCGGCCTTCGACAGATCGGCATTGGCCTTGAACGTCTTAGTGGTGGAGGACAACCGGGCCGGGCAAATGGTGGCGGCCGGCATGCTGGAACGCTTGGGTTGCCGTTACCAAATCGCGGCCTCCGGGGCGGAAGCCTTGGAGAGGGCGGAAGGCGCAGCGTTCGACGTGGTACTGATGGACTGCCACATGCCCGGCATCGATGGCTTTGAAGCCACGCGCCGTATCCGGGCGTTACCGGGGGCGCCGGGTCGGGTGCCTATCATCGCGATGACAGCCAACGCCCTGCGCGGCGACGAAGAGCAGTGTCGTTCCGTCGGCATGGACGATTTTCTGGCTAAACCGATCAAGCTGAAGGCCTTGCGGCAAAAATTGCTTAACCACAGCGAAAATCGGCGGCTGCCGCTGGCCGAGGCAAGCGATGCCGCGACGGCATCTGCCGGAGCCGAACCGGCGACCCTGGACCGCGAAAGCTTGATACAACTGCGCGAGGAAGTCGGCGGCGCATACCCCAAAATGATCCACTTTTTTGTGGAGGATGCGCCGCCGCAGATCGCGCAAATCAGTCAGGCAGTGCGGGACGCGGACTTGGGCCGGTTGCGGGAGCTGGCGCACGCCTTGAAAGGCGCCGCCAGCAGTTTGGGCGCGGAAAGACTGGCGGCAACGGCCCGCCAATTGGAATTGGCGGCCGAAAGCGGCGCCTTGGCCGCGGGCGCCGAGCGCATGGCCGAGAGCTTGCTGACCGAGTTCCGCACGCTGGAACGGCTGCTGCTGGTGGAAATCGACGCCGAGCCGGCCGGCGAGCAAGCGTTGGCGCAGATCGGGCCGCGGGTGCTGGTGGCCGACGACGACCGGGTTTTGCGGGTGGCTTTGCAGGACATCTTGCAACAGGACGGCTATACCGTCGATTTGGCCGTCACCGGCCGGCAGGCCGTGGCTCTGTGCGCGCGGCAAATGGCCGATCTGATTTTGATGGACGCGATGATGCCGGAAATGGACGGTTTCGCCGCTTGCAAAGCCATCCGCGCATTGCCGCACGGCGCGGAGGTGCCGATTCTGATGATCACGGCACTGGAGAACGAACATTCGGTCGAATTGGCCTTCTCCACCGGCGCTAACGATTTCATTCCCAAGCCGATTCATTTCACGGTGTTGCGCAAGCGCATCGCCCATTTGCTGAAAGCCAGCCAAAGCCAGCGCAGCCTGAATCGGCTGGCCTACCACGATCCGTTGACCAATCTGCCCAACCGCGTGCAATTTATGGAGCGCTTGAACCGGGTGCTGGCCAAACCGGCGGCGGTGCCGGCCCAGCACGCGGTGCTGTTTCTGGATCTGGACCGCTTCAAATTGACCAACGACACCATGGGCCACGATGTCGGCGACCTGATGCTGAAGGCCGCCGCCGAACGGATACAGGCCTGCGTCCGCCGCGAGGATATGGTGTCGCGCTTCGGCGGCGACGAATTCATTCTGTTGCTGGAGCATATCGGCAATCCGCAGGATGCCGCGGCGGTGGCGCAAAAAATCTGTAATGCCATCGCCAAGCCCTTCGCGTTGATGGGGCAGGAGTTTTATATCAGCTCCAGTATCGGCATTTCCTTGTCCCCTTACGATGGCAAGGACAGCGGCCTGCTGGTTAAGCACGCCGACACCGCGATGTACCGGGCCAAGGAGCAGGGCAATACCTTTTGCTTCTACGAACAGAGCATGGAGTTTGCGGTTTCCAGCAAATGGCGCCTGGAAAGCGATTTACGCCGGGCCTTGCAGCGCCGCGAATTCTTTCTGCATTACCAGCCGCAGATCGATTTGGATTCCGGCCGCGTGATCGGCGCCGAGGCCTTGATTCGTTGGCGGCATCCGGAGCTGGGTATGATATCCCCCGACCAGTTTATTCCGGTGGCGGAGGAGATTGGCTTGATCGAAGAGATCGGCGCCTGGGTGCTGCGCGAGGCTTGCCGGCAGAACCGGCAGTGGCAACAAAGCGGCCATCCGCCGTTCGTGGTCGCGGTCAACGTCTCGGCCAAGCAGTTGGACCGGGACGGTTTCGCCGAACAAGTTATCGCGATTTTGCGCGAATCCGGGCTGGCGGCCGAGTATCTGGAATTGGAATTGACCGAAAGCCTGTTCATTCGCCATCCGGAGCAAAAGCGTGAAATTCTGGCGCGTTTAAAAAACGCCGGGATGCAGATATCGATCGACGATTTCGGCACCGGCTATTCCAGTTTGAACCAACTGAAACAGTTCGTATTCGACAAACTGAAGATCGACAAATCCTTTGTCGCCAACATCATGCACGACGACGATGCCGCGGCGATCGTGCGAGTGATCATTTCGATCGCCGGGATTCTAAAGTTCGAAGTTATCGCCGAGGGTGTGGAAACTGCAGAACAGGCAAAGTATTTGCGGCAAAACCATTGCAAGCAGGCGCAAGGCTATCTGTTCGGCAAGCCGATGCCGGCCGACGAGTTTTCGGCGTTGATTGGCGGTAAACGCCAAATTTAATTGAAGCCGCAGCCGGCGCCAAGGTCGTTGAAAGACAAGGCTTGGCGGTTGAGCGGCCGGCGCACGCCGATGAAGCGCTCGCGCCAATACGGCTGGCGCAGGTCGGAGACCATGACCCGGCCGCTGCGGGCGCTCGGCGCATGGACGAATTGTTCGCCGCCGATATAAATGCCGACGTGGGAGTAGGGTCGTTCGGTATTGAAAAACAACAGGTCGCCGGGCAGGCGCTGTTCCGGCGCTACGGCCGGCAGTTGCCGGGCCAACGATTGGGTATCGCGCGGCAGGCGCAAACCTTGGCGGTAGTACACGTAATACACCAGGCCGCTGCAATCGAAACCTTCGCTGGGCGACTCGCCGCCGTAAACATAGGGCGCGCCCTGCAATTGCAGCGCTTCGGCCACGGCCATCCGGTTGCCGCCTTCGGTTTGCGGCAGGGTCATCGGCGGCGGCGCCTTCTCGGTGCTGGCGCAACCGGCCAATTGACCAAGCGCTAGCGCCAGCAGCCACGGGCCGGCGGAACGGCAAATCCGAAAATCCGAACAAGATTTGAGCATCGGCAGTATCAACGACGTAAGCGAATCGCGCTTAGTATAGTGGGTCCGGACGCGGCGCGCTCGCGGTTTCTGGTCTGGCTTACCACGCTTCCAGTACCACGACTTTCCATTCCCGGTTGGCGACCGGTCTCAGGCTGACCCATGAGCCAATACGGCGGCCGCTGTATGCAGCCGGATTCTGGTAGTAACCGACGCCGGCATCCTGGGCGGCGATATGTCTGGCCAGTTCGCGCAATTCCGGCAACGCGGCGTAGCGTTCCTCGCGGAACAGATTCAGGCCGATTTCGTCGCGGTCGGTATCGAACAAAATCAAGCCGTCGTCCTGTATCACCCAGATGGTTCGGCCCGGCAGTTGCAGTTCCGGTGCCAATAACTCACCCAATAACTCGGCGGCTTTAAAGCGTCCGGAAACGAAGCCGGCTAGCGTGTTGCCGATTCTGACAGGGGCCACCAAGGTGATGGCCTGATAGCCTTCCGGTGCCGGATAGACTCGACTGAGGGCCGGTTCGCCGGTTTGCAATACCTGCCGGTTGTGCTCCAATTGCGAAGTATCGCTGCCGATCGCTTGCCGGTATTTGGCCGGCGCTACCGCGACGATGGTACCCGGTGCGCGGGTTGCGGCTACGCTGGTCAGGCGCGGCAATTGCGCCAACAAGCTTTCGAGTAACGGCCCCGCGCCGGCCAGTTCGGCGGCGGATTTGAACTGCGCGGCGGTTTGCACCAAGCCGGCCTGAGTGTTTTCCAATTCGGCGCGGATTTTTGCGGCAATCGTGTCGGCGCTGCTCAGGTTGGCGTTGGAAATGCGGGTCACGTCGGCCAGCGCTTGTTCCGCGCGTTGCTGCTGTTGCTTGGCTACTTCGCCTTCCGCTTCGGCCAATTGCCGGGCTTGATGCGCTTCGACCCCGAATTTAAAAGCCAATCCGGCGCCGGCCAGGATCGAAACCAACACCGCGGCGCTGGCCGACAGCGCGAGTTTGTTGCGAGCGATGAAGCGGCGCAGCAATTCGCCGCGGGTATAGGCATAGGTATTGACCAGGCGGCCGTCGCGGAAGGCTCGCAACTCTTCGGCCAGCGCGCCGGCGTCTTTAAAGCGCAGGCTTTGGCGTTTGGACAGGGCCTTGTTGCAGATCGCGATCAATTCGGCCGGGGCGGCCAGTTTGGGATTGCGGGCGTCCGGCATCGACGCCGCCGAGACCAATTGCGACATGATCTGGTCGGCATTGCCTTGCAGCGGCGGCCGGCCGTTCAGCAGGTAGTAAAGGATGCAGCCGAGGGCGAACACGTCGGAGCGGGCATCGATCTCGCCAAACTCCGGATCGGCCTGCTCCGGCGCCATATAGGCCGGTGTGCCGAGAATGTCGCCGAATTGGGTCAGGTCGGCGTCGTGGTGTTGCGGGTGCGACGCCGGCAGCGGCGTTTCCGCTTCGTTTTCCACTTTGGCCAGGCCCCAATCCAGCACGATGGTCTCGCCGAACGGCCCCAACACGATATTGCCGGGTTTGAGGTCGCGGTGCACGACGCCTTTGGAATGGGCGTAGGCCAGGGCCTCGCAGACGTCGATCACCCGGTCCAGCAGGGCCAGGCGTTTGGATAAGGCGTGTTCGGCCAACGGCTCGTTGTTGCATTCTTTCAGGGCCTTGGCCAGCGTATCGCCGCGCACCAGCCGCATCACGTAATACGGCGCGCCGCTTTGTTTGACGCCCAGGTCGTAGACCGGGACGATGCTCGGATGCTCCAGCCGGCCGGTAATACGGGCTTCGCGCAGAAAGCGCGCATTCAAGGCCATGTCTTCGTTGGCGGCCTGATCCAGCATTTCCTTGATCGCCACTTCCCGGCCGATGCGCTGATCGAAACCCAGCAACACCCGGCCGACGCCGCCGGCACCGACCGCGCCGCGCAACGCATAATCGCCGCCGTAATGATCTTCAGCCTCCGGAACGTCGTCCGAGGTCCGGCGTTGCGGACGCGACTTGATGATGGTGACGTCGTCCAGCGGCAGCATACGGGTAATATCGTCTTCCGGAGCCATGGTTGCGCTTCGCAAAATTAGGACTTGCCAAGTATAGGCGGCTATGCCAATGCCGTTTCCTCGCCAGCAGGCTGCAAAACCGGAATGCTCAATCCGACGTGGTAGGCCGCTCGTAAACCGAATTGAACTCGCCCTTTTGGAATGTCTTCAACTCGATAAGGCGAGCCTATAGGATACTGCCGTTAGAAGCATCGGTCGTGATCGTTGCGTCTCGCTGCCGGATCGATACCATTTACTCGGTTGTCGATTTTTATCAGGCACTACAGACTTTGCCTAATCGCATGAGAGGATATGCTTACAAGGCACTTTGGTAGATTGGCTCAGCGGTTAAATGTAAAAACGGAATTGCCGAATAGTTCAGATGCAATTCTGGCGGACCTAAAATGGAGATTAGAACGGTGAGTTCAACATTGATGAAAAAATTGGATTTGTTTTTTATTGCGCTGTTGTGTTTCGGGCCTCTAGCGCATGCAACTTATCCTGCAACCATCGATAGTTGGTATGACTACGGTTATGCCCCCGGAAAATTGTCAATGCCTCCATCCGGAACCGGGCGTATTGATGATTGGCATATAAGATGGCCAGGGCATCCCGATATGTATCTAACCCCATCTCAGTGTACTAATATCGGGCAGGGTTTAATTATTCGCTGTACGAATACGAGCTGCGGTGGAGGCTTTGCATGTAGAGCGAATCTTTCTTGTCCAGACGGCTCGCCACCGGACTATGCAAACAACACCTGTCCTGGAGCTGATAATCGCAAAAGCATGGGGGAGTCTGGCGATTGCAATAAAGGAAACATTACGACGCAGCTTGGAAATCCGTGCGATGCAGCAACCGGGAACAAGTTTCAAAAAGAAATAGATTATGCCGATGTCGGCACCGGATTGTCTTTTATTCGGTTTTATAACAGCGGAAATATGTTTCGATCCGCAAATCAATTAGGCTACGGGTGGTCCCATCAACTTGGCTCCAGTTTAATCGTTACAGGCACTGGAGTTGCAATCAATCAGGCCGACGGCCGATCGGAAGTATTTAAATTAGTTAACGGTCTATGGACCGGCGATGCCGATACTCAATTGGCTTTGGCGCAAGATAGCAACGGTTTTACCCTGGCCGACCGCCAAGGTTCGAAAGAACGTTACGACAATAAAGGACGTATTCAATCGAGTATGACGCCGGACGGTAGAGTTACCTCATATGGATACGACGGTAATCAACGGCTAATTGCGGTTACCGGTCCTTTCGGTCATAGTCTGCAATTGACCTATGACTCAGCAAACAGAATCAGTAGCATCGCTTACCCCGATGGATTGACCACCAAGTATCAATACGATAATTCGGGTAACCTCAGTCAAGTTAAATATCAGGATAACAGCGTTCGCCAATATCACTACGAAAACACATCGTTTCCTCATGCGCTCACGGGCATTACCGACGAAAACGGCAATCGCTATGCAACATGGTCCTACGATACCCAAGGCCGGGCAAACCTTTCTAAGCACGCCGGAGATGTTGAACAAGTTGAGTTGACGTATAACGGAGACGGTACGACTGATGCGAAGGATAGCTTTAACACGGTTAAACATTTTACGTTTCAAAATGTGCTAAACGTGCGCAAAGCGACAGGCATTAATCAAACCACGAATGGTGGTATCTCAATTTCGCGGAGTCAAGGCTACGACGCCAACGGCAACCTTGCCAGCCAAACCGACTTCAACGGCAACCTCAGCTGCTACGCTTACGACCTGAGCCGCAACCTGGAAACCGTGCGCCTGGAAGGCTTGCCGGCCGGTTCCGGTTGTCCCGCCAATTTAGCGGCGTACAACCCAACCGCGGGCAGCAGCATCCGCAAAGTCAGTACCCAGTGGCACGCCAGCTACCGGCTGCCGACTCAAATCGACGAAGCCGGCCGCCGCACAAGCTTCAGTTACGACACCGGCGGCAACCTGCTGCGCAAGACCGTCACCGATACCGCGAGCCAACAAAGCCGCAGTTGGAGTTACACCTACAACAGCCTCGGCCAAATTCTGACCGCCGACGGCCCGCGGACCGACGTTAGCGACGTCACCAGCTACCGCTATTACACCGATACCGCGGCCGCCCACCATATCGGTGACCTGTGGCAGATCAGCAATGCCTTGGGCCACACCACCACCTTTACCGCCTACGACGCCAACGGCCGTCCGCTCGGTCTGACCGCAGCCAACGGCTTGTTGATCGGCTTCGCTTACGACGCCCGCGGCCGGCTGACCCAAAAAAATGTCGGTGGCAACATTAGCCGCTACGACTACGATTCGGCCGGCAATTTGACTAAAGTCACCCGGCCCAGCGGCGTGTTTTTCCGCTACACCTACGACGCCGCCCACCGCCTGACCGAAATTACCGACGCCTTGGGCGGGCGGATTCATTACACGCTGGACGCCATCGGCAATCGGACCAAAGAAGAGATTCTCGATAGCAGCGGCTCCGTCGTCAAAACCCGCAGTCGGGTATTCGACGCCTTGTCCCGCCTGCAACAAGACATCGGCGCCTACAACCAAACCACGAGCTACGCCTACGACGCCAACGGCAATCTGACTCAAACCACCGATGCCGCGGGCCACGTCAACCAGCGCCAATACGACAGCCTGGACCGGCTGATCCGCACCACCGACGCCTTGAACGGCCAGACCGACTACTATTACGACGCTCAGGACCGCCTGACCCAAGTCACCGACGCTGCCGGTCACAACACCGGATACACCTACAACGGCCTGGGCGACCTGACCCGCCTCGACAGCCCCAACACCGGCGCGACTCAATACGCCTACGACGCCGCCGGCAACCTGACTCAAACCACCGACGCCGCCAACGTCACCGCCCTCTACCAATACGACGCCCTCAACCGCTTGCTCGGCATCGACTATCCGGGCAGCGAAGCCGACGCCGAATTCGGTTACGACGGCACTGCCGGCAATATTGCCGGTCAGCAAGGCCGGTTGACCGACGCCCGCCGCGGCGATATCGCCACCCGCTACCAATTCGACCTGCGCGGCAACCTGCTCGGCAGCGCGGTACGCAAACCATCCAATGGCGCCGTACTCAGCGATTTGGCTTTCGGCTACGATGCCGACGACCGCCTCGTCCAAACCCAGCCCGCCAGCGGCCGCCGCCTGCAATACCAATACGACGCCGCCGGACAAGTCCGCCGCCTGCAAGTCGCCGATACCGTATCCGGTACCACCACCACCCGGCTGCTGGCGGACAACATCGTCCATCTGCCGTTCGGCCCGGTCGCCGGCCTGACCTACGGCAACGGCCTCAGCGACAGCCGCCAATACGACCTGGATTACCGCCTGACCCGGCAGACCGCCGGCAACCTGTTCCGCCAGCAATACGGCTACGACAGCCTGGGTAACATGACCTTGAGCAACGACGAAACCGCCAGTCTGGCCCAACAAACTTACACCTACGACGCCGTAGGGGAGTTAACCGCTCTGAGCCATGCCAATCCGCTGCAAAATCAAAATTACCAATACGATGCGGTGGGTAACCGTACCCAGCAATCCAGCCCTGGCGGCGGCACGGCGGATTACCGGTACGATCCGGACAGCCAGCAATTGTTGGGGACGGTGATGGGCAGCCCAGCGACCAGCCAACAACTCAACCACTTCCGGAGCGACGCCCGCGGCGCAATCGACCGCTCGCAAACCGAACTGAAATCGTCGTTCTGGAATGTGCTCAGCACGCCGGTCGATTACCTGTACGCCGCGGACCAACGTCTGGTGCAGATCAATGGCGGCACTAGCATACTGGCCGGCTACGCCTACGACGCCTTCGGCCGCCGGGTCGGCAAAACCCGGCCGGGCAAACCGTTGCAAACCTTCGCCTACGCCGGCAGCCAGCTACTGGCCGAAAACGCCGGCACGCCCAGCCACTACGCCTACCTGGACGGCCAACCGCTGGCCCGCATCGACGGCAGCGCCGCCAACAGCCCGATCTACTACTTTCACAACCACCCCCTGGGCGTGCCGCTGAAAGCCAGCAACGCCGCCGGGCAAACCGTCTGGGCCGCCCAACTCCAACCCTTCGGCCTGATGCAGACCACCACAGCCGCCATCAGCCAGAACCTGCGCTTCCCCGGCCAGTACTTCGACGCCGAATCCGGCCTGCACTACAATATGGCCCGTTATTACTCGCCCGAACTCGGCCGCTATTTGCAATCGGACCCGATTGGGTTGGCGGGGGGGATTAATACCTACACCTATGTTGAGAATAATCCGGTTAATTTTATTGATCCTTTGGGTCTATATAAAACTCTAGGTTGCTCTCCTAGACAAGAGAAAAAGGTAAAAAATTACTGTGAAGTTGCTACTAAAAAAGCAAATGAATTCGGCATTGGCGATAAGTTTCAATCAACATTAGATAGTGCTACTGTCAGTTGTGAACCTCCTCCAATTTATAAAGACAGTTGTGGCGGAAGACATCCTGATAAACCAATTATTTATCTAAGCTTTAAGTTAGATCCAAATATTTATTTTTGTAATAAGCCTGCTGCGGTTTTACACGAAATTTCGCATCTCCCTCCAATAAGCTTTGATGAAGCAGATGCGTACAAGTTGGAATATAATGCTTTTCCCTCTGATCCTCGGTTTACTCCTGAATTATTTAACGAAGAGTATGATCATGCAAGTGATGCGCTAAAACAAAAATACAGAAACTATTATGAAAATAATTTTCAATAAATTAGGTCGCTATTTTTTGATATTAACAGTCGTTGTTTTATTTATACCGCTTTATGTGCAAGCTAACAATCAAAGGTTTTTAGTTGTCGTCGAATCAATTTCTGTGCCTGAATCAGATACTATTTTTTTCGCAAAAACAGATGGCTATAAAAAGATTGATAATGGATTTGTCACTTCTTCTGGAGAATCGTTATCTGTAGTCATACTAAAAGTGGATGTTGTCAAAGTATTTAGAGGCAACATTAAGCCTGGTGAAAAACACCTGATTTGTACTTGGTTTTATCCTGGGGATCCTGAATTTGATTTTTATTACAATGGCGATGGTAGTGAAATAACTGTATTAGGCACGCAAACACCTTTTACTATCCAACTACCAAAGCTTCTAGATTATTTTATAGGTGGCTTCAATCGCGAATCTGTAATAAGAAAAGGGCTAAAGCTACCTACAAAATTCATTAAGGATAAATCTCGTATTTTTAAAACATTTTCTAAAGCTGACGATAAAATTATCAGAAATGCCTGCAATGAGCCCGATGCTTGGGAAAATTTAAAATAACGACCGTACGGCGGGGCAGAACGGGGTCATATATGGTCCGCCCCGTATTGCAAGAAAAAATTCACCAGTAACATAAAGAAAATATTGCGCCCATATATCCGGCCTGTAATTGAGGATTAAACGACCTCGGGCCCTGATGGACTTCGCGCATT
>NZ_JBVVNO010000007.1:0-185920 GCF_056850255.1 Methylomonas sp. Uni0011
CAACTACGAAAAATTCAAAACCCAAGAAGCGGCAAAACTGAGCGTGATCGATTATTTGGCTTTTTATAACGGCCGCCGATCGCACTCAACATTGGGCTATCAATCCCCGCTTGAATTCGAGCGGGAACTTTATAGAAACGCTGCCTGATGTGGTGTCCGGTTTTTGTTGACCATTACACCTGGATCGTAAATTCGAGCGGACATTGGCGATGCTTTTAAAGCTAAAAGACCTGCGTCGCCCCGTTAATCCGACACCTTGAAAATGCGCGCGACGTCAGGCCTGACAAGGCTTGCGGCTGGTTAGCGAAATAGTCGCTGTCAAACTTGCCAAATGATTTAGGCAAAATAAGGAGGCAAAATCATGGGTGGGATCGGAAGCGGACGCCGTTACCAAGACGGCAAACAGACGACGGCGGACATGCGGGCCTTGGACGTGCGTTATTTGCATCGCCAAGGCCTGTTGACGCCGGGGCGTACATCAAGTTTGACTTGGTCGCGGTGCGGTAACATCATCGCGTCGATACAAATCGAGGCGCAGGACCAACAGGTCATTCTGCGTTATCGCTGCCAGCCGCTGAATAGCGATTGGGAAAACATGGAATACCCTGTCACGTTGGAAAAAACGGGGTGTCATTTAGGCGGCCAGCGAGTTTGGTTTCGCTGCCCTGCGCAGGGATGCGGCAAACGGGTGGCAATTCTTTATGGCGGCAAAGTCTTTGCCTGTCGACATTGCCACACCTTGACTTATGCGTCTACCCGCGAGGCTAAAGACGACCGAGCCAGCCGAAAAGCCGATAGGATTCGTGAAAAGTTAGGATGGGAGGCCGGTATCTTAAATCCCAATGGCATTAAGCCCAAAGGCATGCATTGGAAAACATTCCATCAGCTTCAGCTTAAACATGATGTATTGGTCAACCAATCGTTAGCCGGGATCATGAAGCGACTTAGGTTGTTTGAAGATGAGTCGCTAGTTTGAAACCAAAAAATCTGTTTCGCAAAAATGGGATAACTTCGCTTGAGCTAAAAATTGTTATCCCGTTTGTTATCCCGAAATCGATTTTTTCAGGATTTTCTCAAAGCGGGAATTTTTAACTTATTGATTTTATTGGTCGGGACGGCGGGATTCGAACCCACGACCACTTGCCCCCCAGACAAGTGCGCTACCAGGCTGCGCTACGCCCCGATTTTGAATAAATAGTGGAAATCATTCTACCATGATTTACGAGCGCGCTATTTCAATAGCTCCAAAATATCTTCCAGCTCGCCTATCATTTGATGGATTAATTGCTTCGTGCGCAGGCTATCTTCCTTAGCGCTACCGCTCGCCAGATGGGCTCTGGCACCACCGATGGTATAGCCTTGTTCGTAGAGTAAGGCACGAATTTGGCGGATCAACAACACATCGTGACGCTGGTAATAACGCCGATTCCCGCGTCGCTTGACCGGACTCAGCTCGGTAAATTCTTGCTCCCAATAGCGCAAAACATGAGGTTTTACACCGCATAAATCACTGACTTCGCCAATCGTGAAATAGCGCTTGGCCGGAATGACCGGTAATTCGTTATTATTACTGGGTTCCAGCATAAGCTTCCACTCGAGCTTTCAATTTTTGCCCTGTTCTAAAGGTAACGACCCGACGCGGCGTGATCGGTATTTCCTCGCCGGTCTTCGGATTGCGGCCGGGACGGCCATTTTTATCCCGTAATTCAAATTTGCCAAAACCCGATATTTTGACTTGTTCACCGCTTTCCAGACTTCTTTTGATTTCGTCGAAAAACAGCTCTACTATTTCTTTAGCTTCTCGTTTATTCAAGCCGAGATCTTCAAACAACTTTTCTGCAATATCTGCTTTCGTTAATGCCACAATCACTCCCTCAATTTTGCATTCAGTTTAGCCGTCAAAGTCTCCAACACCCTGCGAAATATAGCATCAATTTCGGCATCGGTAAGAGTTTGCGAAAAATCTTGCAGTACCAAACTCAACGCCACGCTTTTGCTACCCTCGGCCACACCCTGCCCGCGATAGACATCGAAAATCGACACATCACGAATGGATTGTTCGCCAGATTCAGCGATACAAGCAATAATCGCATCAGCGGATACAGCTTCCGCCACCAACAAGGCCATGTCTCGGCGTACCGACGGAAATTTAGACAAGGGACTGAATTTGGGCACCTTGCGCTGCAAAATTGCATCCTGGTCCAGTTCGAACAAAAACACCGAGCTATCGAAGCCCAGTTGTTTTTGCAATGTCGGATGCAACATTCCCAATAGACCAATCGTTTCTCCATCCTGGTTGAATATGCAAGCTGTCTGCCCAGGATGCAATGCCGGATGCTCCGCTGCCTTGAACACTGCAACGCTGCCGGTAAGGCCGAGCAAGGCTTCCACATCGGCTTTCACATCAAAAAAATCGACTTTCCGAGACTTCTCGCCCCATTGCTCGGCATTCAGGTCGCCAAGTGCTATGCCTGCAAGCATCTTTTGTTGCCGAATCGCGCCGTTTTCATAGCCAAACCGCAGGCCAGTCTCGAACAGCCTCACCCGACTCTGCTGCCGATTAATGTTGTATAGCGCAGCGTTCAACAATCCGCACCACAGGGTGGTACGCATCACCGCTAACTCGGATGAAATCGGGTTCTGGATCCGAATAAATTCATCATCCGGCGCCACCGCTTTTTGCATCGCTTCATCCACAAAGCTGTAGGTGATGGCTTCCTGATAACTACGATCAACCAGACAATCCTGCAATCGATCCAACCCTAGCACCGACTCCGGTGCTTTACCCAATTCAGTACGCATCAATAGATGACTGCTGGGCAAGTTGTTATAGCCATATACCCGGCCAATTTCCTCGAGCAGATCTTCCTCGATTGCGATATCGAAACGAAACCCCGGCGGTGTAATTTCCCATCCGTCTGCGCAAGGCTCAACCCGCATACCCAAGCCGCAGAATAGATCGCGAACTTGGGTGTCGCTATATTGGATGCCCAAGACTTTTTCGATCTGAGAACTACGTAATTTGACTGCCAAGCGGGTCGGTAAGGCTTCAGTGTTGATAGTTTCCGTCACCGGCCCCGGTCTGCCTCCGGCAATTTCCAATATCAATTGCGTCGCGCGCTCGATGGCTCGACGTTGCAAATTAAAATCGACGCCGCGTTCGAAACGGTGTGAGGAATCGGTATGCAACCCGAAGTGTCTAGCCTTACCAGCGACGCTAATTGGATTGAAAAAAGCGCACTCCAGAAAAATATCGCGAGTCTCGGCAAACACCGCGCTCTCTTTGCCGCCCATAACGCCAGCCAGAGCCAACGCCCGATCTTGATCCGCAATTACCAAGGCCTCGCCATCAAGTTCTATGGTCTGATCGTTTAACAACGCCAATGACTCGCCGGCTCGACTGCGTCTGACGACAACGGGCGCCGTCAATTTATCGGCATCAAATGCGTGCAAAGGCTGACCAAGTTCAATCAGCACATAGTTGGTGACATCGACCACCGGGCTGAGACTGCGGATCCCGCTACGGCGCAAGCGCTCCTGCATCCAAAGCGGCGTCTGTGCGGCTGAATCGATACCTTTGATCAAGCGCCCCAAATAAGCCGGGCAAGCTTCCGCAGAGTGGACTTGAACGTCCAAGGTCTGCTGATGTTGCGGTTCGATGACGGCGGAATCGTCGGACAGTAACGTCAAACCATTCAATACTGCGACCTCGCGCGCCACACCTACGACGCTCAAGCAATCGGCGCGATTCGGTGTCAAGCCGAGCTCGATCACGTTATCGTTCAGTATTAGATATTCGCGTATGTCTTGACCTATCGGCGCATCGGTCGGCAGCTCCATCAAACCTTCGGAAGTGGCGGCTAAACCCAGTTCCTTTTCAGAACACAACATGCCAAACGACAACTCACCGCGCAGTTTGGATTCCTTGATTTTGAAATCGCCCGGCAGTACCGCACCAATTAGGGCGGCCGGCACCTTTAAACCCGGCCGAACGTTACTGGCTCCGCAAACAATCTGCAGCGCTTGCTCTTGGCCGACATTGACTTGGCAAACCTTCAGTTTATCGGCATTCGGATGTTGAACGGTTTCCAACACTTCAGCCACTACCACACCGCTAAAATCGGCAGCAACCGGAGTGACCGCATCGACTTCGAGGCCGGCCATGGTCAATTGCGCAACCAATTCGGCAGTGGCGATAGGTGGATTGACCAGCTCCCTTAACCAGGCTTCACTTACTTGCATGATTCCAATCCACCGTTACCTAAACTGTTGTAAAAATTTCAGATCGTTTTCGAAAAACATCCGCAAGTCGTTTATACCGTAACGCAGCATGGCTAAGCGCTCGACCCCCATGCCGAATGCGAAACCGGAATAGGTTTGATGATCGATACCCACGGATTTGAAAACTTCCGGATGAATCATGCCGCAGCCCATGACTTCCAGCCAGCCGGTTTGACTGCAGACGCGACAACCTTTACCGTCACACATTACGCACTCGATATCGACCTCAGCCGAAGGTTCGGTAAATGGAAAGTAAGACGGGCGAAAACGAACTTGAATGTCTTTTTCAAAAAATGCGCGTAAGAATTCAAACACGACGCCTTTCAAATCGGCAAAGCTGACATCGGTATCGACTAAAAAGCCCTCGACCTGATGAAACATCGGCGTGTGCGTCAAATCCGAATCGCAACGGTAGACTCGGCCGGGCGCAATCACTTTTAGTGGCGGCTTCTCGGATTCCATGACCCGAATTTGCACCGGCGAAGTGTGGGTTCTTAGTACCGTATGCGCGTCGAAATAAAAAGTGTCATGCATCGCACGCGCGGGATGGTGTGCGGGAATGTTGAGCGCGCCGAAATTGTGATAGTCGTCTTCAATTTCCGGCCCTTCCACCGCGTTGAAGCCGACGCTAGCGAAAATTCTACTAATCCGCCGCAGGGTAATAGTAACAGGATGCAAACCGGCGGCGGTTTGTCCGCGACCAGGCAGAGTCACATCGATAGACTCGCTCGCTAACCGAGCAGCCAGCTCTGCACTTTCTAAAGCGAGTTTACGCGTCTCGAGAGCGTGTTGGAAAGTGTTTTTGGCATCGTTGACAACCTGTCCAGCGCTACGACGCTGCTCCGGATCCATGCTAGCCAACTCTTTCATTTGCTGGGTGAACAAGCCTTTTTTACCCAGATAGTTGACCCGAACCTGATCCAATTGACCAAGATCCTTAGCCTGTGCAAGCTCATCTAATGCCTGCTTAACGATATCTTCGATATTAGCCGACACGACTCAGCTCACTTTTGTCTGTAATTGATGGGATTTCCCAAGCGATGGATATCCGCCGTCGAAAGGCGGAACTCCCCGCATAGCGGGGAGGATGCGTCAAAACGGTTTCTAAAACCGAATTTGAAAGCAGCTTACGGCTTGCTCTGGTTGGCGATTGCTACCTTTGCAATCTCGCCGAAGGCTTGAATGTCGCGTACGGCCAAGTCGGCCAGTACCTTGCGGTCGATAGCGACATTGGCTTTAGTCAAGCCATTGATTAAGCGGCTGTAGGAAATGCCGAATTGGCGGGCCGCAGCGTTAATCCGCACGATCCACAAAGCGCGGAATTGGCGTTTTTTCTGCTTGCGGTCGCGGTACGCATATTGACCGGCTTTGATGACCGCTTGTTTAGCAACCCGATAAACCCGGCTACGGGCACCGTAGTAACCTTTAGCCAGCTTTAAAATCTTTTTGTGTCTTGCTCTAGCGGTAACACCGCGTTTTACTCTAGCCATTTTTCAATTCTCTCTGCAATGTAATTTAGTCGATCAACTGTATGGCAGCATGCGCGCTACCAATGGCGTATCTGACGGATGCAGGATGGCTGTTTTACGCAGTTGTCTTTTCCGTTTCGTGGTTTTTTTGGTCAAGATGTGGCGTTTGTGCGATTGTTTGCACTTGAAACCACCGGTCCCGGTTTTCTTAAAGCGCTTACCGGCGCCACTATGGCTTTTCAATTTTGGCATTTGTTTTCTCCAATGTTAAAAATAAAGTCCCTGAGCAAAAACTCAATCAGGCAAAATGCTCGGCCCAACCGAATTTTTTCGGGTAAAACCCGATCGGCGCTGCAATCCGGCAACGCCGTACCGTTTAAAAAACGGCAAAATTATTTTTTCTTTTTCGGCCCCATCACCATGACCATTTGCCGGCCTTCCAGTTTGGGGAATTGCTCGACCGCGGCCAACTCTTCCAAATCGGTTTCGATACGTTTCAACAGATCCATACCAAGTTCGCGATGAGTTAGTTCGCGCCCTTTAAACCGTACGGTGATTTTGGTTTTATCGCCTTCGTTGAGAAATTTAATCAAGCTGCGCAATTTGACCTGATAGTCGCCCTCTTCGGTACCCGGTCGAAATTTGATTTCCTTGATCTGGATTTGTTTTTGTTTTTTCTTGGCGGCCTGGAGCTTTTTATTTTGCTCAAACTGGTATTTGCCAAAATCCATGATTTTGCAAACAGGAGGATCGGCGTTGGGTGAAATTTCAACCAGATCCAGGTTCGCATCATAGGCAAGCTGCAAAGCTTCGTTTATTGATACAACCCCAACTTGTTCACCTTCAGCGCCTATCACCCTTACCCGTCTGGCGGTAATCTCGGTATTTAAGCGCGTTGCATCTTTTTTAGAGCTGATACCCTATCCTCCAAGTTGTTATTATTTTCGATCCGCAATCTGCTTTCTCAAACGTTCGCCAAGTTCGCCAATTGACAGACTTCCCAGATCCTCGCCCTGCTGGGTACGCACACTCGCAGTTCGAGTTTCCAATTCCTTGTCGCCGATAATCAACAAATACGGGACACGCTGCATGGAATGCTCGCGGATTTTAAAGCCTATCTTCTCGTTTCTCAAGTCAATTTTGGCCCTAAGACCTTGTTTTTCAAGTTCTAGGCGAACCTGCTCGGCATATTCGGCATGACGATCGGTGATATTCATGACCATGATCTGCACCGGACTCAACCACAACGGAAAGTTTCCGGCGTATTGCTCGATCAAAATACCGATAAAGCGCTCTAACGAACCCAAAATAGCCCGATGCAGCATCACGGGGGTATGGCGCGCACTGTCTTCACCAATGTAACAGGCATCCAACCGCTCCGGCATCGAAAAATCGACCTGGATGGTACCGCACTGCCAAACCCGACCGATGCAATCTTTCAGCGAGAACTCAATCTTCGGACCGTAAAAGGCACCTTCTCCAGGCTGCAACTGCCATTCAAGGCCTTTATTGTTAAGCGCCAACTCCAAAGCACTCTCCGCTTTATCCCATACCGCATCGGCGCCGACCCGATTTTCAGGGCGAGTCGATAACTTAATGATCACTTCGTCGAAACCGAAATCCTTATACACTTCGAACAGCAAATCGATAAAAGTCGATACCTCAGATTGAATCTGATCTTCAGTGCAGAAAATATGCGCATCGTCCTGCACAAAGTTCCTAACCCGCATCAGACCGTGCAAAGTACCCGAAGGCTCGTTACGATGGCAAGAACCGAATTCAGCTAGGCGCACCGGCAGGTCACGGTAACTTTTGATGCCTTGATTGTAAATCTGGATATGACACGGACAGTTCATCGGTTTCACCGCATAATCCCGATTTTCGGAATGCGTGGTGAACATCATCGCACTGAATTTATCCCAATGCCCGGATTTCTCCCACAAAGTACGGTCGACAATTTGCGGCGTCCTAACTTCGCCATAGCCGTTCAGCCGCAACTTCTCGCGAATGTACTGCTCCACTTCTTTGTAAATCGTCCAGCCTTTGTCGTGCCAGAACACCATACCCGGCGCTTCCTCCTGAGTATGAAACAAATCCAAAGCCTTGCCGATTTTGCGATGATCGCGCTTTTCCGCCTCTTCAAGACGGTGCAGATAAGCGGCCAACTCTTTAGCATCACCCCACGCGGTACCGTAAATCCGCTGCAACATTTCGTTTTTCGAATCGCCCCGCCAATAGGCGCCGGCAATTTTCATCAACTTGAATGCTTTTAGCTTACCAGTGCTCGGCACATGGGGGCCGCGGCACAGGTCGGTAAATTCGCCTTGCTGGTAAAGCGACAATTCCTCATTTGCCGGAATCGAAGCGATAATCTCGGCCTTGTATTTTTCACCCAACGCACTAAAGAATTGCACCGCTTCGTCGCGAGCCATCAAAGAACGCTGCACCGGCATATCGGCTGCAGACAATTCCTGCATTTTTTTCTCTATCGCAACCAAATCGTCGGGCGTAAACGATCGCTCGTAAGAAAAATCGTAATAAAAGCCGTTTTCTACGACAGGACCAATAGTAACCTGAGCGCTGGGAAACAACTGCTTAACGGCTTGCGCTAACAAATGGGCAGTGGAGTGACGAATAACGTCCACGCCCTCCTCATCCCTCGCGGTCACAATTTGCAGGGTCGCATCGCCCTGAATCAGATAACTAGCATCAACCAGCTTACCGTCGACCTTGCCAGCCAAGGTCGCCTTAGCCAGCCCGGTACCGATAGACAGAGCCACATCCATCACAGAAACTGCATGGTCGAATTGACGCTGAGAGCCATCAGGCAGAGTTATCACTGGCATTTTTGGATTCCACAATAAAAAAAGCACCGTCGTGCGGTGCTTAGTATTTTGGTAGGCGCGAGTGGACTCGAACCACCGACCCCCACCATGTCAAGGTGGTGCTCTAACCAACTGAGCTACGCGCCTAAAGTCTTGTCGTTCGAGCCGTGCATTATAACGACGTTAAATTTTTGTGCAAGCGTTTTCTGCCAATCCGCTTTAATCCCGACTTACACCGTAGCCGAGACGATAGTACCTGGGCCGGCCGGTGCCGAATTCTGATGCTCGGTGTCACCCTTAAGTTTGTTCAAAAACTCCAACAATGAAGGTTTCTCGCCACCACCGCCACTATCCAAAAGATTGACCAGACGATCAAAATCCTCCCTTAGAGACTTAAATTGATCGGAACTTGCCTGACTCGCGTCACTTAAAGCCGCTATCAAGTTGTCCAAGTTCGCGGAAAAATTTCGATAACCGTGCCAGCCGACCGAGCGAGATCCATAGTCATCACCTTTGCCGCCAGCCCCGGTATTTGCAGCATCTGCAACTTGCGCGAGCGCTCGCCGCAACTCGTGTAAAAAGCCGTGTAGCGCCTTAAACACATCGCCGTGAGCATACTGAGTCGAAGCATCATTCGTTGTGACCGGCGCCGAGCTCGACGCCGAATCGGTCAAAACCTGGTCCGCAGACTCAGTACTGGTCGTGGTGGACGCATTCGCCGTCGCCGCGTTATTCGATAATTGCGAAACCGAATCAAACCCGCTTGAATTGGCGCCGGACGCAGTATCAACCCTCAATCCAACAGCCCGTCCCGAGCCAGCTTGCGTCAATACTTGGCGCAAATCCTGCAGAAATGTCTTTACCAGTTGTCCTATATCGGCGGCTTTTCCTTCGTCCGGCTGGTTTGATCTATCCGATTCATGATGGCTGTCAGCATTTTCAAAAGGAAAACTCAACCCCAAACCCTGCAATGCGTTAACGACGCTCCGCATAAAATAACCGCCACCGTGATGGCGATGACCCTGGGCATGGGGGGATTCAGCAACTGTTTTGGGCTTCGTACCGTCCGGCTTCTCAGCGGCGCTTGCAGCAGAAACAGTGATAGTGGTCTGTGAAATATACAGCGATGCCGAAATTGAATTGATTGTAGCCATGAACACCCCCGCCAACGAAGAAACTAGATCGCTAATCCAGTTTTGGCGGATGGGATAAATAACCTCCGCCGCCACCGAAACCAACCTGACCCTCTAATTAGCGACGAGAATTCTGTGAACTTTAGCAAACAAACGCAAAAAAATTAATTTCGGACTTGACCGAAAACCCTCAATCGCCACCGCCTCCCTTACGCACCATCATGCCTTTCGAGGGGTTGTAGCCGACTATCGCCGCACCGATAAACACTAAAAAAGAAATCGCGGTGAAGATCAGAGCCGATTGATTGAAATGCTGATAAAGCGCGAAGCGGATCAGCTCTACAGCCTGGGAGAACGGATTATATTCAGCCAATGTCGCCAGTAGCGGACTAGACTCCTTGATTTTCCAGAGCGGATATAACGCAGTGGACATGAAAAACAGCGGAAATATCACGAAGTTCATCACCCCGGCAAAATTCTCCAGTTGTTTGATGAACGAGGACAACAGCAAGCCCAGCGCGCCCAGCATCATCCCGCCCAACACCAGCGCCGGCAGTATCCATAGATAGCCGGGCAGCGGCGCCTGGATGTCGTACAACCAAGCGATGCCCAGGAAGGCGTAGCACTGCAGCACGCCGACCGCGGTACCGGCGATCAATTTGCTGCAAAGCAAGAACCAGCGCGGCAGCGGGCACACCATCAACATACGCATACTGCCCATTTCGCGGTCGTATACCATCGACAGCGAGCTCTGCATACCGTTGAACAGCAAAATCATACCCAGCAGCCCGGGAGTGATGTAGACCTCGTACAAGATATAGGTTTCGTAAGGCGGGCTGATCGCAATACCCAGCGCAGCGCGGAAGCCGGCCGCGAACACGAACAACCAGACCAGAGGTCTTACCAGCGCCGAGACGAAGCGCTCGCGCTGGTGCAGAAAACGCAGTAATTCACGACCAACGATGCCGACCAGCGCCCGCCAATAATGCAAAATCCTCATGCCGGCCCGCCTTTGTCGGATTGAGTGAGCTTTTGGAACACCTGGCCCGGATCGGCCCAACCGGTGCTTTGCAATATTTCAGTGAGTTTGCCATTGGCCTTGATTTGGCCTTTGTGAAGCACTATCAGACTGTCGTCGGCGGCAATCTCGTCAATCAAATGCGTCGCCCACAATACCGCGAGACTTTGCTGCTTCACCAATTCGTGGACGTGCTTGACGATAGCCTGCCGACTAGGCACATCCAAGCCGACAGTCGGTTCGTCCAAAAGCAGCAGACTGGGTTTGTGTAACAAAGCGCGAGCAATCTCGACCCGACGCTTGTGGCCGCCGTTCAGTTGCCGGACTTTCTCGCCGCGCCGCTCATACATGTTCAGCCGCTCCAGTTCTTCCTGTATCCGGCGGTCTGCCTGCTTTTTACTGATGCCATGCAACGCGGCATGGTAGCGCAGGTTTTGAGTCACCGACAAGTCGGGGTCCAGCGTAGTCTGTTGAAACACTACCCCTAACTTGGCCAGGGCTTGCAGACTTTGCTTCTTGACGTCGTAACCGCACAGCGCGATGCGCCCTTCCCTGGCGTCGTAAAGCCGGGTAATCAGGGCGAACAAGGTACTTTTACCGGCACCGTTCGGCCCCAGTAAAATCGTGCATTCGCCGGGCTCGACCTGAAACGCGACATTATCCAGAGCCTTCTTGGCACCGTAGGCAAA
The DNA here is from genome assembly GCF_056850255.1 of Methylomonas sp. Uni0011. Classification (NCBI taxonomy): domain Bacteria; kingdom Pseudomonadati; phylum Pseudomonadota; class Gammaproteobacteria; order Methylococcales; family Methylococcaceae; genus Methylomonas; species Methylomonas sp. Uni0011. The sequence goes on from NZ_JBVVNO010000007.1 coordinate 11,416, forward strand.
ACTCAGACCATCGATTTGTAGCGCCGACGTCATGGTTTGACCGCTACGCCCCAAGGATAACGCCCCACCGCCACCGACTTGGTTACCTTGTGACTTTCCAGGTCGATGATCGAAATATCGTTGCTGACGCCGTTGGTGGTATACAGGCGCTTTTGGTCCGGTGAAAAAGCCAGATTCCAAACTCGTTGACCGACCAGCAAAAATTTCTCCACCTTGTAATTCTGCGCGTCGATCACCGCGACCCGATTGGCCGGCCCCATCGCTACATAGCCGTAGCGGCGTTGTTTATCGATAGCGATGCCGACCGGCTGCACCAAATCGCTGCTCAAACCGGGTACATCCAGTTTAATATTCTGGACGACTTGCTTGGTTGCGGTGTCGATGATGGTCAACGTACCGGCCATTTCCGAAGTTGCCCAGAGTTGCTGACTATCGTCACTAAACGCCACCGCGCGCGGCCGAGGATCGACCAAGGTATTTTCCTTGATCTGCCGATCGGCAGTGCCTATCCAATGCAGCATATTGGTGGTCTCCGAGGCGCTGACCGTCCATTGGTTGTCAGGGCTGACCGCGATACCTTCCGGCTCGACGCCCACCTTGACCTTAGCCACCGCCTTCTTGCTGGCGATATCAATGACCGTGACTTCGGCATCGTCCTCGTTGGACACGTACATCAGCTTGTCGTCGGGGCTCAGCGCGAAAGTCTCCGGGTCTTCGCCGGAAGGCAATTTACCGCTTTCCTTCAAGCTTGAGCTATCCAGCATGCGGATCGTGTCGTCATCGCTGGTGGCGACGAACAGTGTCTTGCCATCGTGGCTGATCGCAATACCGCGCGGCCTCTGGCCAACCTTGACGGTCTTGACCAACTTGCCTTCGGCGGGATCGACCACAGCAATTGCATTGTCTTTTTCCAAAGTCACAAAAACAGTTTCCGCACTTGCCGCACCGGCGACACAAACGGCCACAGCCATTCCGGCCAGCTTTATCCGACGCATAATGCTTATCCTTGAGTTGCCATAAATCACTTGAGCCATCTCCTCGTTCTTGATCGAGCCAGACCGCATGCTAGACGATCGGCGGGCGGCAAGTTTAACCCGAAGCCAACCAGGATTTCATCCCTTTACAAAAAGGGAAATTTTCCAAATTGAGGATTCGGAAATCTACCGGTGGGTTTCTCCCGGAAAATTCTACTGACAATAAACCTGCTGCACCTTGGAACAATAGCCTTGCTAGGCCGGGAGAGAGAGGATATCAACCGTGCCGATACCGGCAGCACCCAAAAACACGCCAGACAGATCCGTTTAAGCGCATTCTAATCCGTTACGGAAACTTGAATGCAATGCGTACCAAGAGGACTCAACTCATGAAGATCTATTTGATTACGGACCAACAACTCGAAAACATCGAAAAACAACATGACGCACTGACTAAAACCCAAAACATGTGCGATTTGATGCTGGACATTGCCCAACACAGCGAAAACGACAAGACCTTCGATGCGGCCATCGAGTTAGCCACCGGCGAACTGGATAGGCTGGAACGTTATTTCGATTCGTGCGAAGTGGTGTTAGCCCCCTGAAGCCCGCTTCGGCCATTGAGCATTGACGCCCGAAGCAGGCAATCCGGGTTGGTTAATCAACTCCCTTCCACTGCCGGCTCAATCCCCTACTCTGCTCACAACGTTAACACGCGCCCGCTCGCAAGATACTCAGCGAGACTCCTTGCTCATTCCCGCAAGTGGCCGTCCCCCACCGCTATCCATTTATAGGTAGTCAACCCGTCCGGCCCGACCGGACCGCGGACGTGGAGTTTGTCGGTGCTGATACCGACTACCGAGCCCAGTCCATAATCGCCGCCGCCGGATAGCCGGGTCGAGGCGTTGACCATCACCGAGGCCGAATCGACTTGTTCTTCGAATTGCCTTGCCAGCCCCAGGCTTTGCGTGACGATGCCGTCGGTGTGGCCGGAGCCGTAGTGGTTGATGTGATCGATGGCTTGCTGGATGCCGGCGACGATTTTCACCGACAGAATCGGCGCCAGGTATTCGCTGGACCAGTCCTGTTCGGTGGCGGCGGCAATGCCGGGCAATAGTTTCAGGGTTTCCTCACAGCCGCGCAGTTCGATGCCATTTTCAGCAAAGGCTTCGCGCAGTAAGGGCAACAACCGTTCGGCACATTCGGCATCGACCAGCAAGGTCTCCAACGCGTTGCAGACCTGCACGCTCTGGCATTTGGAATTGACTGCCAGCGCCACGGCTTTGTCCGGTTCGGCGTCGGCGGCCAGATACAAATGGCAAATGCCGTCGTAATGTTTGATCACCGGAATCCGGGTGCCTTCGGCGATACGTTTGATCAGGCTTTTGCCGCCGCGCGGAATCAGCACGTCGATGTACTGGTCTTGCTGCAACAGTTCGCCGACCGCTTCGTGGCCCGGCGCGCGGACGATCTGGATGGCGTGTTGCGGCAAGCCGGCGGCCGCCGCGCCAGCGACCATCGCATCGGTCAATACCGCGTTGGTTTGCAAGGCCTCCGAGCCGCCGCGCAGTATCACGGCGTTGCCGCTTTTGATGCAGACGCCGGCGGCGTCGGTGGTGACGTTGGGCCGCGACTCGTAAATCATGCCGATCACGCCCAGCGGTACCGACTTCTTATACACCCGCAACCCGGCCGGATTGGTATGGCCGGTCAGGATACGGTTCAGCGGATCGGGCAGTTGCGCGACTTTTTTCAAGCGCGACAGCATGTAATCGAACATCTTGTCGTCGATGGTCAGCCGTTTGACCATCGCCTCGGTCTGGCCGGCCGCGCGGGCTTTCGCGACTTCTTCGGCGTTGGTTGCCAGCGCCTGCGCTCTAACGGCCTGCAGCGCTTCGGCCATTTTTGCCAGAGCCAAATTACGTTGCGCGTCGGAAGCCGGCGCCAGTTGGCGCGCGGCCAAGCGGCTTTGCCGGGCGATCTCGGTTATGGAAGATGAGTTCATGAGTTGCAGAATGGTTTTCGGTTAAAGGATGTCTGAGAAATCAGCCGGCGCGGATTAATTTGCCGGCCAAAGATAAGTGGCGACGCTCTTGGCCGGGATTTCGACGCGGGCCGTAAGCGCTCGATAACGGATATCGAAACCAACGGCCGCATCACGGTCGTTCAACACGATCAGTACCAGATTGCCTTCCGGGGTAACGAACGCCACGTTCGGCAACAAATCGTCGCTGGAATGGATTGTTACCGAGCCGGGCCTTACCGTTTTCGCGGCATGGCCGATGATGTAGTACGCCACGTTACGCTCGACCCGCTCGCCGTCGATGGTCAAAGCGCCGACGCAGCGCGCCTCGCCGCCCGGCGTGTGCGGGCAGCAGAACGGGTCGGCGGCCAGATTCCACTCCAGTACCGCGTTACTCCAATTGCGACAGGCGCCGATCAACACATGGCGGATGTGCCACATCAAATCGCCGCCGAATTCGCCGTCCGATCCGACCCATTGTTCGGTGAAATACAACTTCATGTCCGGATAGGCCGCGTGCATTTCCGACATTACCGAAATATCGCCGCCATAAAGATGCCAAGCCGAGCCGCGCAAAAAATTGCAGGCGCCGGCGTCGGCGAACACCGCCAACGGATATTCTTTAACGTCGCAATTGTGGTCCCAACACAAGATTTCGACTTCGGCCAAACCGGCCTCAGCCAGCGCCGGACCTAAGTATGTTTTGACGAACTCGGCTTGCTCGGCCGCCTCCATCACCATACTCGGGTCGTTTTTGAAGTTTTGCGGTTCGTTTTGCGGTGTGATGACGTTAATCGCGATACCGCGTTCGCGCATCGCCAACAGGTATTTGACGAAATATTGGGCGTAAACCGCATAACATTCCGGCTTTAACTTGCCGCCGACAGAAGCTTGGTTGGTTTTCATCCAGCGCGGCGCCGACCAGGGCGTGGCGATGATTTTGATCTCAGGATTCAATGCCAGGATTTCCCGCAACAGCGGCACCACCTCGCAGTCGCCAGCATCCAGGTCGAAATGAGCCAACTCGAAGTCGGTTTGCCCTGCCGACAGATCGTCGTAGGAATAACTTTGCTCGCTCAAATCCGACGCGCCGATACTCAACCGCAAAAAACTGACGCCTATGCCATCGGCGTCGGCCAAAAACAATTCATTCAATAACTTCTGTTTGACGTCTGTCGGCAAGCGGCTGATCAACATGGCGCTACCGCCGGTCACCGAAAAACCGAATCCCTCGATCGTTTGCCGAACTTGTTCCGGGTCCAGCGTAATCGCCGGGCCGAGGCCATCGCCCGCTTGAAAAAACAGCACATCCTGCGCCTTTTCGAATAAGCGACTGCGGTCGGCGCTGGTCAGCCAAACTGAGATGGCCTGGGTCGGCTCGGGACTGGAAATCTGGGTCATGATGGATCTCGCATGATCGTTGAACGGGAGTTCGGCGGCGGTTTTGGCAGCGTGCTATAGGCTTGTTCGCTCCTCGCGCCCCGCAGCTCGACGCAGCGACATGATAATGAAATCCGCCGAAAAAATGCGAAATGCTTGGCGCCGGCTGCTTTCCGCTAACGACGGTCGGATTTGGCAATGCAAAATTGGAGACTGTAAAATTCAATTGAACATTGTTTAATTTGATTTTATAGTAGCCCCGGTCTTTATCTTTACTGTCTGCTAAACTGCGCCGGGGAGGGAATTTATGTTGAAAATCGTATTGCGCTGGTTGTTAACCCTACTTTATCGGGTCAAGGTCAACGGTCTGGAGAATTACGCCGCAGCCGGCAACCGGGTGCTGATCGTCGCCAACCACACCTCGTTTCTCGATCCATTGTTATTGGGCGTGTTTTTACCGGACGACATCACATTCGCCATCAATACCCACATCTCCGAACGCTGGTGGTTGCGACCGTTCTTGAGGCTATCCAAAGTGTTCCCGATGGACCCGACCCATCCGCTGTCGTTGAAAGCCCTGATCCACCACATGCAGCAGGACACCAAAACCGTGATTTTCCCGGAAGGTCGAATCACCACCACCGGTACTTTGATGAAAATATACGACGGTACCGGCATGGTCGCCGATAAATCCGGCGCCACGCTGCTGCCGGTGCGGATCGACGGCGCCGAATTCAGCCGCTTCTCCAAATTGGGCGATAAGGTCAGACAACGCTGGTTTCCGCGCATCACCCTCCACATCCTGCCCCCGACCCGCATCGAAACCCACGGCGACGTCACCGGCAAAGCCCGCCGCAAACATAGCGGCCATATTTTGTCGGACATCATGAGCGAAATGATGTTTGCCACCAGCCATTACCGGCAAACCATTTTTGCCGCGCTACTGGAAGCCCGCACCATTTTCGGCGGCAACTATGCCATTGCCGAGGACCTGGAGCGCAAACCGGTCAGTTACGACACGTTGATTACGCGCAGCATCGCGGTCGGCAAATTGGTGAAATCCATTACCGAGTCCGGCGAAAACGTCGGCGTGTTGCTGCCGAACAGTTGCAAGACCTTGAACGTGATATTGGGCCTGCAACTTTACCGCCGCACCCCGGCGATGCTGAATTACTCGCTGGGCGCCGCCGGGATGGCTGCCGCCTGCCGCACCGGTCGGGTCAAAACCGTGCTGACCTCGCGCAAATTCATCGAAGCCGCGCATTTGCAAACCGAAGCGGATACACTGGCTGAGCAAGTGAAATTGGTCTATCTGGAGGATCTGGCGGCGGCGCTGACCGGCTTCGACAAAGCGGCGGCGTGGCTGCAGGGCAAAACCGCCCGACTCTGGTACAAAAGCCGGGAATACGATGCCGACGACGCGGCCGTGGTACTGTTCACTTCCGGCTCGGAGGGCTTGCCCAAAGGTGTGGTGCTGTCGCATGCCAACATTCTGGCCAACCATAAGCAGATTCGCGCCCGCATCGATTTCGGACCGGGCGACGTGGTGTTGAATTTCCTGCCGATGTTCCATTCCTTCGGTTTCACCGTCGGCACGATGATGTCGGTGTTAAACGGCATGGTCAGCTTTTTCTACCCGTCCCCGCTGCATTATGCGGTGATTCCGGAAATGGCCTACGAAGTCGGCGCCACCATCATGTTCGGTACCAACACCTTCCTGGCGGCCTACGCAAAAAAAGCCCACCCCTACGATTTTTACAAGATGCGTTATGTCGTGGCCGGCGCCGAAAAATTGCAGGAAACCACCCGCACCCTGTGGCTGAACAAATTCGGCATCCGGATTCTGGAAGGTTACGGCGCGACCGAAACGGCTCCGGTCACATCGGTCAATACGCCGATGGACTACAAAGCCGGCAGCGTCGGCCGCTTCATGCCCGACATGCTGCACCATCTGGAGCCGGTACCGGGCATCGACGGCGCCGGCCGGCTGCACGTGGCCGGGCCGAATATCATGAAAGGCTACTTATTGCCGGATAATCCCGGCGTATTGACGCCCCCGATTTCGCCGCAGTACGGCGAAGGTTGGTACGATACCGGCGACATCGTCCACGTCGACGACGAGGGCTTTATTCACATTCGCGGCCGCAGCAAGCGCTTTGCCAAAGTCGGCGGCGAAATGGTGTCGCTGACCGCGGTCGAGCAATTGGCGATCCAGGCCTGGCCGGACGCACAACACGCCGCGGTCAGCCTGCCCGACCCGCGCAAGGGCGAACAAATCATCCTGCTGACCACCCAGCGCAACGCAACGTTGAAGCAATTGGCCGAAGCCTCGCCGGGCGTGGCGGCCATCAATTTGCCGAAAAAATTGTTCGTGCTGGAAAAACTGCCGGTGTTGGCCACCGGTAAAATCGACTATCCGGGCGCTACAGAGGTTGCTAACAACCTCATGATGATCCAGGAAGGGCAGTAAATGCTTCATCTCGAAAAGAAACTCGCTGTTCTGATCGATGCTGAAAACACGCGCCTAACCTCTCTTGAGGCAATAATTACTGAGCTATCCAAATATGGCTATTTAATCGTGAAACGAGCGTATGGTGACTGGGCTTCATCTGCATTAAAAAATTGGAAAGAAAAGCTCAATGAATTAGCAATACAGCCAATACAGCAGTTCTCTTATACTCAAGGCAAAAACTCCTCAGATGCGGCACTTATAATCGATGCGATGGATTTACTATATTCAAATAAATTTGACGCGTTTGCGATTATTTCAAGTGATAGTGACTTTACTAGATTGGCAACTCGATTAAAGGAATCGCAGTTCCATGTGTATGGTGTTGGAGAGAGGCAAACCCCTATCTCTTTTAGAAATGCGTGTGATGATTTTATTTACATTGATGTTTTAGTAACACTTGATTCCTCGGATACTGAAGAAAAAACCTCAAGCACACTTACAGATAAAACACTTCCCTTGATCAAAAACCAATGGACCAGACAACAACTTTGTATGGATACAAAACTCATCAACAGCCTCAGAAATGCCGCAAAGGAATGTTCAGATGAGAATGGTTGGGCACTCTTGGGCTTGGCGGGAAGCTTGATCAAACGACAATTCCCTGATTTTGATTCTAGAAATTATGGATATTCGAAACTTTCAACATTAATTGAAGCAACTACATTATTCGAATTTACTCATGAAAAAATGAAAGGAACTAACGCTACTAGGATGTTTTATAGAGACAAGAAGCGACAAAAGGCTTAGTTAGAATTACTCCACGAATCTTATCAAAATAAACTAAAGAGAACGTGCATGAACAAATCCATTTACCCGTTGCTGGTCGCGCAATTTCTCTCGGCCTTTGCCGATAACGCCATTTTGTTCACAGTCATTGCAATGGTGATGCAACAAGCGGAACCGGCCAGTTGGTACGTGCCGGCATTGCAGAGCGTATTTTTGGTGGCTTTCGTCGCGTTGGCGCCCTGGGCGGGCGGCTTTGCCGACAGCCAACCGAAGTCGCGGGTACTGATCATCGCCAATCTGATCAAAGCCGGCGGCGCCGGGTTATTGCTGGTCAAGGTCGAACCTTTGCTGGCTTATTGCCTGGTCGGCGTCGGCGCCACGCTCTACAGCCCGGCCAAATATGGCATATTGCCGGAGCTGGCCGGACACAATGCCTTGGTCAAAGCCAATAGCTGGGTCGAGGGCTCGACCATTTTAGCGATACTGACCGGTATGCTGGTCGGCGCCAAGCTGGCCGACCATTCCGTCACCTGGGCTTTGCTGGCCACGATCGGCCTGTACTCGGTGTCGGCTGCGACGACGCTGTTTTTGCCGACAGGATTGCGCAAAACGATAGGCGGCGGCTCGAAAATCCTGCTGTTTTACCGCGAGGTCAAAGATTTTCTGTCGGTACCGCGCTCGCGGTTTGCGGTGTTGGGCGCCTCCCTGTTTTGGGCGGCGGCGGCCAGCGTCCGGGTCATCATCATCGCCTGGGCGCCGTTGGTGTTGATGCTGCACAATGCCAGCGACATTGCCAACCTGACGCTATTTCTGGCGTTGGGCATCATCGCCGGCTCAGCGCTGGCACCCCACTTGATTCCGCTGGAACATCTGCGCCGGGCAAGGATTCCTGCCTATGCAATGAGTGCGCTGATTGTGGCATTAAGTTTTACCGACGCGATCTGGCCGGCGCGCGGCGTGCTGTTTTTGATGGGGACCGCCGGCGGATTGTTTATCGTGCCGATCAACGCCGCCTTGCAGGAAATTGGCCAACAAAGCATCGGCAGCGGCGGCGCAGTGGCGATGCAAAACTTTTTTCAAAACGCGGCAATGTTGCTGGCGGTCGGTTGCTATACCCTGGCCTCAGCGGAACAGGTGACTCCAATCGCGGCTATGGTCGGATTGGGGCTGCTATTGCTGGTAGCGACTATTCTGGTGGCATGGCATTTGCCGGATTCGGCGCAATCTTCCAGCCCTGAATAAAAGTCCAAACCAACAACTCCACCGCCTTTTTCGCGGCTTCGACTTCGCCGGCGTGCTGCTCGCCGGTCAAGGAGAGGATGCAGATGCCGTGGATGCCGCTCCACAACGCACGCGATGCCAGCCGGCTCCGCTCGGCGGAGACATCCTGCGCTAGCTGGCCGAACAAGGTTTCGGCAATCGCGAACATTTGTTCGACCTTGGCTTGGTACCAATCCGGTACCGGCGCATCGCTCTGGGCATCGAAAATCATCCGCCAGCGGTTGAAATGGCGGGCTGCGAATTGCAAGTAAGTATCCGCCAGCGCCATCAACTGCTGTTCGGCGCCGCCGTCGGTTACGCTTTGTTGCAGGTGTTCGGCAAGTTGCTCCAAAGTCCGCGCCTTAACGTGGGTTGCCAGATCGTTCATATTGGCGAACACCATGTAAATGCTGCCGACCGTATAGCCGATCTCCAGCGCAATCTTCCTGACCGTCAAAGCATTAAAACCATCCTCAATAACAATGGTTTCCGCCGCCTTCAGCACCATTTCCCGGATCTGCTCCTGACTATGCTCGCTTCTTCTTGCCATGTTCGCTCGATAATCCATCAAAAACGGTTACGATACACGACCTTGCCATAGGAATCGATAGCTGACATGTCAAACGAACTGCTCGACGTGGTCGACGAACTCGACTGCATTCTGGAACAGCGCCCGCGCCAGGAAATCCACGCCACCGGCCGCCGTCACCGCGCTGTGCATATATTGGTGTTTAACGACCGCGACCAGTTGTTTTTGCAAAAACGCTCGATGCTGAAAGATCTGAACAAAGGTCTGTGGGACACGTCTGCCGCCGGCCATGTCGACGCCGGCGAGACCTACGCCGATTGCGCGCCGCGCGAGCTGGAAGAAGAGTTGGGAGTGGCCGCCGCCGATTTGAAAGCTTTATTCAAACTGGAGGCTTGCCCTGAAGTGGGCATGGAGTTTATTCAGGTCTACCAAGCCCAACATAACGGGCCGTTCCGATTGGCAGCGGACGAAATAGACGAAGGCGGCTGGTTCCCGCCCACTGCCATAGACGATCGGGTCGCCAAAGACGACCCGACCATGACCGAAACCTTCAAGATAATTTGGCGGCGTTACCGCCAGATTGTGCCGCCGGCAGGCGGTTAATCAATGCTCAAACGCTGGCCGCCTTTGTTTTGGGCTTTGACCAGATTCAAAGTCAGGATCCCGTTGTCGTAACGAGCTTTGCTGGCGCCTTGATCGATCTCGACCGGCAACTGAAAACTACGCGAGACCTGCCCGAAATAACGCTCGCTGCGCAAAGGTTTGTCGTCCTTGTTCTGGGTGTCGATCTGGCTGATTTCGGCGCGGATACTGACTACGTTGCCTTCGATCTGGACATGGATGTTTTCTTTGCCGGCACCGGGCAATTCGGCGTGAACGACGTATTCGTTCGGATTTTCTTTAATATCGACTTTAATCTGCGCCGGCAACGGATCGCCGTGTAAAGGACGAACCCAATAGCCCGGACTGATATCCCGAAACAACTCGTCAAACAGATTACCGCCGACAAATGGACTCAAGCTGCTCATAGCATTTCTCCTTATAGTTTCTGCGGGAAATGCGATGATACAAAATTGGGCCGGCATTGCAACCGAGGAAAATCCCAGGAAATTGTTGCGGCTCGAGAGCGAAAGGAGATGAGAGAAAACGATTGGCGGAGCGGACGGGGCTCGAACCCGCGACCCCCGGCGTGACAGGCCGGTATTCTAACCAACTGAACTACCGCTCCGCGTTGGTGAGCCGCTCATTATACGAGCTGATAAAATACGGTCAAGTAAAAAATCGGTATCGACCATGGACAACTCGACCTGCCCGCTTTGCACCAGCCATGAAACAAACCATTTTCATCGCGACCGGCAACGCGATTACCGCCGCTGCGCAAAATGTTGGCTGGTGTTTGTGGATAGCAGCCAACATTTAAGCCCGGACGCCGAAAAAGCGATTTACGATCTGCATCAAAACCACTTGAACGATGCCGGCTACCTTAACTTTCTGTCGCGGCTGGCGTTACCGCTGACCGGCCTGTTACCGCCCGGCTCGGAAGGGCTGGATTACGGCTGCGGCCCCGGTCCGGCACTGGCCAGCATGCTCGCGGGATACGGACATCGCGTCAAACTCTACGACCCGATTTATGCCGATCATGGCGCACATTTGCAGCAGCAATACGACTTTGTCACCTGCACCGAAGTCATCGAGCATTTTCGCGAGCCTGGGCGAGAATTTGGCCGCCTGTTCGGTGTGATTCGCCCCGGAGGTTGGCTGGGTATCATGACTAAATTGGTAATCGATGCGGACGCCTTCAGCCGCTGGCATTACAAGAACGACCCTACCCACATCGCTTTTTTCTCGCGACCCACTTTGACGTGGCTGGCCGAACGCTACGATTGCGCGACCGAATTCATTGGCAACGATGTCATTATTCTGCAACGCAGTCAGCACCGACGCAGCAATTGACTTCCACCGTGACGTGATCCAAGTTGCCGAACCTCGCCAGCAGGCGCTTGTAATATTGCGGCGGCTTCGGGCGCTGCGTGACCAGACCGATAATGGCGGCGTAGTGGTTGGCGCTGACTGGCCAGATGTGCAGATCGACAACGCGGCATTCGCCGTCCTGTTCCAAAACGGCCCGTATTTTGGCAGCGTAAGCGGAATCGATACTTTGATCCAACAAAATCGGGCTGGTGTCCCTGATCAAACCGACCGCCCAAATCAATATCACCCCGGCACCGACAAAGCCCATCACGGTGTCCAACCAGACCCAGCCGTAATATTTACCGGCTAACAACGCGATAATCGCCAATACCGAGGTCAGTGCGTCCGCCACCACGTGCAGATAGGCCGCTCGCAGGTTATGGTCGTGGTGGCCGCGGCTTTCATGTTCATGTTCATGTTCATGTTCATGTTCATGTTCATGGTCATGGTCATGGTCATGGTCATGGTCATGGTCATGGTCATGGTCATGGTCATGGTCATGGTCATGGTCATGGTCGTGGTCGTGGTCGTGGTCGTGGTGATGATGGTCGCCCAATAACAACGCACTCACCAGATTGATCAACAAACCGACTTCGGCCACCAAAATCGCTTCGTCGAAATGAATGGCCTGCGGTGCCAACAAGCGTTCGATCGAATCGACCACCATCACGAATGCCACCATCGCCAAGGCGACTGAGCTGGCGAAACCACCCAATACGCTAACCTTGGCCGGACTAAACGCAAACGTCTGGTCGTGCTGATGAATCCGGCTGTAGCGGTAGGCAAAAATAGCGATCATGAAGGCGACAACATGAGTCGCCATATGCCAGCCGTCCGCCAGCAAAGCCATCGAGTGGAACTGCATGCCGGCGGCAATTTCCACCAACATCGTGGTAAAGGTCAGTGCCAGCACCCATTTGGTCCGCCGCTCGCCTTTACGGTTAATCCTGGCGAAATCATGAGAATGCTGCCAATTGCCGAGTTGATGTTCATGCATGAGTCGAATCCTTGTCGTCCACCAAAACCTTAACCGCGCCATTCTAACCCAGCTCTCCGGCAAAAACCGCTGCTAGGGAGAAGCCGACCGGAAACCGCAGAATCGGCTTAGAATAGAGTCATTAAGCTAAGCAGCCCCCTACCCCGTTCAATGACCGATTCCGAAGCTATCTACAGCGTTTCCGAACTCAACCGCGAAACCAAGCGCCTGTTGGCCAACCACTTTCGAACCGTGCAGGTCCAAGGCGAAATATCCAACCTGAGCCTGCCTTCGTCCGGCCACTATTACTTCACGTTGAAAGATGCCCAGGCCCAGGTTCGTTGCGCCATGTTCAAGGGTCAGCAGCAACGATTACGTTTCAAACCGGCCAATGGCGACTCGGTTATCGCCACCGCCCAGGTCAGTTTGTACGAGCCGCGCGGCGATTACCAGCTGGTGGTGGAACATCTGGCCGAAGCCGGGGACGGCGCCTTGCGGCTTGCGTTCGAACGCCTGAAACAGAAACTGCTGACCGAGGGTTTGTTCGACCAGGAACGCAAAAAACCGCTACCTACCCTGCCGGACTGCATCGGCGTGATTACTTCGGCCAGCGGCGCCGCGATTCACGATGTCCTCAGCGTATTGAGACGGCGTTTTCCGGCGATACCGGTCCTGATTTATCCGGTTGCGGTACAGGGCGAGAACGCTAAATTCGAAATCAGCGCGGCATTGGCCAAAGCAAATCGCGATCCGCAAGCCGACGTTCTGATTTTGGCCCGCGGTGGCGGCTCGCTGGAAGACTTATGGGCGTTCAACGAGGAAATCGTCGCCCGTGCCATTGCCGCCAGCAAGATTCCGGTAATCTCCGCCGTCGGTCACGAAGTGGACTTCAGCATCGCCGATTTCGTCGCCGACATGCGCGCGCCGACGCCGTCGGCGGCCGCCGAATGCGTGGTACCGGATGCGAATAGCTTGCTCGGCGCATTTGCCAACTTCGAGCGCCAACTGCAGCGACTGATACAGCAAAAACTACTGCGTCAGCGCCAGCAGCTGGAGTGGCTGGAAAAAGCCTTGCGCAGCCAGCATCCCGGCCAGAAGCTGCAACGCAATGCTCAACGCCTGGACGAATTGGAACTGCGCCTGCAACATGCGATGCAAAACCGGCTGGCTCATGCCCGCCAGCAAGCGGCGATCCGCGAACAGCGCTTGTACCGCAACCAACCGCTGGCGGCAATCAATGCTCAGCAACGGCAATTGCAATTTTTCCGGCAACGGCTTCAGGCTGCGGTAAACGGTAAAATTGCAGTGTTAAAAAGCCGTCACGCTGCCGTAGCGCAAACCCTGCAGGCCGTCAGCCCACTGGCCACACTGGAACGCGGCTATGCTATCGTTCGGCGCCACGGCTCGGCAGAGGTGATCAAGTCGGTAAGCCAGCTAAACTCCGGCGATCTGCTCGATACCCGCTTGGCCGACGGCCGAATCGTCAGTCGCATCACCGATATTGCCGACGGTTAACTTTGCTTTGGAAAAACCCCCGAATACTGCCGGCGAAGGCAACACCAATTCGGCCTGCGGCGGAATCGACCGACATTTATAAGAGGTAGCAATGACCGATTTTCAACTTCACCCGCAATTGCGACGGGATTGTTTTAGCGTTGGCAGTCTGGCACTGTCGGAACTGCTGATGATGAACGACAGCCAATATCCCTGGTTCATCCTGGTGCCGCGTCGAGCCGATATCACAGAAATATACCAGTTAAATCCCGCGGACCGGCATAAGCTGCTGGAAGAGTCCTGCCTGTTGGCAGAGGCGTTAGACCGGTTGTACCGGCCTGACAAACTGAACATCGCCGCAATCGGCAATCTGGTACCGCAACTACACCTGCATCACGTAGCGCGTTACCGAAGCGACAAAGCCTGGCCGGCGCCGGTTTGGGGAAAGTTTCCAGCTCTGCCCTACAATGGCGAACAACCGGAGCAGCGCCTCGCGCAACTGCGCGAAACGCTGGGAGAATGGTTATTGGATTAAAAACTCGGAAAAGAAGACATCTCTGAAACCGTCGCTATTTTGAATTTTAACCAGCAAGTCGGTAATCAGTTGTTTGGTTTTCAGGCGCAAGGCCTCGCGTTGTTCCATGGACTGTACATCCGCGACATGCATGCCGCTCAACATCATGATCATTTCGTGACGCAACAGCGGCATATGTTTTTTGACTTTCTCGACATGCTCGGCGCCTTCTACCAGCAACTGCACGTTAATCATCAGATACCGTTTCGGTTCGGCCAGATTCACCGTGAATTTCGGCTTCATTTCGATGTATTCGATCACCGGCCCGGCGCTTTCGTCGGCTTTTTTCTCGCCCGAGTTGGCCTGCGCCGTAAGCGGCGCCATTACTAAACAGAGCAACAAAATAAATGTTCGCACGGATTCCTCATATAATGTGGTGGTAACGCCAAAAAGTATATTCCATTTTCTGCATTTATCACGATGAAACCACTCGCTATCGGCCCGGTGATGATCGACATCGCAGGCCACAGCCTGACTGCGCTGGACCTAGAAAAAATCGCTCATCCCAATACCGGCGCCTTGATCCTGTTTTCCCGCAATTACGAAAATCCGCAACAGGTTGCCGAATTGATCCGCAACATTCGTCAGGCCCGCAACGGCGATATTCTAGTCGCCGTCGACCAGGAAGGCGGCCGGGTCCAACGCTTCCAAACCGGCTTTACCCGCTTGCCGGCGGCGGCGCGTTACGCCGAGCGACCGGAACTGGCGGAAGCGGCCGGTTGGCTGATGGCCAGCGAGATTTTGGCCGTCGGCGCCGACTTCAGCTTTGCCCCGGTGCTGGATGTGGACTGCGGCATCAGCACGATCATCGGCGACCGCTCGTTTTCTCAAGTCCCGGAACAAGCCGCCGAACTGGCCGGCAAATTCCGCGCCGGCATGCGCGCCGCCGGCATGGCCGCCACCGGCAAACACTTCCCCGGCCATGGCGCGGTGGCACTGGATTCGCATCTGGACTTACCGATCGACGAGCGCGACCTGGAAGTCATTCGCCGCCAGGATTTGGTCCCGTTCCGGCGCCTGATCGCGGAAGGCTTGGAAGCAGTAATGCCTGCGCATGTGCTTTACCCGCAGGTCGACCGCTATCCGGCCGGTTTCTCCGAGATTTGGTTGCAACAGGTACTGCGCCGGGAATTGGGTTTCGACGGCGCCATTTTCAGCGACGACCTGAGTATGGCCGGCGCCGCCAGCATCGGCGACTTCAACGAGCGCGCCGGATTGGCTCAACAAGCCGGTTGCGACATGCTGCTGGTGTGCAATAACTCGACGGCCGCCGAACAGGTATTGGACACTTTACCGACCAACCGCGACGAAAAGCGCGAACGACGCCTGCAAGCCATGCGCGGTCGCAGCAACTTGAGTCTGGACAATTTGGCCGAACACCCGCAATGGCGCCAATTTTCCCAACTAATCACCGAATTTTATGAATCCTTTGCTTGAAGAAATCGAGTTGGTCAAACAACAGGCGCTGTTGTTGCACAGCGAGGCCGAGGTCGAGGCGGCGCTGGACCAAATGGCGGCCAACATCAATCGGACCTTGGCCGACACTAATCTATTGCTGTTATGCGTCATCAACGGCGGCATCATCGCCGCCGGCAAATTACTGCCGCGGCTGGACTTCCCTTTGACCTTGGATAGTATCCATGCCAGCCGCTACCGCAATGCCACGTCCGGCAGCGATCTGCACTGGCTGTACAAGCCGACGACCCCGCTCTCGGGACGCTCGGTATTGATCGTCGACGACATACTTGATGAAGGCCACACGCTGCAAGGCATCATCGACTATTGTCTGGAGCAAGGTGCGGAACAAGTCTTCACCGCCGTGTTGTTCGACAAACAACTGGATCAGGAAAAGCCGGTTACACCGGACTTCGTCGGCTTGACCGTAGCCAACCACTACTTGTTCGGTTACGGTATGGATTACAAGGGTTATTTGAGAAACGCACCGGGCGTCTTCGCCTGCAAGGAAGTGTTATGACATTGGCAATTATCGGCGGCACCGGCCTGACCCAAATCGCAGAACTGAGCATTACCGGCGAACAAACCCTGGAAACGCCGTTCGGCTCACCATCTGCGCCATACGTATTCGGCGAATTGAATGGACACTCCCTGATATTCCTGGCCAGACACGGCAATCCGCACCGGATTCCGCCCCATAAAATCAATTACCGCGCCAATATCTGGGGTTTGCACCAACTGGGCGCCACTGAGATCATCGGCGTCGCCGCGGTCGGCGGCATCGGCGCAGCGATGGGACCGGCCAAGATTGCGATTCCGACACAATTGATCGATTACAGTTACGGCCGCGAACACACGTTTTTTGCCGACGAGCTGGAACACGTGACCCATATCGATTTTACCGAACCGTATACTCCGAGTTTGAGGCAGCGTATCCTGCGGGCCGCCAACACAGCCGGCATCGAGGTATACGATGGGGGCGTTTACGGCTGCACCCAGGGGCCGAGACTGGAGACGATCGCGGAAATCAAACGTATGGCCAACGACGGTTGCGATTTGGTCGGTATGACCGGAATGCCGGAAGCGGCGCTGGCCCGGGAACTGGAAATTCCATACGCCAACATTTCGGTGGTTGCCAACTGGGCGGCCGGCATCGTCGACGGCGAAATCACGATGGCCGAAATCGAGAAGAATCTGCTGACCGGTATGAGCAATGCAATTAAGCTGCTAAAGGCAACAGTGCTGTCGTCGCCGACATGATTCAACCAAAAACGGGAGCTGGCGCGACCCGGACAATTGCGCCAACCCCCGTGAAAGATCGGAACCGACACCCTCGGTTCCTATAAGTATCCGTCTGGTCGAGCCGGCCCTTTGCGGAGAAGATCGCTCCGGCTCGACGGCGGAAGCTTATTTGGTTAGACCGCCTTTATGCAGTACGTCGGAACGGTAAGCCGAATTACTGGAGTCTTCGGCGATATTTTTGGCTGCTGTTGCATATTTGTCGTGTTCGGCATTTTTTACCATCAGCACCGCGCCGGCGACCAATACGACGGCAACAGCTATGTATGTCCAAAAATTGTCTTTTTCTTGTACTTCGTTCATTTGATACCTTCCTTTTCTGGTTTTTTAGTGGTGGTGCTGAAAATGTTTTCAACGCGGCACAAGATAACAAAGGAACCGGACGGAATTTTGATATACGTCAATCTTTCTATGGTTATTACAGCCCGATGGCGCATTCTCGGCGGAAGTTTCTGAAACACAGCGGCATATTGGCGGCCGGCGGGCTACTGCTTGCCGACACGGCAGACGGCATTGCCGCGCGGGTGGCTGAAGATTTTGCCGTCAGTGACTTCACCGATCGTTATGCCAAACTATTCGGCGACCAAGCCGTCGTCGACAGCGAATCAATTGAATTGATTCTGCCGGAAATCGCCGAAGACGGTGCGGTGGTGCCGGTGACGATCCGCAGCGAATTGGACGGCATCGATCGGCTTTATCTATTGGCCGATAAAAATCCGACGCCGCTGGTTGCCGAATTCGAATTGGCGCCGGTGGTGGCGGTATATCTCACCGCGCGGATCAAACTGGCGGAATCCTGCCGAGTGACCCTGATCGCCCGCCGCGACGGCGGCTTATTGCGTTGTAGCCGTTGGGTCAATGTGATGCGCGGCGGCTGCGGGAGCGGTTAATGAACAGCATCAAGGTGCGCAGCCGGCGGGAAGGGGAATTGATCGAGGTGAAGGTGTTGATCGAACATCCGATGGAAAACGGCCGCAACCGCGACGCCGCAGGCAACTTGATTCCGGCCCATTTCATCGAACAGTTGTCGCTGACATTGAATGCGCAACCGCTACTGACGGTAAATATGGCGGGCAGCGTGTCGAAGAATCCCTTCTTCAGTTTTCGGTTGAAGCAAGCTGCCGACGGCGACGTGCTTCGCGTTGACTGGCGCGATAACCTCGGTACGAGCGACAGCGCCGAACATCGAATCGACCTTGACCGCTAGCCGTCGATCAACTCTGCCGGCAGGTTTCTGGCGCTGGCAAGCGTAAAACTCAACGGCGAATCCGCGAATTTGCGCCGCAAGTCCGCTAGCAAGCCATCCGCAACTTCCGGGCTGGCCACGGCGCAAAAACCGGTCGGCCCCCAAGAGGTTTGGCCGATGGCGACCGCGCCCTGCTCCGCCAGGTAAGCCATTGCCGCCGCGACTTCGGGGCTGGTGAACACGCCGCCCTGCACCGGCGCGAAATGTTCGCCGACGGCTTGCTGCAATAAGGTGATGACATCGCCGAATTGCTGCAGATCGTGTTCAGCCAAAGCCGGTAAACCGCGCATCAACAGCAGATAGCACAAGCGTTCGGCTTGGGCCTGCGGAAACGGCGGCAATTCGCTGAAAGCGCTGACCTCCTGCTCGCCGTGCAATCCTTGACCGCGTTGGTCGAAAACCAAAACGAAACGCCAGGCATCCGGAACCGCCATTTGTGCGATCACTGGCGGCGTCACGGTATTGGGGCCACGGCCGCCGTCGACGATCACCCCGCCTTTTTCGAAAATCCCGATTCCGATTCCAGAACGGGCACCGCGGTCCGACAACTGGGCAATCTCCCGGACCGACAGGCCCAGTCCGTAAAATCGGTTCAATGCGGCCCCGACCGCTAACGCCATTTGCGTCCCCGAACCCAGACCGATATGTTCCGGAATCGCTGCGGCGATATCGATCCGCAACCGGTCAGGCACTCCGGCATATTCGCAAAACTGGCCAACGCAGCGGCGGGCGCGTTCGGCACCCGGCCCGCTAACCGTCAACTCGTCGGCAAGGCTGACGCTGAGCCGAGTGTTGATTTCGTTCAAGGCTACGCCGATGCTGCCGAAATGCCGTCCCAAGCCGCCGCTCAGATCGATAAACCCCATGTGCAGTCGGGCCGGAGCGATCACTGTGACTGATTGGAATTGCGCTTTCACCACCAGGATTCCCTTAGCAAAAATGAGGCGGCATTATAGCGGAAGCGAGCCCTGAGCCGAGAGTAAATCAGCGACTTGGTACAAATCGGCCATCACCTTATCGGCCAAGCCGACAGCCTCCGGCTCCGCCGCCGCGGTCGATGGCACCATGATGCAGCGTGCGCCGGCGGCTTTTGCCGCCCGGACGCCGACCGGCGAATCCTCCAGTACCAGGCAATCGGTAATCGGACAAGCCAAGGCGTCGGCGGCACGCAAAAACAGATCCGGCGCCGGTTTGGCCCGCATCACGGTATCGGCGGTGACCATGACGGTAAACACCTGTTGCAATCCGGCCGCTTGCAGGCAGCGTTCGGCGTTGGCGCGGCGGCTATTGGTCGCCAGCGCATAACTCAAGCCGCAGCGGTTGGCGGCGGCCAAAGCCGCCCAAAAACCAGGTTTGACGGCGATTCCGTGGCGCTCAACGTGCTCCACCCAATAGCGGCTGCTCAAGCTTTGAAATGCGCCGATATCGAATCCGCTGCCGCCATACTCCTGCAAGCGTTGCCGAACCACATCACCCGAACAACCGGACAAGCTGGTGCAAAACTGGTCCGACAATTCGCAACCCATATCCGCCGCCGCCCGCCGCCACGCCGCGAAATAAGTGGTCTCGGTATCCAAGACCAGCCCGTCCAGGTCGAATATCAGTCCCGCCAATCGCCAAGACGTCAACGCAACACCTTGATGTACTCGCCGATGGCTTCCCGGGTGGAACCGACTACCAGACGCTTGCGGCCATGTTCATCGACTTCGACCCAGCCGGCGGCCTGAATCCATTCGCCTTGTTGGGCCTGGCCGTTAAAGGTCGCGGTAAAACTGACCACGCTGTCGATCTCGGCATGTTTCAGCGCAAAACAAGCCGGATAATCGAAACTGAAACGGTCGTCGGCCACTTCGGCTTCTATCCGGGCAAAATCCAACTTGCGGTAGTTTGCTGTCGTCGAGTCGGCTTCGCTCAGTAGCGACAAATCGAATTTGCGTTGATTGATCATGCCCTTGTTATATTTGCGCTGCTCGTGCCAGATGTAGTCGTCCAGCGCAAAATCGCAGGCGCGGCGCCGGTAGGCCTCCAGCCAATCGGCATCGTTCAAGGCCTGCAGTCGATCCTGAGCGATCAGCGCCTGCACGGTATAGCGGGCACGATGAAACTCGTCGCGGTCGTAACACACCAGATCGATATCGGAATCGCGGTTTTGCACCCCCACCAGCAACGAACCGGTGACGCCGAACAATTCCAGCGCCAAACCATTTTCGCCAAACAGCCGGCACAAGTGCTGCAAGTCAGCCAACACCGCATCGGCCGGCTGCTGCCGCAACAGTGCTTGCAATTGCTTGCGGGGCTGGTAGTGCCGAACGATCGCGGACACCGGTACGGCGTGGACGTCGGCGTCGATCACCGCCGAATAATGCAAATAGTGCGGATAAGACTGGCGCAAAAAATCGTTGGCAAAATCGGTGCCGACTTTGCGCCAGCGGCCATCGACGCGCAAATAGCGCAGAAAACATAGAACCTTGCCCTGCTCCAATCCACTGCTGACGGCAGCGAAGATCAAGCCTTCGGCAGTCTCGACGAAATCCTTGGCGAAATACACGGCTTAGTCGATCTCGACTCGGTTGCGGCCGTGCTGCTTGGCTTTATATAGAGCCGCGTCGGCCGCCTCCAGCATGCTATGCGGAGATTTGTATTGGCCGACGAACGTCGCTACGCCCAAACTCAGACTGACATAGCCTCCCGGCGCCGCGTCGTGTTGCAGCTGCTTGTTCCAGACATCCTCGCGAATCAGCTCCGCCAGACGCCTGGCTTCGGACAGGGGCGTGTCCGGTAATATGGCCGCAAACTCCTCGCCGCCGTATCGGCAAATCAGATCGCTGTCGCGCTCGAGTTGGGCGCGTATGCTTTGCGCCACCTCGATCAAGCAAGCATCGCCTTGCGGATGACCGCGGCTATCGTTGTATTGTTTGAAATAGTCGATGTCGCAAATTATTAAGGTCAACGGCGATTTGGTTCGCCTTGCCAACGCAAATTGCATCGAAAAATTGCTATCGAATTGGCGGCGATTGCCTAATCCCGTCAATTGATCCAGCAAGGTCAAACGTTCCAATTCGCGATTGACCCGCTGCAATTCCTGCTGAGCTTGCTGTAACTTCACCCGCATCACGTAAATCCGCTCCATCGCCATGACCGTGAAACGCAGGCGCACCGGATTCAGCGGCTTGGACAAGTACGCGTCGCCGCCGGACAGCACGCCGTGAACAAACGATTCGTCGTCATCGTGCGTGGTCAAAAAAACCACCGGAAACCAATCGGCTTTTTTTAGCTCGCGGATCGCTTTGGTGGCTTCGAATCCGCTCAAATTCGGCATTTCCACATCCATCAGAATCAGATCCACATCGTGATCGGCGACATATTGCAACGACTCGGCACCGTTTTCCGCGAAAGCCACTTCGTGCCCCATTTCCCGCAAACACTCGGCTGCCAGTTGGCGAATGGTTTTGCTATCGTCTACTACCAAAATTTTCATCGTCAGATTATCAACGGCATGGGCAGGGTCGCGATGATAGCTTAAATCCGGCAGGCCGCAGAAAACAATTGATTAAAGCCAATCAATCACCTATTCTCGCCCGCGGGTTTTTCGGCCTATGCGATCCGTTATATCCCTCCACACAACAGGAGAAATTATGAAAATCGGTGTTCCCAAAGAAATCTACGACGGCGAAAAACGCGTTGCCACAACGCCGGAAGCCGCGGAAAAAATAATAAAACTGGGGTTCGAAATGCTGCTGGAAAGCGGCGCTGGAGCAGACGCCAACATCTCCGACGACGCCTATCGCGCAGCCGGCGTGCAGATTGTCGGTACGGCTCAGGAATTGTGGCAGCAAAGCGACATCGTCATGAAAGTCCGCGCCCCGCAGCACCATCCGCAACTCGGCATCGACGAAGCCGACTTACTGCGCGACGGGCAACATCTGATCAGTTTCATCTGGCCGGCGCAGAACGAAGCGCTGATGCAGAAATTAGCCGCCAAAAACGCCACGGTACTGGCGATGGACAGCGTGCCGCGCATGTCCAGGGCGCAGAAAATGGACGCGTTAAGCTCGATGGCCAACATCGCCGGCTACCGCGCCATCGTCGAAGCCGCCCAGCATTTCGGCCGCTTCTTTACCGGCCAGATCACCGCCGCCGGCAAGATCCCGCCGGCCAAAGTGCTGGTGATCGGTGCCGGCGTCGCCGGTCTGGCTGCCATAGGTGCCGCCAAGGGCATGGGCGCTATCGTCCGTGCCTTTGACACCCGGCCGGAAGTGAAAGAACAAATCGAAAGTATGGACGCCGAATTCCTGATGCTCGATTTCCAGGAAGACGGCTCCGGCAGCGGCGGCTATGCCAAGGTGATGTCCGCAGAATTCATCGCCGCCGAAATGGCCTTGTTCGCCCAGCAAGCCAAGGAAGTCGACATCATCATCACGACCGCATTGATTCCGGGCAAACCGGCGCCGGAACTGATCACCGCCGAGATGGTGGCCTCGATGAAGCCGGGCAGCGTCATCGTCGATCTGGCGGCCGAGCAAGGCGGCAACTGCGCATTGACCGAGAAGAACCAAGTCGTGGTCAAACACGACGTCACCATCATCGGTTACACCAACTTACCGAGCCGGCTGGCCAACCAGTCCAGCCAACTGTATGCCACCAATTTACGGCATTTGCTGACCGACCTGTGTCCGACCAAGGACGGTACGCTCAACGTCAATTTCGACGACGAAGTAATTCGCGGCGCCACCGTCATCAAAGAAGGCAAAATCACCTGGCCGCCGCCACCGCCGCAATTGTCGGCCGCCCCCAAGGCCGCTGCGGCCGTAGCGGAAACCGCCATCGAAGCGAAAAAACCGCTGCTACCGGAGCCGGTACGGCAATTTTTGCCGATGGCATTGGCCGGCCTGGCGTTATTTGGGGTCGGCGCGGTGGCGCCGGCCTCGTTTTTGGCTCACTTCACCGTATTCGTGCTGGCCTGCTTCGTCGGCTACATGGTGATCTGGAACGTAACACCATCGTTGCACACGCCATTGATGAGCGTAACCAATGCCATCAGCGGCATCATCGTCATCGGCGCTTTGGTGCAAGTGTCTTCAGCCACCGAAATTGTCGCCGGCCTGTCGGCCCTGGCGATCCTGATCGCTTCGATCAACATCGCCGGTGGCTTCCTGGTCACCCGGCGCATGCTCGCCATGTTCAGAAAATAGGGGAAACGCAATGTCTAACGGAATGGTAACCATGGCCTATATTGCGGCCTCTATTTTATTCATCCTCAGCTTGAGCGGCCTCAGCCGGCAAGACACCTCGCGGCGCGGCAATTACTTCGGTATGCTGGGCATGGCGATTGCGATCATTGCCACGGTACTCAGCGAAGATGTCACTGCCTACGGCTGGTTGAGTGTAGCCTTGTTGATTGGTGGCGCCATCGGTGCCCGTGCCGCCGCCAAGGTGGAAATGACGCAAATGCCGGAACTGGTGGCGCTGATGCACAGCTTGGTCGGTATGGCGGCGGTACTGGTCGGTTATGCCAGCTTTCTCGACCACTCCAACACCCTCACCGGAGTCGAGCGCACGATTCACGAACTGGAGATTTACATCGGCATCTTCATCGGTGCCGTCACTTTCTCCGGCTCGGTGATCGCTTTCGGCAAACTCTGCGGCAAAATCAACGGCAAGCCGGTATTACTGCCGGCCCGCCACTGGTTGAACCTGGGCCTGTTCGTCGCCACCTTTGTCCTCGGCGGCAGCTTCCTGCAAGGCACCGAAACCGGCGGCGGCATGACCCCGCTGTTAATCATGACCGCGATCGCTCTGGTATTCGGCGTGCATATGGTGATGGCGATCGGCGGTGCCGACATGCCGGTGGTGGTGTCGATGCTGAACAGCTACTCGGGCTGGGCAGCGGCAGCCACCGGCTTCATGCTCAGCAACGACTTGCTGATCGTCACCGGTGCTTTGGTCGGTTCCAGCGGTGCGATTCTGAGTTACATCATGTGCCGGGCGATGAACCGCCATTTCTTGAGCGTAATCGCCGGCGGTTTCGGCAGTGCCGGCGGCGAAGCGGCGGAAGTGGTCGGCGAAGTGCAGCCGATAGAGGTCGAGGAAACCGCACAACTGCTGCGCGATTCGAAAGACATCGTCATCATCCCCGGCTACGGCATGGCGGTTGCCCAAGCTCAACACACGGTCAATGAAATTACCAAATACCTGACCAGCCACGGCAAGAAGGTGCGTTTCGCGATCCATCCGGTCGCCGGGCGGATGCCTGGTCATATGAACGTGTTGTTAGCGGAAGCGAAAGTGCCTTACGACATCGTATTCGAGATGGACGAAATCAACGAGGACTTCCCCCACGTCGACGTCTCGATCGTCATCGGCGCCAACGACATTGTCAACCCGTCGGCCCTGGACGATCCGAACAGTCCGATTGCCGGCATGCCGGTACTGGAATGCTGGAAAGGCGGTACCACCATCGTCATGAAGCGCTCGATGGCGTCGGGCTATGCCGGGGTCGGCAACCCGCTGTTCGTTCACGACAACACCCGGATGCTGTTCGGCGACGCCAACGATAAATTGCAGGCTTTATTAAAGGCGCTGCAAGGCTGATTTACCGGCCAAGCTCCACGAGATCAGTTTTCGGCAAGCCTATAAAGTTCTCGCCGACAACATCGCAACCGGCCCGTCTACGCCAAGGCGGGCCGGCATTCGAGTTCAAGCCGGTTTTCCGGCCCTCCGCCCCCAGCGCCAGCTTTGACATATTTCTGACATATTCGCTGTCTAGAATTCGCGGCATACCGTTATTTCTGGACTCTCTTCGATGATCGACGCCGAACGCATACTGCATGAAACCTACCCCGACTTCAAATTAGGCAAGGACAACACATTGGTGGTCAAAGCTTTGAAAAAGCTGATCCACGAAGACGATTTCAACGACGTGATCCGCAAAAACCAGCACTTACGCGGCTTTGCGTTTTTAGACAAACTGCTGAAATACTTCAACTTCAGTTACCAGATCGGTAACGACTCCTACAACAACATCCCTGCCGAAGGCCGACTGATCATCGTCGCCAACCACCCGATCGGCACCCTGGACGGGCTGGCCTTAGTGAAACTGATCCGCTCGGTCCGGCCCGACGTACGCATCGTCGCCAACCGCGTGCTATCCCACATGGAACCGTTGCAATCGATCTTCCTGCCGGTCGACGTGCTGTCCGAAAAAAAGAAGTTCAAGGACGTGTACAAGACCATGATCGACGCGCTGAAAAACGAAGAAGCCGTGATTTTTTTCCCGGCCGGCGAAGTTTCGCGCATCACGCCCAAAGGCATCCGCGACGGCGCCTGGCAAAGCGGATTCGTCAAACTGGCGCGCAAAACCCAGTCGCCGGTACTGCCGATTTATATCAAGGCCAAGAATTCGGCCTTGTTTTACAGCGCCTCGACGCTTTACAAACCGCTGGGCACGATGTTGCTGGTCAAGGAGATGTTCAACAAAAAAGGCCAGGAAATCAAATTCCTGGTCGGCGCACCGGTGCCGTTCCAAGCGCTCGCCGACAGCCCGGAAACCAACAAACAACTCAGCCAGCGCTTTCGTAAGCATGTGCAAAACCTGGGCAAGAAAAACAAGGCGCCGCTGTTCGATACGGTCGCCACCGTGGTGCATCCGTCCGATACCAAAGCAGTCAAAAAGGCCTTGTTCCAGTCCCGCTTACTGGGCGAAACTCGCGACGGCAAAAAAATTTTTTTGTACCAGTTCCGCGACGACTGCCCGGTGATGCAGGAGATTGCCCGGCTGCGGGAATTGACCTTCCGCACCGTGGAAGAAGGCACCGGCCTGGCGCTAGACTTGGATAAGTTCGATATCTATTACAGCCACATCGTGTTGTGGGACGACAACGATCTGGAAATCGTCGGCGCCTATCGCATCGGCGACGGCCCGGCCATCATGGCCAGCCACGGCATCGACGGTTTTTATACGCAAACCCTGTTCGATTTGCGCGGCGAGTTCGTCGATTACTTACCCAACAGCATCGAACTGGGCCGCAGCTTCGTCCAACCGCGTTATTGGGGCCAACATAGTCTGGATTATTTGTGGTACGGCATCGGCGCTTATTTAAGGGAACGGCCCGACATCAAATACCTGTTCGGTCCGGTCAGCATCAGCAACGCCTATCCGCACGCCGCCAAAGAACTGATCATCGGCTTTTACCGGCAGCAATTCGGTGCCGAGCCGCATCAAACCAAAGCCCGCAAGCCGTTCATCATTTCCGAGGCCGGCCAGGCCTTCGCCGCCAGCGAATTCAATGCCGACTATTCGACCAGCTTCAAAGTACTGAACAGCGAATTGAAAAAACTCGGGGTCAAAGTACCCACCTTATACAAACAATACGTGGAATTGTGCGTGGATAAGGGTTGCCATTTCATCGATTTCAATATCGATCCGGACTTCAACAATTGCATCGACAGCCTGATCATGGTCGAAGTCGACAAAATCGCGCCGAAAAAACGCCAGCGTTATATCGAAAAATCCTTGGCCGGGTAATCCACCGCGCACCGACCGACTCATGAAACAGCGTCCATTCCCTGAACTGGAGCAATTGGAAACAATTGTTGCCCGCTTGGGCAGCCGCGCCCAGTGCGAGGTCATCGAAACCGTCGAACATGCCGGCCGCCGGTTTCCGATCCACTGTCTGACGATAGGCTCCAGCGCGCCGGATGTGCCGGTGCTGGCCTACTTCGGCGGCGTACACGGCCTGGAAAAAATCGGTTCCGAAGTGATTTTGGCCTATCTGCATACGCTGTGCGAGTTGCTGGATTGGGACGAAGAACTGAACCAACGTCTAAGCAAAGCTCGCCTGGTGTTCATGCCCCTGGTCAATCCGGTCGGCGTGTTTCGCGGGACCCGCTGTAACGGTCGCGGGGTGGATTTAATGCGCAATTCGCCGATCGAAAGCGACGGCAATACCCGGCTATACAGTGGCCAGCGCTTGAGCCCGAAACTGCCCTGGTACCGCGGCGACGAATCCAAGATGGAAAAAGAAGCCCAGGCCCTATGTCGGGTGGTGCACCGGCACCTGTTCGACGCACCGCTGTCGATTGCCGTGGATCTGCATTCCGGCTTCGGTATTCACGACCGCCTGTGGTTTCCGTACGCGTCTCGGCAAACGCCCTTTCCCGACCTGGCCGACGCCTACGCATTGAAACAGTTGTTCGACCGCTGCTACCCGCACCATTTTTATAAAATCGAGCCGATGAGCCAGGAATACGTAATCAGCGGCGATTTATGGGATTACCTGTACGACGACTTCACCGACCGCTATCGGCAACGCAAACTGTTTTTACCGCTAACGTTGGAGATGGGGTCCTGGCTCTGGCTGCGGAAAAGCCCGACCCATTTATTTCAACGCCACGGCTTGTTTCACCCACTGTTACCGCATCGGCAACAACGCATCTTGCGCCGGCACTTAACCTTATTCGACTTTTTGTTTCGATGCTTGTTGTACCCAAATCGGTGGGCGAAACTCGATGAGTCGCAACGGGAACTGAATCAAAGCCAGGCATTGGAGCTATGGTATGGCCGACCGCCCTGCTAAAGACTGGATATTGCTACGCGGTCTATGCCGCGAGGCCGGCCATTGGGGAAATTTCCCCAGCCTGCTGCAATCGGCATTTCCAGCCGCTACCGTCCATTGTATCGATTTACCGGGTGCCGGCGCGTTCTACCGCGAGACCAGCCCTAAGCGGATCGAAGAGATCAGCGAATGGGTACGTCAGCGGGCGGCACAAGCCGGCATGCTACAGCGGCCGGTCAACCTTCTGGCCCTGTCTCTGGGCGGCATGGTGGCCTGGGAATGGTTGCAGCGATATCCGGGCGATATTGCCGGCGTTGCGCTGTTGAATACCAGCTTTGCCGGGCTCAGCCCGTTCTTTCATCGCCTGCGCTGGCAAAGCTACCGACGCTTGCTGCAAATTATGCTGGAAAAGGATGTCTACCGCAGAGAGTTGGCGATTATCCGCCTGACCAGTAACCGCCGCGAATCCGACCATGAATTGGCCGAAACCTGGGCGCATATTCAACTGCAAAGACCGGTCAGTGTAAGAAATGCGCTACGTCAATTGTACGCAGCGTCGCGCTATCGGCCGACTGCTTGCGCAAACCAAACTCCGGTACTGCTATTGAGCGGAAAAGACGACAGAATCGTCGCTCAGGAATGTTCGAAAGCCATCCATGGCCGATGGAATGTTCCATGGCTAAGCCACCCTTGGGCCGGACACGACCTGATATTGGACGACGGCATTTGGGTGGCTGAGCGCTTACAGGATTGGACGAAGCAACTATCCGGAATTACTTGATTTCGAATTCGGATTTATCGCGACCTGCCGCCAGCAGTTCCTGCATCCATTTCGGCGCCAAACCTCTGCCTGACCAAGTCAATGCCGAATTGTTCGGGTTGCGGTATCGCGCTGCAACTTTAGAGACTTTTCTTTCGGACTTTTTATCGCCGTCGTGAATATCAACGGTCACACCAATCGACGCGGCCAACTCTTTAATTTGGGCGATAACTTCTTTACGTTTGCTGAATTGCCTTTCTTTCAACGCTTTTTCGGCATTATCGATAACGGCTTGTAACTCTGCTTCGGATAATTTATTAAAATCAGTCATATTTTCCTCTTTAATCAAAAGACGGCGCAGATTCTATCACTAAGTTTTAGCGAAAAAAACTATTATTCCGCGGATAATGAAAATTTCACCTCAGAGTATACCTTACCTTTCTTATCCGACAACCTTACTTGCCACTCGCCGACGTCTTTATACGACAAAGTTTTGCTTGACCATACCTTGGAGCGGGTTTCTTTCAAATCTAATTGTTTATGCTGCACTACTTGTTTGTTTCGCAACCACTCGTGAAATAACACCAGCCTTCCCGGATTTTTTATCTCGGTAAAATAAAACAACTCTATAGGTTTTCCCTTTACCACGGCAAACGCTCCTGCTATTGGCTGGTCGGGTTCGTTATCTTTCAATCGGGTATTCAGCGAAGCGCGAATCACCCGGCGATCGAAAATAATGCCCAGCGGACGCGTGCCCAGCAGCTCGGTTTTGGTGTTCTCCGCTTGCGACTGTTGTGCAAGCGGAATCTCCTTGGTATACACCTTATTAATCGCCAAGCCATCGGCCGCAGGCGGCTCCGAGTTGTTTGCGCTGGAAATCTGATTCGACTCAGGCTCTTGAACTTTTCCAGCCGTATCGGTCTGAGTATTGCCCGGCTGCTCGGATCCGCTAAACGTAAAGTACAAAAACAGCGAAAATAGCAGCAGTAAAACCAAGGCAATAGCGATTCTTCCGGTATGCCAAACAGTAATAGTCTGCGGCGGAGTTATCTGCTTTGCCGTTTTAGTTTTATCGTAGTTTATTTTTATAACGACTCTATTATCCGTCATGCCTTTGCCTTATTAATAAAACAGAACTTGCGCCGAAACCGCGACCGCTATCATCACCCGGCGCTTGGTAATATAGCATTTTCGCTCTAACATAATTGACTTCAACTTGCCGATAACCAGGACGTTTGCAATGAGTAGCTTGCTTAAAGAATTCGAAGAATCCTCCTCGCTGTACGGCGGCAATGCCCACTACGTCGAATACCTGTACGAACAATACTTGAATGCGCCGGATACCATAAGTCCCAGTTGGCGCGCCCGCTTCGACGCCATCCGCAGCGGCTCGGCCGAAGACACGCCGCACAGCGCGATTGTCGACCGGTTCGAGAAACTGGCTATCGCCGAACCGGGCAAACTGGCCCGGATGCAGGGCTTTACCGAACAAAGCGTAAAGAAGCAATCCGCCGTGGCTCGCTTGATCAACCACTACCGGGTCAAAGGCCACCAAATCGCCGCCAACAATCCGTTACGCGGCTCACCGACCGTCCCGGCCGATCTGGAGCCCTTGTATTACGGCCTGACCGAAGCGGATATGAGCACCTTATTCGATACCGGCGGCCTGTGCGGTATCGACCGCCTGCCACTGAAAGCCATCCTGCAGACCTTGAAGGAAATCTACTGCGGCAGCATCGGCAGCGAATACATGCACATCGTCGACGACGAATCCAAACGCTGGATCAAGAACAAGTTGGAAGGGGCAAAACCCGACTTCTCCAGCCACCCGGAAAAACGCATCTGGCTGCTAAAACTACTCATTGCCGCCGAAGGCCTGGAGAAATTCCTGCACCGAAAATACGTCGGCCAAAAACGCTTCTCGCTGGAAGGCGGCGAATCGCTGATCCCGATTCTCGACGAATTGATTCAACGCGCCGGCGAACACAAATTCAAGGAAATTGTCATCGGCATGGCCCACCGCGGCCGGCTCAACGTACTTATTAATATACTCGGCAAAAGCCCGGCCGTGTTATTCGGCGAATTCGAAGGCACCCACACCTCTTCCCCCGGCGTGCTGACCGGCGACGTCAAATACCACCAGGGTTTCTCGTCAAACATCGCCACACCGGGCGGCCCGATCCATCTGACACTGGCGTTCAACCCGTCGCATCTGGAAATCATCAATCCAGTGGTGGAAGGCTCGGTCAAAGCCCGCCAGGACCGGCACGGCGTCGGCGGCATCGATGCGATCGTGCCGATTTTAATTCACGGCGACGCGGCGTTTGCCGGCCAGGGCATCGTCATGGAAACCCTGAACATGTCGGAAACTCGGGCGTTTTCCACCGGCGGCACAGTACATATCGTTATCAATAACCAGATCGGTTTTACGACCAGCAATCCGTTCGACGCCCGCTCTACCTTATACTGTACCGACGTAGCCAACATGATTCAGGCGCCCGTGTTCCACGTCAACGGCGACGATCCGGAAGCGGTCATTTTCATCACCCAATTGGCGCTGGATTACCGTAACACCTTCCATAAGGACGTGGTGATCGATTTGATCTGCTACCGCCGCCACGGCCATAACGAAGCCGACGAGCCGGCTGCCACCCAGCCCATGATGTACAAAGCGATCCGCGACCATCTGACGCCGCCGCAAATCTACGCGCAGAAACTGATCGCCGACGGCGTTATCGACGAGGCCGGGGTGCAGCAACTGGAACAGCATTATCTGCAACAACTGAACGAAGGCTTGCCGGTTTCGCGGCCCATCATCGAAAACAAGGCCTATTCTTACTCGGCACGCTGGGAACGGTTTCTGAACAAACACTGGGACATTCCGGCAGATACTTCCGTCACGCCGGAGCGAATTCGATTCTGCAACCAGCGCCTGCAGTCCTTACCCGAGGGTTTCGAATTGCATCCGCGCGTCGCCAAAGTCATGGAAGACCGTAACAAAATGGCGGCCGGCGAAATGCCGATGGATTGGGGCTTTGCCGAGAACATGGCCTACGCCACCGTGCTAATGGACGGTTACGACTTACGTCTGACCGGCCAGGACATCGGCCGCGGCACCTTTTCCCACCGCCACGCTATTTTGCTGAATCAAGCCACTGGCGAAAATTACATACCGCTGAAGCATCTGGCCGAAGACCAGGGCCGGGCACAAATTTTCAACTCGCTACTGTCGGAGGCAGGCGTACTCGGCTTCGAATACGGCTACAGCTCGACCGAACCCAACAAACTAATCATCTGGGAGGCGCAATTCGGCGATTTCGCCAACGGCGCCCAAGTCGTGATCGACCAATTCATCAGTTCCGGCGAAACCAAATGGGGCAAACTCAGCGGCTTGGTGATGCTGTTGCCGCACGGTTTCGAAGGCCAGGGCCCGGAGCATTCCTCGGCCCGCCTGGAACGCTATCTGCAATTATGCGCCGACCAGAATATCCAGGTCTGCGTACCGACCACCCCGGCCCAAATTTTCCATTTGCTGCGCCGGCAAGTGGTGCGCGAATACCGTAAACCGCTGATTGTAATGAGCCCGAAAAGCCTGCTGCGTCATAAACTGGCGGTGTCGGAACTGGACGAACTGGTTAACGGCGAATTCCAGACCGTGATCGGCGAACAGGACGATATCGATCCATTTCACGTCACGCGCTTGATTCTCTGCTCCGGCAAGGTTTACTACGACTTGCTGGAAACCCGGCGCGCGGACGACCTGAAGCACGTGGCGATCGTCCGCATCGAACAACTGTACCCGTTCCCGAACGACCGCTTTAAACAGGAGATTGACAAATTCCCCAATCTGGAACAAATCTACTGGTGCCAGGAAGAACCGAAAAACCAGGGCGCCTGGTACCAGAGCAAACACCATTTCTTCGACTTGGTGGACAACAACATCCCGATTCATTATGCCGGCCGACCGCCTTGCGCCGCGCCGGCGGTGGGCAATTACAAAACCCACTTGCAAGAACAACGTGCGGTGGTTCATGCCGCTCTTTACGGAAACAACGAAGGAAACAAACATGAGCTTTGATATTTTGGTACCCAGCCTCCCCGAATCGGTGTCCGACGCCACGCTGGTCGCTTGGCACAAACAGGCCGGGGAATGGGTCAACGAAGGCGAAAATCTGGCCGACCTGGAAACCGATAAAGTGATTCTGGAAGTGCCGGCCCCGAAATCCGGCACACTGGAAGTCATCGTCGTTCAAGACGGCGAAACCGTCGTCGGTGGCCAGTTGCTGGCCAAGCTCGATGTGCAGAGCGCCAAGGCGGCCGCGCCGGCGGCAAAGCCGGAGGAAGCGCCGCTCAGCCCGTCGGTCCGCAAACTGGTAGCCGAAAAGGAACTGGACCCAAGCTCAATCCACGGCTCCGGCAAACACGGCCGGATTCTGAAAAGCGACGTGCTGGACTATTTGCAAGACCAGCAAGTGCAGCCGGAACCGGCGCCCGCCGTGGTTGCTTCAGCGGCCGACAGTAGCCATTCTCCGCTTTCCGCGACGGCTATTGCCGCATTGCGGCCTGAGCAACGGGTACCAATGACCCGGTTGCGGGCCAAGGTTGCCGAGCGGCTGTTGCAGGCCCAACAAAACGCGGCAATGTTAACCACCTTCAACGAAGTCAACCTGAAAGCGGTCATCGAACTGCGCAACCAATATAAAGACCGGTTCGAAGCCAAGCACAACATCAAACTCGGCTTCATGTCGTTTTTCGTCAAGGCGTCCATCGAAGCCTTGAAACGCTTCCCGGCCATCAACGCCTCGATCGACGGTAACGACATCATCTACCACGGTTATTACGACATCGGTATCGCCGTCACGACTCAGCGCGGCTTGATCGTGCCGATTTTGCGCGACGCCGACCAGCTCGATTTCGCCGGCATCGAAAAAGGCATCCACGACTTCAGCAACAAAGCCCGCAACGGCTCGATCAGCGTCGAAGACCTCAGCGGCGGCACCTTTACCATCACCAACGGCGGCATCTTCGGCTCGATGCTGTCCACACCGATCTTAAACCCGCCGCAATGCGCGATTTTGGGCATGCATGCGATCAAGGACCGGCCGGTGGTCGAGAACGGCGAAATCGTGATCCGGCCGATCATGTACCTGGCCTTGTCCTACGACCACCGTCTGGTGGACGGCAAGGAAGCGGTGCAATTCCTCGGCATCATTAAAGAGTGCCTGGAAGCTCCGGCGCATCTGTTGCTCAACATCTAGCCTTTTGGCGCCAGCGAATTCAGCGCTCGGCGCCAACTTTGGACCCTACTGACATGCGCTACACCATCATCCCGGTCACCGCCTACCAACAAAACTGCACCCTACTCGTCTGCGAACAAACCCATAAAGCCGCTTTGGTCGATCCGGGCGGCGACATCGATTTGCTGCTGAGCGAAGTGACAAAACAAGGAGTCGAACTGGAGGCCTTACTGTTGACCCACGGCCATCTGGATCATGTCGGTGGTACGGCCGAACTTGCCGCCAAGTTGTCGTTACCGATCATCGGGCCGCAGTTGGAAGACGATTTCTGGATCAAATTGTTACCGGAACAATGCCGCATGTTCGGCTTTCCGCAGTCGGCCGGCTTCACGCCGCAGCGCTGGCTCAACGACGGCGACACGGTCAAGGTCGGCAACGAAGTGTTGCAGGTCCTCCACTGCCCTGGCCATACCCCCGGCCATGTGGTGTTTTTCAGCGAGACGGAACGACTGGCGTTGGTGGGCGATGTGCTGTTCAAAGGTTCGATTGGCCGCACCGATTTCCCGAAAGGCGATTACCAGACCTTGATCGATTCGATCGTCAACAAGCTTTGGCCGCTGGGCGAAGACGTCAAATTCATTCCCGGCCACGGCCCGATGTCCACTTTTGGCGCCGAAATGCGCAGCAACCCTTACGTCGGCCAATTCGCCGCTTCTTAGCGACGCTGCGATGATAGTGCCGGCCTACGGCCGGTTTAATGTGAAATCCGCTGCTGCCGGATCTTGGCGTTGAATTGGTCGATGTCGGAGACGACATCTACGCTGGCGACCGCAGGATCTTCCGCGCCCAGCAAATACAAAGCACCGCCACCGCCCAACCAGACTTTCAAATCGTCCTGCCGCGCCGCATCCAGCAGTCGGTGCAAATGCTCGACCGTAACCGCTTCCGGCGGGGTTTTCACCATGCCGATCACCAATAACTCAGGCGCCAAGTGCCGCGCTGCTTCGATGATGTCTTCCGCCGGCAAATCTGCGCCCAGGTAATAGCAATTGTAGTTCTGCGCCGCGGCGATCAAACAACTGACCAATATGCCGAATTCATGCGGCTCGCCGCTGGGCGTGGCCAACATAATCCCCGGATTGTTGCGGGAATGGCGATGCAGATTGTTCACCATACTTAGCACGATGCGTTTCACGCAGGACGAGAACATATGCTCCTGGGCGATGTTGATTTTGCCCCGGTGCCACAAATCCCCGACCTTTTGCATCGCCGGCAACAAAACGTCACGGGCGTAGTCCAACGGCTCGCTGACCAGCAACGCTTTCTTCAACAACTGCTCGCAACGTTCGATACGGTATTCGCGCAAGGCATCCGCAATTTGCTCCAGGAACGGCACCGGTTCGCGCCGCTGCTGTAGTTCAGACTGGTTTTGCAAATCGCTGAGCTGTTGCCAGCTCAGACCGGCGAGTTTACCGATGGAATGCCCTTGCCCGGTCAAGTTCACCAACAGCGTCAACTTGTCCAGATCCTGCTGCGAATAGAAACGCCTGCCGGTGTCGTTGCGCGCTGGCGTGACACAAGCATAGCGGCGTTCCCAGGCTCTTAGCGTTTCCGGTGTCAAACCCGTTAACGATGTAATGGCTTTAATTGAGTACATTGTTCACGTTTTGTACATATTTTATTTTGACAAACATTTTACAATCTAGTAACGTATTTGCCAACAACTTAATTCAACGAGCGAAACGATTATGTCTAATACAGCCGCACTATCCTTTGCTAGCGAGACAGTCACTATCGCGGATGCCGAGCCAGGCACCTTAAGCGTGCGCATGGAGCAAGCCCGGAACCGTCTCAACCAGTTATTGCTTGATAATCAGCAGGTTAGTCCGCTGATAGCCAAACGTTTACTCAACGAACTGCAGCGAGGCATCGATTGCTCCGAATTGATGATTGCGAAAAATTCGGACGAAGCCAAGCGCCTGATAGAACTGTTGTACAAGCAAGAGTCACTTGTACAAAATACCGCAGCCAACTTCAAAGCCGCGCAAGAAGTTGTACAGCCGCAAAACATTGTACAACTTTTGGACCCACACCGGCGTACAGTAAACCAGTTGTTGTACAGCTTGCACTTGTTGCCGGTGTTCCTGATCGATAGCGCCGGCGACATCCTGAAAACGCTGGCCACTGATCCCGCCCTAGACTCTGATTATTCAGCCGAACTCAAAGTGGCAATTCGCGAATTGAAAACCATCCGCCAGCAAACCATATCGGCCAACACCGGATTGGTGGCGTTCGTGGCCCACAAATACAAAACCAACAACCTCAGTTTCGACGATCTGATGCAAGAAGGCTTGGTCGGCTTGATTAAAGCGGTCGACCGTTTCGATGCGGAACGCGGCATCTGCTTTTCGACTTACGCTATCTATTGGATCAAACAAGCCATATCGCGCTTGATCGTCAAACAGGAAAAAATCGTGCGTTTGCCGGTGGCCTTGGCGGAAAAAGCCTCGGTAGTGTTCGAGGCCATGCGCAACTGCTACCTAAAGACCGAACGCTGGCCAAGCATCGCCGAGCTCAAGGCCTGCTGCGACCTGACCGAACAAGAGATCAAAACCATCAGCAGTTATTACCAATCCACACACTCCCTGGACGCCACAATCGGCGACGAAGACGACGGGCTGGATCTGATGGCGAAGATGCAACAGCACCAGTTCAGTCTGCCGCTCGATGAACTAATCGACAACGATCTAGCTCAATACGTCGACAAAGCGGTGGCGTCGTTACCGGAAAAACAGGCAGCGATTCTGACGATGCGCTTCGGCTTGCGCGATCACACGGAAATGACTTTGCAAGCCGTTGCCGACCAACTGCATGTTACTCGAGAACGAGTCCGGCAAATCCAGAACGAAGCGTTAAAAAAATTGAAACAACAGTTCGGCTTTGACCTTATGCTATTTCTCGAACCCAAGGACGGTTAACAATAACAATCAATGACTCAGGTCAGGCGAACACTACAAGAGGAGTGATTATGTCATCAGAAAAACACAATACCAGTAAGCAGACGCCACAACCGGATTGGAGGCTGGAGATAGACAAGTATTGGAAGCAGGTGTCGGAAAAGACCGGCGATTTTTTCAACGGCCACAAAAGCATGTTTTCCACCGGGAAAGTGGCTTCTGCGTTCGGCGGCACCTTGGCGGTCGTCTGGCTGGCCAGCGGCTTCTACATCGTCGACCAAGGCAACCGCGGCGTGGTAACCCGCTTCGGCGCCTACTCGGAAACCACGATGCCCGGCCCGAACTGGCACATTCCGGTGCCGTTCGAGAACGTGGCTATCGTCAACGTCGAACAACAGCGCTTCATTGAAGTGGGCTATACCGACAGCAGCCGTGTCAGCAAATCGTCGCTGATTCCGCAAGAGTCGTTAATGCTGACCGCCGACGAAAACATCATCGCCGTGCGCTTAGCGGTTCAATACCAAATTAACAACGCCAGAGATTATCTGTTCAACGTCAAGAACAACGAAAACACGTTGAAGCAACTGACCGAGAGCGTCGAACGGGCCGTGATCGGCCGCAACAGTATGGACTTTGTCCTGACCGAGGGCCGCAGCCAGATTGTTGCCGAAATCAAGGAACAGATTCAGGCCGGTATGGATGAATACAAAACCGGTATCAGCATCGCCAGCGTCAATCTGCAAGATGCGCAACCGCCCGAGGAAGTGCAAGGCGCCTTCGAAGACGCCATCCGCGCCCGCGAGGATAAACAACGCCTGATCAACGAAGCCGAAGCCTACGCCAACGAAGTGATTCCGAAGGCCCGCGGTGCGGCGGGACGGATTGTGCAGGAAGCCGAAGCCTACGAAGCGGAAAAAGTCGCCAAAGCCAAAGGCGAAACCGAACGCTTCGACCAACTGCTGGTGGAATACGAAAAAAGCCCGGCCATCACCCGCAAGCGCCTGTACCTGGAAGCCAAAGAAAAACTGTACAGCAACACTAACAAAGTGATGCTCGAAGCCGACAATACCAATCCAACGCTGTACATGCCGATGCCGCAAACCTTCCAACAACACGGCACCGGCGCAGCCGGCAATAACGAAGTCGAATCGGTATCCGAACCGCACAACGCCGATAAAGGCGCGGTCCGCAAAACCGTCGGCACCGATTTACGCCCAAGCAGGAGCAAACAATGAGCAGCAGAACCCAAATTTTGATTCCAGCCGGTCTGTCCCTGTTGGTACTCGGTTACATGTCGGTTTTCTACGTGAAGGAACACGAGAAAGCCATTCTGTTTCGTCTCGGCGAGATGGTCGAATCCGACTACAAGCCCGGACTCCACTTTAAGGCCCCCCTCAT
Organism: Methylomonas sp. Uni0011; assembly: GCF_056850255.1. Lineage (NCBI taxonomy): Bacteria > Pseudomonadati > Pseudomonadota > Gammaproteobacteria > Methylococcales > Methylococcaceae > Methylomonas > Methylomonas sp. Uni0011. Next base: position 49,741 of record NZ_JBVVNO010000007.1, read on the forward strand.
CAATAATGTCAGTACGTTTGATGCGCGCGTGCTGACCTTGGACGCCAAGTCCGAGCGTTTTCTTACCTCCGAAAAGAAGAACGTTATTGTCGACTCGTTCGCCAAATGGCGGATAGGTGATGTGGGCCTCTTTTATACCACGGTCGGCGGCGACGAGTTTCAAGCCAATCTCCGCCTCGACCAAATCATGAAAGACGCGATGCGCAGCGAATTCGGCGTGCGTACCATCAAGCAATTGATCTCGGAAGACCGTAGCGAATTGCGCGAAACGCTGTTGGCCAAGTTGTCGCCGACCGCCGAGAAATTCGGCATCGAGCTGATCGATATCCGCATCAAACGGATTGATCTGCCGCAGGAAGTGAGTAGCTCGGTATTCCAGCGCATGCGCGCCGAACGGGAGCGGGTCGCCCGCGAATTCCGCTCGCAGGGTGCGGAAAGCGCCGAGCAGATCAGCGCCGAAGCCGATAAGCAGAAACAAGTGATCGTCGCCAATGCCCAACGCGACGCCGAGAATATCCGCGGTCGCGGCGACGCTCAATCGGCCGAGATTTACGCTAAGAGTTTCGGCAAAAATCCGGAGTTTTATGCGTTCTACCGCAGTCTGCAGGCCTATCAAACCTCCTTCGAGAAAACGCAGGATACCTTGGTGCTGAAGCCGAACTCGGATTTCTTCAAATATTTCTCCAGCGAGAAATAACACCGGAGCGAAATCATGAAAAAGTATTTCATTATTCTGACGATTTTCGCTGCGGTCGGTTTGATCATCTCGGCCATTTTCAACCGCGGCATGCCGCAATACGATCCGCACTACGAAATTTCGTATTCCGACTTTATCGAAGACGTCCGCAACAAAGCGGTAGAGGAAGTGGTGATCGACGGCAATTACGTCGACGGCCGCCGTCCGAACGGCACCCGGTTCTCCACCTACAACCCGAACGACATGCGAATGATCGACGAGTTGCTGGAATACGGGGTGAAAATCAAGGTGGAAAAACCGCAACAACCGTCCACCCTGATGCAAATCTTTATTTCCTGGGCACCGACCCTGTTGCTGATCGCCGTGCTGGTCTACTTCATGCGCAAGCAGGCCGCAGCGATGGGCGGCCGCGACGGCCAAATGGGGTTCGGCAAAAGCCGGGCCAAATTGATGGCCGAGGATCAGATCAAGATCCGCTTCAAAGACGTCGCCGGCTGCGAAGAAGCCAAGCACGACGTGGTAGAAATGGTCGATTTCCTGCGCGATCCCGGCAAATACGAAGCTCTGGGCGGCAAGATTCCGCGCGGCGTGTTGATGGTTGGCCCTCCGGGTACCGGTAAAACGTTGCTGGCCAAAGCCATAGCCGGCGAAGCGGGTGTCCCCTTCTTCTCGATCTCCGGTTCCGATTTCGTCGAAATGTTCGTCGGCGTCGGTGCGGCACGGGTGCGGGACATGTTCACCGAAGCCAAAAAACGTGCCCCTTGCATCATCTTTATCGACGAGATCGATGCGGTTGGCCGCCAACGCGGCGGCGCCGGCATGGGTGGCGGTAACGAGGAGCGCGAGCAAACCTTGAACCAGTTGCTGGTAGAAATGGACGGTTTCAGCGGTAGCGAAGGCATCATCGTCATCGCCGCGACCAACCGCTCGGACATTCTCGACAAAGCCCTGTTGCGGCCGGGCCGCTTCGACCGCCAGGTCCAAGTCGGTTTGCCCGATATCAAAGGCCGCGAGCAAATTCTGAAAGTCCACGGCGACCGGGTACCGCTATCCGAAGACGTGAATCTGACCGACTTGGCGCGCGGCACACCGGGTTTCTCCGGCGCTGAACTGGCGAATCTGATCAACGAAGGCGCCTTGTTCGCGGCACGCAATAATAAGAAAGTCGTGACCATGAACGACCTGGACAAAGCGCGCGACAAAATGATCATGGGCGCCGAAAAACGGACGATGATCATGTCTAAGGAAGACTTGTTGATGACCGCTTACCATGAAGCCGGCCACGCGATCGTCGGCCGCAATGTACCCGAGCACGACCCGGTTTACAAAGTCAGCATCATGCCGCGCGGCGGCGCCCTGGGCATCACCATGTTCCTGCCGGAGCGCGATCAGTACAGCGCTTCCAAGGACAAACTGGAAAGCCAGATCGCCAGTCTGTTCGGCGGCCGGGTTGCCGAAGAACTGATCTACGGCAAAAACAAAGTGACTACGGGCGCCTCCAACGACATCATGCGCGCCACCCAACTGGCCCGCAATATGGTGACCAAATGGGGCTTGTCCGAGCGGTTGGGTCCGATGGACTACGGTGATAGCGAGGGCGGGTACATGGGGCCGCAGGCCAAACCGATGTCGGAAAAAATGGCGCAAACCATAGACGAAGAAATCCGGCATGTGATCGACAGCAATTACAAACGTGCCGAGAACATCCTGAAGGAAAACATCGAGATCCTGCACAACATGGCGCAAGCCCTGATGGATTGGGAAACCATCGATAAATTCCAAATCGACGAACTGATGCAGGGCCGGATGATCGAACCGCCGCAACCGGAACCTGAACCTGAAATGACTTTCGAAGCCGAGACGGACCAGCCGGAACTCTCCGGTGAAGCCGACGGCCAAATCGGTCAAGGAAGCGCACTCGCTTCTTAACAGTCCTCCTCTATGTACCCTCCAAACGCTGTACTCCTGGAGGGTATTTTTTTCAGAGGTTAGCAATATGCAAAACCAAACAGCATCCGTTAGAACCTTAAATTTTTTGCAGCTGGTGTTGCAGGTCAATTTCAATGCCGCCGTGATTACGCTACTGATCGGCGGCATCGCCGCCATACTCGGCAATCCGCTGTTTTTTACCGATAACAGCGATTTGTACGGGCCATTGGCCAATAACATGCGGCTGATGATGTTTTATCTATGCTTGATGCAAGTTGCGGTCTATAGTTTCTACAAACTGGACAACCGGCCGGAAGCGTTGGCGGCATTAGGCATATTTTTTCTGTTGTTGATTGCCTCGCTTGAGTTCTATTGTTCGATCAACCAGATCGAAGTAGACGACAACTACCGCCAGCTTTTGGTTTACTCCGGTTTATCGCACTTACTCTACGGAGGATGCGCCGCGCTGCGCGATCCGCGGCCGCGATCATAAGCAGACCGGACAGGAAAGTCCGGCCTCACCTGGCGTTTTCTCAGCGCCGCCAACCAGGGGGAAGCAGCAAATGCAAATCAAACTACCGTTCGACGCCAACAAACCCGTGGCCGCCGAGGCCAGTATCGAGATAGAACAACCGTTAAGTGAGGTATTCGAGTTCGTCGGCCACGACTTTTTTGAAAATTACCCAAAATGGGCGGCAGACTTGGTGGATTTCGAGCCATTGGACGGCGAACAAGTCTTTGTCGGCGCCAAAGCCCGGCAGATTCGCCACGACAGCGGCGAAGAAGTCGAATCGGTATTCGAAATTGCCGAGTACCAACCCCTGACCAAGCTGGCCGTGCAAGGCCTGACCCAGCCTTACCGACAAAGTTACCTGCTACAGCCGGAGGGCGACCGGCCGCAGACCCGCCTTACCTTCCGGTTCGAATTTCTGCAACTGGACATATTCATGCGGCCTTTCGAAAAACTGATCCGTTGCGCGATCGAAGAAGGCGCGGAAAACACCGTAGAACAGATCAAAAATCTGATTATGTACGATTCCAATCCAACAGCCCAAGCTTAGTGGAGTGTATTTATGGCTTTTGTCGTTGAAAAAGATAACGGACTGATTCCGCAAGTGTTGTCGGCCATTCTTGACGAATGCGTGAATGGCGTGACGCTTGCCGACCCAGACCAAGAAGACGCACCGATCGTTTATGCCAACAAAGCCTTCGAACGCTTGACCGGGTATAGCCAGGACGAAATCATCGGCCACAATTGTCGGTTTTTGCAAGGCAAGGACCGCGACCAAGACGCGCGCTTCCAAATTGCGGAGGCGATGCAGCGTCACGAAGCGGTCGAAGTCACGCTACGCAATTACCGTAAGGACGGCAGCTTGTTTCATAACCGGCTCAAAATCGTGCCGTTGTTCGACCGTAAACAACGGGTTATTTATTACCTCGGCGTGCAATACGACATTACTCATCAGGTCGATGCCGATACCGAAATCAAAAGTCTGACCGACCTACTGAACGCTAGCTCGCGCCCTTAACTCCAAGCAACCGGTGACGCCATGAACGCAATCGGCAGTGAAAACGGCATGTTATTCAACCAAGGCCTGTTCGGCTTGGCGATACTGGCTTTTTTGTTCTTGCTGGCGCTGGAAAAGAAACGGCCTTACCGCTATTTCCCACCCAAGGTGTATAAGGAATCGATTGTCACCAACACCATGGCCTTCCTGGTAAACAACCTGATTCTGGCGATTCTGCGAGCCTCGTCTTTGTTTCTGGTCGCTCAGCAATTCGCCGGGCACGGCTTATTGAGTGCGATGCCCAACGGACCGCTGAAATGGCTGCTGGCTTTCGCCTGTTTCGATCTGGCGATTTACGCCTGGCACTATGCCAGCCACAAATCGGAATATTTATGGCGGTTTCATAAGATTCACCACAGCGACAAGTCGTTTAACGTGTCGACCGGTTTCCGGTTTCACGTGTTCGATTTACTGCTGGAAATCGGCTACAAGTGCCTGTTCGTGGTGGTGATCGGCGTCGATGCCTACTTGGTGCTGTCGATCGAAATCGTCGAGTTGTTTTTCATCTTTTTCCACCACGCCAATATCCGCGTGCCGAACGAAGATGCGCTATCGCAATTCATCATCACCCCGGCGTTACACCGCACTCACCACTCCACCCTACGCAGCGAACACGACAGCAATTACGGCATCGTGCTGGCGCTGTGGGACCGGATGTTCGGCACCCGCAAAGAAATGGTCCCGGCCAATATCGGCCTGGATCTGATCGAAGCCGAGAACTTCATCCAGTTATTTTCGCTGGCCTTCATTACCGAACGGAAAATCCGCCAACTGCTCGGCTGGATTCCGAAAGGTAAGAAATAAGGTCCGGTAACGTCTGAGCGCGAGGCTCGCCTCCTACTGTCGGCCGCAACTATGTTGATTCAAACCCGCCAACCCATTCCGAGCAGCGAGATTACCGATCCGGCAGTATTCAGGCAACGCCGTACCTTAATGAAGGCCATCGCCGCGCTTGCGGTAGGCGTTTCCGCCGCGGACACCGCCAACGCAAGGCCGCGAAACTGGTCGGCTCTACCGCCCGGCGGTCCGCAAACTGTCGGTTTGACAGCAACCCCAGCCGAGTTGATGCTGAATTACACCAACTATTACGAGTTTGCCTTCAATAAAGAAGACAGCACCCGTTTGGCTCAACGATTGCGGATCGATCCTTGGTCGGTGGAGATCGGCGGCGAGGTCGAAAATCCGCTCAGCTACCGGGTGGAGGATTTGCTGAAACGCTTTCCACTGCGCGAATACCTGTATCGTTTCCGCTGCGTGGAAGGCTGGTCCATGGTCGTGCCTTGGGTCGGTTTTGCCCTAAGCGATTTGTTACAGCTGGCACAACCGTTGTCGTCCGCCAAGTTCGTCAAATTCATCAGCGCCAGCCAGCCGGAAGCGATGCCGCGGCTGCGGCAACAAGCCATGTTGGCTTGGCCCTATGAAGAAGGCTTGCGCATCGACGAAGCGGTTCATCCGCTCACCATTCTGGCGGTCGGCGCCTATGGCGAAACCTTGCCCAAACAGAACGGCGCCCCCTTGCGTTTGGTGGTGCCGTGGAAATACGGCTTCAAGAGTGCCAAAGCAATCGTCAGAATCGAACTGTGCCGGAGGCCCCCTCTAACCAGCTGGAACCGGTTTGCGCCCGAAGAATACGGCTTCTACGCCAACGTCAATCCGGCAGTGCCGCATCCGCGCTGGAGCCAGGCTAGCGAGCGGCCGCTGGGCTCCGACTTTTTCACGCCGCGGCGGCGGACCGAATTGTTCAACGGTTACGGCGAACAGGTGGCAGGCTTGTACAGTGATATGGACCTGGGGCATTTCTTCTGATGGACGCTCTGATCAACCGGCTCTGGCCGATCACTCTGGTCAGCTGCGCGGCACCGCTCCTGTGGCTGTTGCTGGAAATCGGCTGGAACCGTTTGGGCTCGAACCCGATTCAGGCGATGCATATTTACCTAGGCGACTGGTCGTTGCGCTTTTTATGCATCACACTGGCTATCACCCCACTGCAAACCATGACCAATTGGCGCGGCATGACCGACTACCGCCAGCTGTTCGGCCTGACCGCGTTTTTCTATGCCACGTTGCACCTGCTCGGTTATTTGAGTGCCGACCACGCCTGGGTTTGGCCGCTGATTGGCATCGATATCCTGCAAAGCAGTTATCTGTGGTTCGGCGTGTTGGCCTACCTGATTCTATTCCTGTTGGCGGTTACCTCGCCCAAGGTCGCCAAGAAACGGCTCGGCAAAACCTGGAAGAAACTGCACCGTTACATTTATCTGGCCGCGGCCGCGGCCATCGCCCACTACTTCTGGCAATTGAAGGGCAATTTGGCAGAGCCCCTGTTCTATCTGCTGGTGCTGGCTATGTTGATGGGCTTCCGCGGCTTGGTTTGGCTGAAAAACCGCCGTTTCGGGCAAACCGCGCCTGCCAAACCTCAAGCCGCTAACCCGGACCGGACTGACTAAGCCAGCAGCCTGTTGCCGATAAGTTTGGAGAAATCGCCATGACCTCGACCTCGATTTTGATCACCGGTGGCACCGGCTTCTTGGGCAGCGCCCTCGCCCGCCGCTTGTTGGCCAAACAATACACTGTCACCGTATTTGGCCGCGACGCGGCAAAGATTCGCCAGCAATTCGGTAGCGCTGTCGGCGCGGTCACCCGCTTCGCCGACCTGCCCGACGCCGGCGCCTTCGACGCCGTGGTGAATCTGGCCGGTGCCGGTATTTTCGACCGGTACTGGACCGCAGCCCGCAAACAGATTTTACGCGACAGCCGGATCGAACTGACGCGAGCGCTGGTCGCCTGGATCGCCGCCGGCAGCAAAGCGCCGGTGTTGGTCAACGGCTCCGCGATCGGCATTTACGGCGACCAAGGCGATAGCGTACTCAGCGAGACCAGTCCGGCCAAAACCGATTTCGCCCAACAATTGTGCGCCGACTGGGAGGCCGCGGCATTGGCCGCTGCGGATCACGGCAGCAGGGTCTGCCTGATCCGTACCGGTCTGGTGCTGGGCCGCGGCGGCGGTCTTTTGCAACGCATGCTGCCGGCGTTCCGACTCGGCCTGGGCGGCAGCATGGGCGACGGCCGGCAATGGATGTCTTGGATTCACCTGGATGATTGGCTCGCCGCTGCCGAAGCGATGATCGCCGATCCGACCATGAGCGGCGCCTACAACGCCACGGCCCCGGAACCGGTCACTAACCGCGAGTTCAGCCTGAGCTTGGCCGAAGTGTTGAGCCGACCGATGTTACTGCCGTTACCGGCCGGACTGTTGAAGTTGTTGCTCGGCGAAATGGCCGCCTTGGTGCTCGGCAGCCAGCGGGTGAAACCGGAACGCCTGTTGGCACAAGGCTTCGAGTTTCAGTATAGTCGGCTGCGGCCCGCGCTCGACGCGATTTTGCATAACTCCTGACCCGATAGATCGGTAATCCCATGTTGATCGACAGCCTGTCCGCGTTATTTGCCTTTACCTCGTTCATCAGATGGTACGAAGCCTTGTTGGTGGCGATCGGCCTCGGCCTGCTGGTGTTTTACCTGACGCCGGAACCGGCAGAGGCATGGGAGGAGCGCGAACCGCCCAGCCTGTACTATTACCTGCAATGGAGCTGGTTGGGTTACCTGCGCTTGAAAGACGCGTTCTATCCGTTTTTCGTTTTGTACAACGCCGTACTGTTCCTGATCGATTATCGAATCCAGGAAGGCGAGTTCACCGTCGCCAGCTGGGTGACGATGCATATCATCATGGCCCTACCCTTGATTTACTGGATCGGTGCGGTCTGGCGCTGCTCCGATAAAACCGGCGCCCGCCATTGGGCGGTGCTGGCCCGCTTGCTGACCGTTGCGGCGGTTCTGGATTTGATGCTGCGCTGGGTGATTTACCAGTATTACCCCAACATTTTCTTCAATTGCCTGCAGATGACCAACCATTGGGGCGACTGCTGATCGCGATGAGCACACCGCGTTACCGAACTTCCTTATTTATATTCCGCCGCGACCTGCGTCTGACCGACAACACCGCCTTGAACGCGGCATTGAAAAGCTCGCAGCGGGTGCTGACCTGCTTCGTTTTCGATCCGCGCCAGATCGAGGCCCATCCCTACCAAAGCCGGCCGGCACTGCAATTCATGCTGGAATCGTTAAGCGATTTGCAAGCGGACTGTCTGGCAAACCGCGGCCGCCTCTATCTATTCGGCGATCGACCGGAAGCGGTCGTCGAACAACTGCAACAGCAGTTGCGCATCGAAGCCGTGTTCGTCAACCGCGATTACACCCCTTTCGCCCGCGAGCGCGATCAGGAGATTCAGCAATACTGCCAAAAACTGGGGCTGGACTTTCATAGCCACGCGGATCTGTTGCTGAACGAGCCGGAATATGTGCTGACCGACAAAGGCTTGCCCTATCAGGTGTTTACCGCCTTTTATAAAAAGGCTATCCAGAATCCGGTGGCGGCACCAAGCGGACTGGCGAATGGCCGACTGGTCAGCGAGCCGCTCGCTACGGAAAGATCCGAGCTGCTGCAAACCTTGAGCCGGCCGCAACAGAATGCCTTTGCCGGCGGCCGGCGCGCGGCGCAGCAACAGTTATCGGCATTGACTGCACGGCGCGATTACAGCGAGACCCGCGACTTTCCGGAACTCGACGCCACCAGCCATTTGTCGCCGTATCTGAAGTTCGGCTGCTGCTCGGTACGCGAAGCCCATCAGGCCATCCAGGTTGACCTTGGACCGGACCATGCGCTGTTGCGCCAATTGTACTGGCGGGATTTTTTTAGCCACATCGCCTACCACTTTCCGCACGTCTTCGGCCAGGCCTTCGACCTCCGCCTGAACGGCCTGCGCTGGCGTAATGCCCAGGACGATTTCTGGGCCTGGGCCAACGGCCAAACCGGATTTCCCATCGTCGACGCCGCGATGCGGGAACTGAACCAGACCGGCTGGATGCACAACCGGCTGCGGATGGTCGCGGCCTCGTTCCTGGTCAAGGACCTGCATGTGTCCTGGCGCTGGGGCGAACGTTACTTCGCCCAACATTTGCTGGATTACGACCCTTGCGTGAACAACGGCAACTGGCAGTGGGCGGCGTCGACCGGCTGCGACGCCCAACCCTATTTCCGGATTTTCAATCCCTGGCTGCAACAGAAAAAGTTCGATCCCGACTGCCGTTACATCAAGACCTGGCTGCCGGAACTGCAACCTTATTCGGCCAAAGCCATTCACAACTGGGAAAAGGCGCCGCTGGCCGGCGATTATCCGCCGCCGCGGGTAAATCATGCCGAGCAAAGCCGCCGCATCAAAGCCCAATACCAAACTCAACTTTCCAACCAACAGGCCTGAGCCCATGCAATTGATTCCGATACTGTTACTAACTTTGCTACTGTCGACCGGCTGCACCGGCATACCGGAAGGCTTGACCGTGGTCGAAGGTTTCGAATTGCCGCGCTATCTGGGCACCTGGCACGAGATCGCCCGATTGGACCACCGCTTCGAACGCGGTCTGAGCGAGATCCGCGCCGAATATAGCCTGCGCGAGGACGGCGGCGTCAGAGTGCTGAACAGCGGGTTCGATGCCGAAACCAACCAGCGCCGCAGCGCCGAAGGCAAGGCCTACTTTATCGACGGCCCGGACCGGGGCCGGCTGAAAGTATCGTTTTTCGGACCGTTTTACGGCGCCTACAACATCATCGCGCTGGACAAGACGGCTTACCAATATGCAATGATCGCCGGCCCCGACCGCGACTATTTATGGATTCTGGCGCGCACGCCCGATCTGGCGCAGCCGATCCTGGACAGCCTGCTGGATCAGGCTCGCAGCCAGGGTTTCGCCACCGACCAACTGATTTTCGCCGCGCCCCGGCATTGATTCCAAGGACTCCCATGCACAATATTCCGGTCGGCATCAGCAGTTGCCTGTTGGGCCACGAAGTCCGTTACGACGGCGCCCACAAATACCACAGCTATATCGAACGCACGCTGGGCCGCTATTTCGAGTTCAAGCCGTTTTGTCCGGAGGTGGAAGCCGGCCTCGGCATTCCCCGCCCCTGCGTGCAACTGCGGGAAACGGCCGATGGGATTCGCTGCGTCGGCGTCAAGGACCACGGCTTCGACGTCACCGACCGCTTGCGCGACGCTGCCGCCCGCCAAGCCGGCTGGCTGGACGGCCTGTGCGGTTACATCCTGAAAAAAGATTCGCCCAGTTGCGGCATGACCCGGGTCAAGGTTTACAAACACGAAGTACCGGCCCGCAACGGTACCGGTATTTTTGCCGGCTATCTGCAATCCGCCTTCCCTAACCTACCGGTCGAAGAAGAAGGCCGGCTTGGCGATCCGGGTTTGCGGGAAAACTTCATTCAACGGGTTTTTGTTTATCAGCGTTGGCGGCAGCTCTGCGAGGAAGGCCTCAGCGCCCACGGCTTGATGACCTTTCACAGTCGGCACAAACTGATCGCGATGAGCCACGACCAGAACCGGGCGCGCCATCTGGGCCGCATCGTTGCCGGCGCCACCGATGCCCGAATCGAGGCGATCGCCGCCGAATACATCACCGAATTGATGGCCTGCCTGAAAATCGTCGCCAGCCGCGGCAACCACGTCAACGTGCTGCAACACATTCAGGGTTATTTGAAACGGGCGCTGGACAGCGACGACAAACAGGAATTGTCCGACACCATCGAAAACTACCGCATCGGCCAGGTGCCGCTGATCGTACCGTTGACGCTGCTGCGCCACCATTTCCGCCGTCAGCCGGACAGTTTCATCGACAACTCGTTTTACATGCAACCGCATCCGGCGGAATTGGCCTTGTTGAACGAGATTTGATCGACACCGCCGCTAACGGTCCAACTCGCGCCGCTCCTTTTGGTACTGGTCGTAGCCGGGCCGGCGTTCGCAATCGTTGGCCATGGCTTTTTGGCATTGCAATTGGCCGGCATTCTCGACGGCGTGGTAGGCAAAGCGCTGGGCCCAATCGGCGCTGCAAGCGGTACCGGCCGATATGCAAACCGTCAGACTTAATACCCGAATTCCGTTCATACGTTTCGCTCCGTTGGCTTCGCGCCCGATTCTTGTTGGAAATGGCCTTCAGAATACTGCGAAACTCGCTACAATACTTGACCAATTCAGCTACTTTCGACGGTACATCCGATGGACATGGACACCGCGGAAAACTCCGCAAAATATGCAACTTTTATCAACCAGTTAAAGGGTAACGGCAAACTGTCGGACACCGATCTGGGTAAAGTCCGGCGCATGCAGAAAACCGCACCGGACGACTCGCTGCCGCAATTGCTGATCAAACTCGGCTTGTGTTCGGACAACGACATCGCCAACAGTTTTGTGGCGGCCACCGGCATCCAACGCGCGGCGGCGGCAAACTATCCGCCGCAGTCGCCGCTGCCGGACCACATTTCCCAGCGATTTCTGAAGCAACACCATGCCGTCGGCCTGACAGCGGACGAACAACAAATCGAAATCGCGGTGATGGACCCGGTGGACGACTATGTGGTGCAAGCCCTGCAATTGGCCACCGGCAAAACCGTGACCTTGCAAATCGGCCAACTCGCCGAAATCGACGCCGCCCTGGAATTGCAATACGGCGAAGGCAAATCGCAGATGGATAAACTGCGCGACAACCTGGACGTCGAGCAGGAAGGCAGCGAGGATTTGGAACATCTGAAAGACCTGGCCTCCGAAGCGCCTATCATCAAGATGGTCAACTATATTCTGCAAAAAGCCGTGGAAAGCCGAGCTTCCGACGTGCATATCGAGCCATTCGAACAAAGCCTGAAAGTACGGCTGCGCATCGACGGCGTGTTGCAGGACATCGATTCGCCGCCGGTCGCCTCCACCGCCGCCGTGTTGTCGCGGATCAAAATCATGGCCAAGCTCAACATCGCCGAACGCCGGCTACCGCAGGACGGCCGGATCAAACTGCAGATGATCGGCAAGGAGTTGGACCTGCGGGTATCGACGATTCCGACTTTACACGGCGAAAGCGTGGTAATCCGTTTGCTGGACAAGGAAAACGCGGTGCTGGATTTCGAGACCCTGGGCTTTGTCGGCCGGCAGGCCGAGCGCTTCATGGAGGTGCTGGCGCAACCGCACGGCATTTTACTGATCACCGGCCCGACCGGAAGCGGCAAATCCACCTCCTTGTACGCCGCGCTGAAAACCCTGAACACGCCGGAACGCAAAATCATTACGGTCGAGGACCCGGTCGAATACCAACTGGAAGGCATCAACCAGATTCAAGCCAAACCGCAGATCGGCCTGACCTTCGCTTCGGCGTTGCGCTCCATCGTCCGTCAGGACCCGGACGTGATCATGATCGGCGAGATGCGCGATCTGGAAACCGCCAAGATCGCCGTACAATCGGCGCTGACCGGCCACTTGGTATTGTCCACGCTGCACACCAACGACGCGGCAGCCGGCGTTACCCGGCTGCAAGACATGGGCCTGGAAGAGTATCTGCTCAGCTCGACCATCAACGGTATTCTGGCCCAGCGCCTGGTCAGAAGACTTTGCCCGCACTGCAAGCAAGCCCATCCGGCGGCGGATGCGGTGATCGAGGAAATGCAGTTGCGACGCTGGCAACCGAGCGGCGATATCCTGTTCTACAAACCGGTGGGATGCCCGGCCTGTAACGGCATCGGCTACAAAGGCCGGCTGGCGATCATCGAATTTTTGACGATGACCGACACCATCCGCAAACAAATCATGAAGCACGAGGAAGCCTTCGTCATCCAACAAACCGCGATCGAGGAAGGCATGCAGACCATGTACGAGGACGGCGTCGGCAAGGCCTTGCAGGGCATTACCACGCTGGAAGAGGTGCTGCGGGTCACCACAGAAGCTTAACGCGTCGGCTCGTCGCCCGAACCGGCGTTTGTTGGCTCTGCCCGCGCAAAATCAGCCCAATCTTGAAAGCAACCGGGAGACTATCGTGGCATCGGCAATCATTCAGAGTTGGCACCGCATCAGACTGTCGGGCCCAGACTACCAATCCGGCGAATTGGCCGTGTTAATGGGGGCATTTCGCGCGGCCTACGTAGCCCGCAACGGCCCCCAGGGGATGGCGATGTTCGGCCATTGGGCGGCCGACGGCTCGTGCTATTGGGTCTATACCAGCCCGAAATCGGCCAGGCATATCGCGCCGCTGCTGGTGGCCTATTCCGCGGTGTCGACGCCGGCTCCCGATCCGGAGACTTTATCGCTGATTTACGGCGACGAATCCGGCCGCAATTGCTTCGAAACCGGGTTCGAAGCCTGAGAGCAACGTCGGGCTTAATCCGTGGCCGCGGCGCACTGGCGTAAGAACGGCAAGACTTTGCCCGTTGCCAGCGGTTTGCTGAAAAAATAGCCCTGCACGTAATTGCAACGCAGTTCACGCAGATAACTCATCTGAGCGGTGCTCTCCACCCCCTCCGCGACTACCTCCAACTTGAGCTGTTGCGCCATCACGGTAATCGCCGACACGATCGCCTTGTCGTTGGGGTCCTCGGTAATATCGTTGACGAAGGATTTGTCGATTTTCAACACATCAATCGGAAACCGCTTCAGGTAACTCAGCGACGAATAACCGGTTCCGAAATCGTCGATCGAAATCCTGACCCCGATATCTTTCAGGATATTCAGGATTTGCATGGTCGAATCGAGTTGCCGCATCAAAATACCCTCGGTAATCTCCAGTTCGAGCAAAGCCGGCGACAAGCCGCTGGCATCCAACGCGTCCAGCACGGCATCGAGCAAGGGGTGTCGAGGGTGTTGCGCGGTTTGCACCTGATGGAACTGGCGGCTGGACAAATTGACCGCGACACGAACCGGCAAACCCTCCCGCTCCCAGGCCTTGGCTTGGACGCAAGCCGTTTTCAGCACCCAGGCGCCTATCGGCACAATCAAGCCGGATTCCTCTGCGAACGGAATGAAATCGCCCGGCGGCACCGGCCCCAATTCGGCGCTGAACCAGCGGATCAACGCTTCCATGCAGATCACTTTACCGCTGGCGACGTCAAGCTGCGGCTGGTAATAGAGCTCGAGCTCGCCCTGCTCCATGGCCCGCCGCAAATACTTTTCCAATTTCATGTAGTTCTGCGCGGTCCGGTTCATTTCCGGGGTGAAAAACTGGTAATTGTTTTTACCCAGCTTTTTGGCGTAATACATTGCACTGTCGGCGTTGGCGAGCAGGCCTTCCATCTCGTCGGAATCGTCCGGATACACGCTAATCCCGATACTGAAGCTGACGAAGACTTCGTGTCGGTCGATATCGAACGATGCGTGCAAGGACTCCAGAATTTTAGCGGCCACTTTGGCCGCATCCTGCACATCCGACAAATCCGGCAACATGACGATAAACTCGTCGCCGCCGAGGCGAGCAGCGGTATCGCCGTCGCGCAGACACTGGCTGATCCGCGACGCCACCACCCGCAGCAAGCTATCGCCCGACGTGTGGCCGATGGTGTCGTTAATGACTTTGAAATTATCCAGATCCAAAAACAGGACACCGACCTTGTCTCCACTGCGTTGGGCGTGAGAAATAGCCTGTTCGAAGCGGTCTTTCAACAGGGTACGGTTCGGCAATCCGGTCAAGGCGTCGAAATGCGCCATGTAATTCAAGCTTTTGCGGGCTTGTTTGACTTCCTCGATTTCGCGGGCGTTGTCCAGAATCAACGACAGCGAATAGGCAAAACTCAGAGCCAGCTCCTCGTCGCTGGCTGTAAACGGCTCGCCGTTTTCTTTGTCGCACAGGTAAATCCGGCCGTAGACACGTCCCTGGTGCGAGATCGGCACGGCCAATAAGGATTTCATCGGCGGATGATGTTCGGGGAAACCGCTGCTGCTGGCATGGGTGGACATCTCCGCCAGCCGCAACGACACGTTGTCTTGAATCACGACGCCTAACAGGCCATTGCCTTGCGGAAATTGGCCGATGCGCTGCGCCTGTTCGGCATCGACACCGGTATAGACGAAGTGGCTGAGTTTTCCGGCGTCGTCCAGGATGCCGACCGCGCCGTAACGCGCTTCCAACAGCCTGGTCAACGCCTCGATTCCGGTTTCGAACAATTCGTTTTGGACCGAGGTGTGCTTCAACACCGTCAGTAAACTGCGCGAAGCTTCGTGTAGCCGAGCCAGTTTGGCAGACCAGGAACGAATCCGGTTTCGCTCGGTTTCCAGGGATTTGTTCAATCGGCGCGATTGCACTAACAACCAGCGCTCCCGTTTCAACAGGGTTTCCAGAATGCTCTGGCGACTGACCGCGCCGATAAAGCGCGGGCCGTCCAACACCGGCAACGCTTCCAGTCCCTGCTCACTTAGAAGCTCCAGGGCACTGCTCACTTCGACGTCCGGGGCGACGCTAAAACACTCGCGGTGCTCGGTAAGATCGGCAAAAATCCAGCTCGGGTGTTGCACGATATCTTGCGGCGTCACCAGACCGCAAAAGATACCGGTTGCGGTGGAATCGCGAAATACCGCATACAGGGGCTGGTTAGCCAGAGAATAGGCCGGCCGCCCCTCTTCCAACACCCGGACGATCGGGTCGCACAAACAATCGCGCACCATTAAGCGTTGCATCGGTCTTTCAGTCGCCTTGCGACAGGAAAATGCTGACATCCAGTTCGGCGTGCAAGACCTCGTCCGGGCCCATCATGGGCTTTAATTGGCCGATCACAAATTCGATCAAGCCTTCCCGCGACACCCGCCGCAAAATGTGCTGACGCACCAAAATATCGGAGATCACCTCGTCTTGCAGCTCGATATGTTCGAAAGGGGTTTTAACCAGCAGCTCGATGGCCCGCCGCATGGCGATGCAGCCGATCGGCGATTGGTTCCCCAAAACCAACATGTCTTTCAAGGGTGGAATCGCATACTCCCCCACCCGCGCCGATAATTGAATTTTCTTGTTGACTGACATGGACTTAAATACGAATTTATTTAATTGTTTTTATCGGATTTATCGATTTCCGCCATGGCCTAAAGTATGGCCGAAGAACCGGACTAATACCACACATATCAAACGCTTTTTAGACACGCTCCGCAGCGCAGTACCAAACCAATCTTCGACTCGTTGCCAATACGTCAGCCACGAAAAAGGGGCCTCACGGCCCCTTCGTTAGAACCGGAAAACGCCCGGTGCTTAGTTAAAGGTAGAACCCGGAGTGCCCGGCAATTGCGGCATGGTTTGAGTCGGGAATTCGCCGGTCAACGCGTTCAGGAACGCAACGATGTCGGCGACGTCGCCGTCGGACAACTCTTTGTTCAATTGCAATTTAGCCATCAACCAGACCGCTCTATCCAGGGTTTTCACCGAACCGTTATGGAAATACGGCGCGGTCAGAGCCACGTTGCGCAAGGTCGGCACTTTCCACAGGTGCTCGTCGCTGTCTTTTTTGGTCACTTCCGCCAAGCCTTTGTCTTTTTGGAAGTGGTATTGCGCCTCGAAATAGCCGTTGGAGTTGACCGGGAATTTCTGGAACATACCGGGACCGTTGAATGCCGGGCCGCTATGGCAGCTGGTGCAACCGACTTCGACGGCTTTTTCCATACCGCGGATTTGCTGCTTGGTCATCGCGTCTTTATCGCCGCCGAGATACTTGTCGTACGGGCTGTTCGGCGTAATCAAAGTTCTTTCGTAAGCCGCAATGGCTTTGGTGGCGTTTTCTTTGGAAATAGAATCCTTACCGAAGGCCTTTTCGAACGCGTGTTGATAACCTTCGATGGTTTTCAGGCGGGCGACCACGTCGTCCCAGCTCTTCATCCCCATCTCGATCGGATTGGTCACCGGGCCGGCAGCTTGGGCCTCCAGACTGTCGGCGCGGCCGTCCCAGAACTGGACTTTATTGAAGGCGGAGTTCCAGACGGTCGGCGCGCTACGGCCGCCGGTTTGGCCGTTGACACCCATTGCCACCGGCCGGTTGTCTTCGCCGCCCAGCATCGTGTTATGGCAAGAGGCGCAGGATACGGTGCCGGTGGAGGACAACCGCGGATCGTGGTATAGCATTTTTCCCAACGTGACTTTTTCCAGCGTGGTCGGGTTGTCGGCGGGAGCCGGGGCCACACTCGGCAGCGGCTCGGCCGCCATTACAGACATAGAACCGGTCAGCGCAAGCGCGGAAACCAGCAGGCGAAATTTGAACATACCATCCTCCTAAAAATAGTTATTGTCAGAGCCAAGGGCTGGCGAATTGTAAGATATTGACGCGCGGCAGGTAAATTAAATTGCATCCCTCCCACAGTGCAACGGGGCCTGCGGACCGGACCAGGCGAAAATCGACCGGCGCCGCCGGCCCAAGCGTCCGCTACTGGCAAAACAGCCCGGAATCGGCTAATTTTCCCCGACAGTTAAGACGCTAGAACTTTCACTCGCTCAGGGAAGACGCTCAGATGCAACACCTCGACAAACTCGTCAAACTCCACAACCTACTGAAAAACCGGCGCACGCCGATTTCGGGGCCGGAAATAGAAAGACTACTGGCTTGCTCGAAAGCCACCCGCCAACGTCTGGTAGACGAACTGCGCGACCGCTTGAACGCACCGCTGTTCTGCGAACGCGGCGCCGGCTATTACTACGACCGCAACGACCCGCGCCAACCGTTCGAATTGCCCGGCATCTGGCTCAGCGCCGCGGAGCTACAAGCCCTGGTCGTCTGCCAGCATCTGCTGGGCAATCTGGCACCGGGCTTGCTTCGCAACGAAATCGGCCAACTCCTCGACCACCTGGAGAAACTGCTGGACCGCTCGCCGGGCGTCAAAACCCGGCAACTGGGCCGCATCAAAATCCTCAGCCAGGCCTACCGCAGCCGCAACGACGACTTGTTTCTGACCTTGGTCCAGGCCCTGTTCGCACAACAAAGGCTGTTGATTCATTCGTTTGCTTGCTCCGATACCCAAGCGCTTTTCAATAGCGAGTTGGTACTGCAATTTAAAAACATTGAGCGCGTCGCTCGGCGCAAGCTTTTGCAGTTGTATGCCGCTACCGACTTGGCCAGCTTACGCATTCCACCCGGAAACCGGCGCGAATCTTTAAAAGGCGATCGCAGTGGGCAATACAGCATCCGTATCAACGAACAATGGCGGATTCGCTTTGCATGGCGAGAAGATGGTGCCTACCAGGTCGAAATTGTGGACTATCACTAGGTGAAACATGATTGAACTACTTGATGAAATACACCCTGGCGAAATCTTGCTGGAGGATTTTATGGCGCCGATGGGCATCTCCCCCCGTCAGCTCGCCGCGGATATTGACGTTCCCCCCAGTCGAATCAGCGAATTGGTCAATAGCAAACGCCCGATCACTGCCGATACCGCCCTCAGGCTGGGTTTGTTTTTCGGCATGGAACCACGGTTCTGGCTAAACCTGCAAAGCGAATACGACATGCGCACTTAACCATGGCTATCTTGAAAGCCGACATCCAAGATTTTTAAATTCTTCATGAAAAAATTGTCGGTAACGACCCATAGCAGTCATTGGCATCATATCCCAGCAAAAAACAAATATTGTTTCTCGTCAATTAATACAATTAGAATTCGTTCTGGATAAAAATCCCATTAATGAATAACTCAGGCGCAAAAGCTGCATTAAAAGGCTACCGGTTCCAAACGTTATACACTTTAGTTGAAATCCTTGAATCCAATGACAGTGATAACGTATTTCAACCTGAAGGCGAAGAAGATTTAGCAATTCGAAGAAATGGCGAATTGGCTCGTGTGATTCAAGTAAAGGCCAGAAATGAAAGATTGACGTTATCCAGTTTTAACCCCGACAAGAAAGATTCATTTTTCCACAGGGTATCCGATTTACTCAGCACACATCCTGGTTTATCTATTGAAGTCGTCAGCTTTGGGGAAATCGGCAGTGAAATAGAAAAAGCGTGGTCAGGAGATGAGAAGAACCGTTCTTCAATCACTGAAAAACTTAAAACTCATGGCATTGACAAAGAAAGGATTGAAAATTTATTCGAAAAAATACAATGGGTTGTTGTATCGGAACAGGATTTGCAAAACAGGCTGCAAAACCATTTAACTAAAACAATAACCGCAGGTGATCCTAGCAGCGCTTTTTCTTTATTATTGGCTTGGCTTTATTATGCGGCTGAACATCAAGAAAAAATCACCAAGCAGGATTTAATCAATAAGATTTATGCCGTTGGTAAATACCTATCAGAAAGAGCCGCACACCATCAGGAATGGTTCAAATCAATAAAGCCTTTAATCGAAGAAGACCAAGCCCATCAACAAGAGCATCTCGCAAGCGAATTTTATAAGGGTGTTTCCTCCCGTTTTAGCCACATTCAAGCGGGCTTGGATATATCCCGTTCAGAACAAATAGACAAGATTGAGCAGGCATTCTTCAACGGAAACCGAACAGTCATTGTGCATGGCGCTTCAGGGCAAGGTAAAACAACGCTGGCTTATCGTTACTTACACGACTTCGTTCCCGAAGATTGGCGTTTTCAAATCAGTTTCATCGACAGCCGAAGCCATGCCGAAAACATTGCTTTGGCGATAGCCGATCATCTCTCCGTTTTTAAAGCCGATTTGTATCTTTATATTGACGTATCGCCGCGAGACTTGGATTGGACAGCACTAGTCAAAACGTTATTGGATAAACCAAACATCAAGATTCTTGTCACGATCCGCGAGGAAGACTTAGCTCGGCAAAATGTACCAAATGTTGAGTTGGGCTTTCCTCTGAGTGTGTCCTTACATTTTAATCAATCAGAAGCGGAAAAAATCTACCATAACCTGCTGGATAAAAAAGTAGCTAATCCATACCCATCCTTTAGGGACGCATGGCATTGGTTCGGCGGCAATGGGGCGTTACTCGAATACGTTTATTTTCTTACCCAAACTGAATCGCTCAAAGATCGATTGGATTTTCAGGTCAAACGCTTACGAGAAGAAATAAGGCAATCAAGATTAGAATCGGGCACCTTAAAAGCATTGTTTTTCTGCGCGGTAGCAACGGCTTATGAATCGCGCATACAATTGGCTGAATTGGTTAACGTCATCAATTTATCCGATCCATCAGGTACGTTCGGGTTGTTTGAAGAGGAATATTTAATCCGCTGTTCGGATGACAAAAGATACATTGAGCCATTACACCCATTGCGCTCAAAATTACTGGTTGAGGTTATTAGCGATCCTGCGTTCAACCCGTGGATAAACGCAGCAACAGCTGTGCTTCCGTGCATAATGGAAGCCGATTTGGAAAGCTTTTTATTGTACGCCTTTGCCGAACATCCACTGGAACATTCGGCCATTTACCAAAAGCTTTCAGGGCTAACACTTCATAGTTGGCGAGGTTACGCAGGGGTTTGTAAAGCGTTAATTTGGTATGGTATTTACGCTTATGTCGAAACCAATAAAGAAGTAATCGAGCAAACCCGTTTGATGGCGGGCAACGGCGGCTGGAAATTTCTGTTAAGACCTGATCTAACGAATGTGTTGGATGAAGACCCTACCGAATCCATCTTAGAAATATTGGGTAAAAATAATCCTGAAAAACTGGCTGAGATCAAGCGTCTTAGAAATCAGGTATCGTCACCAGACATTATTTATCAAGGTTTGAAAACTTGGCTAAATAACACGTCATTTGACCTAGCTAAGCCAGAAAATGAAACCGATTGGCTAGCTTTGAGTGAAATCCTGTTTTGGTTAGGCTGGTTAAAAATTACTGATAACTATGATGCAAAATGGCTTCTAAAAAGTAACGTAGTTTCAAAAATTTCCACCATCACCTGTTTATCAGAATTAACGTTAGTCCTTTATTATTACGACAAAAAAATCTACGACGACTTTATCCATTTCAATAAATTAGAAATTGAAAAACTATTTCAAAGACAAACCAATACCTTGTGGCTAGAGCAGAAACCAGAAAATCCAATTGCTCATTATATTGTGCCGATGGAATCGACTGATGACAGTGCCAAACAAAATTTTTCAACGCGACTAAACGAACATACAGTTTACCGTGCAGAAATTCTTAGAAAACTATTTCCTGAAGCGGAAAAGTTTGGCGGAATAGGCTACGGACATCATGTCGCCTTTATAGAGCCACTTCATGACGAAGCAAATAAGCCGGGTATTTTAAAATCATCATTGCCAATAATGCCCTTGGTAAGCATCAATGCAACTTATGCAAATTTAGCAGATTATTCCCATCGTCCAGATGATTGGAAAATGTATGCAGAAAACATTGTTTCAACCAGAAAGCAAATTGTTGATGGATTAACTTGCTTAAATAAAGCGTTGATCGCTTATTTTAGAAGCCGCAAGCCCCAATCAGTAATAGGCTGGAAAATAGATGGTGACTACTGGGAAAAATTATCCAGAGTAAATATGTTGTCCTCCATATTACCCAAATCTGCCGTCGATCCTTGGGGATTTGCCAGCGAAAATACAAAAAATAATGGGATAAGGACAGAATCTAATCTTCCTACTCCTATTAGTGCGTCAGTCATTCTTGCGGAATACCAGGGCTATGAAAAGGCTTGGAGTGATTATTTAAACAGTATGATTAATTTTCTTACACAATCTCATCGTGTGTTGACAGTAAATGGCTTTATCGGGCGTCTACCAAAATCTGAACATGCGCTGGTATATAAAAAAGCTGAAGATTTAGGCTGGCCTTGTAATCCGCAACATATTCATCTAACCGTAGTTAATCTAAATAATGCTAAATGCAGGTTAGAGAACTTCAAAATGGTATTTAATAATAGGTTTAAAGACTTAGTCGATATATCCGTATTAAAAAAACTTGAAAAACAAGAGGCAGCTAACCTCGAAAAAGTCTGGCATCTTTGGTATCAATTTGCCCATCATCCTGACCAATACTGGAAAGAAGCACCTGATGTGCGTGCAGCGGCAATTACCAGAAATGTACAGGCAGGTTTAATAAACGCGATCAAAAAAGCGCTAGCTAATAACTCGGATTCTGGATGGCAAGCCAAGCTGCTTAGTGACACCTATTGCTATGAAGAACAACCTGCTTTGTGGATCAGCTTGGAATTAAAGGATTTAACTTCATTAGAAAGTGCATACGCCGAAGTTGTTGATGTACTGATTGGCGCAATTCGCCCTCTTGCATATAAAGATTTAAAGTATTTTTTGCTGACTAATCATTGGCAACACGTTGTTATTATTCCAATGTTACAGGGTTTGACTTTAAACCATATTGCTTGGCGAATATTAACTAGTTCATTTGCAGGTGATGAACCCGTCTTATCTGACGATAAAGCTTGGTTAAACATTACTCTACCACTTCCTAAAAGCGCTGTAAATCACTTTCAATTTAAACAAATAAAAGATGATAACTTTGAAAAAACTCAACTGCTTAGTAAAGAGTTAGCTGAGCTGTATGCTGCGACTTCTCATTTGTCAAATTTCATTGAGATCTCGAAAAAACTGAACAGTGTAGGCCTAGATATACTTCAAGGTTATTTATCAAAATTTCATAAAAGGCTTGCTGAAAATATATCAACCGTTGATGCCATAATAATGGATTTAAAAAATGGAATGAAAATTAACGATAATCTTAAATTAGAAGCATTGGAGCTATGCGAAAACGCGATATATCTTTATGGCAAACCAGATGATGATCAAATAATAAATAATTTGGATGATTGTAAAGAATGGTCAACACTTATTAACGAAGCTATAACAATGTTACAAGTAGCTGAATGGAGTTCATTCACACGGGGTTCTGAATAAGAAAATCAAAATGTAAATGTCTGCTTCTGGCCGATCTTGTCTGTCAATTGCTAAAAAATTTTGAAATTTGAGCGGCAGGTTTCGAGATTAACTCCCTTTAAATTTATCCAGCGTCATCCATATAATTTTGGCGGTATCATTGTGGGCGAAGTTTACTTGCCGCAAGCCAATCCGGACGGATTGCTCGATCATGTGCGGATTCACGTCCCGGCCGGTATCGACGACGACATTCGCCGGGTTTTAGGTGCGTTAAAAACGCTCAAAGGCTTTGACGGCCAGGAATGGCGCTTGATGTTGGAGCATATCGGCCAGCGCGAAGACTTCGAGAATGTCTCGGCTATCGTCCAGACCGCCAGCGTTTGGCAGTCGCAAACGCCGTATCTACATCCGTGGCATTGCAAAAAAGATTTCGATATACCTGCTCAGATTCGGCGGGAATGTCGGGAGCGCAAATTACCGGAACCGATAGAAATTCTGTCCATACCGACCATTAAGCCGCACAGCCGCGAACTACGCCCGATCGACTTTCACCGCTGTAGAAGCAAAAGGGGCCTAGTTCAGCCGGATACCCGAGGTTCGTTCTGGCAACTGACGTTCGCCGAACCGGTTATCGGCCCGCTGGCATTGGGCTTTGGCTGCCATTTTGGTTTGGGTTTGTTTACGCCAGTAGATGCAGATGTATAAAAATTCACCACAACCCCATAAGCCCCCCGCAAACTCTTCTCCACCGCCGCCAGTTCCTCGGCGGTGACGGTGGCGAGCGGGCCTTCGCCGAAGCGGGAGCGGTCGATGGCTCGGAGTTGTTCGGCCATGACGTAACTGTCGGCTTTCAGCCGGCCTTACGGTGCAATCGGTATCCGCAGCGGCGCCAAGCTTGGCCGAAACTGGCTGGTCAACGGCACCACCACAATCGTGGGCAGGCCGCCGGTAATTATGGCGTTGTCCTGCAACACCAGCACAGGCCTGATCTTGCCGATTTCGGCACCTTTGTTGGGGTGCAGATTGGCGGTCCAAACCTCGCCGCGCTTCATCATTCCCACCATTTTTCGTCGGGGTCGATACCGGCCCCGCGCTCTTCGGCAATCAAACGGTCCAGGCCATCGTCCACCGCGTCGAAATCTGCGGCAATTTGCAGCGCTTCCGCCCTGGCTTGCGGATCGTTGGCCAAGGCGCGTGCCGCTTCCACCATTTCCGCCATAAACCGCTCGCGCTCGCGGCGGGCCAGGTATTCGGTGATCGCCAAGCGGGCGATTTCCGATTGGCTTTTGCCTGCCAGTTGGGCTTCGGCTTTGAGATTGGCTTCCACATCGTCGGGTAAACGCAGGCTGATGGCAGGCATGGCGGACTCCAGGTAATACGTTGATGATGACAAATTGTATTACAAAAGACTGACAACGAACGCCCGCCCGTCCAACTGGAATTGCCTTTGCCCTTCCCGAAATTGTCCGGCGACATGCCGTTGCTGCCGGCGCGGATGATTAACGAATACCAGTACTGCCCGCGTTTGGCCTATCTGGAATGGGTGCAGGGCGAGTGGGCGGCGTCGGAGGACACCGTGGAAGGCGACCACGCCCACCGCCGGGTGGATAAGACGTCCAAAAGTTTTCCGGAAGGCGACGAACTGGACGACACCGAGAAATTGCACGGCCGTTCGATTACGCTGTCGTCCAATCGTTTGGGTTTGATCGCCAAGCTGGATTTGATCGAAGCCGAGGACGGCGTGGTCACCCCGATCGATTACAAGCGCGGCAAGCGCCCGCATTTGGCGCGCGGCGCTTACGACCCGGAGCGGGTGCAACTTTGCGTACAAGGGATGGTGCTGCGCGAACACGGTTATGTCTGCGAAGAAGGCGCGCTGTATTACGTGCAAAGCCGGGAACGGGTGCGGGTGGTGTTCGACGACGAGCTGCAGCAACTCACCGCCAACGCCATCAACGGCCTGCGCCTGATCGCCGCCGGCGGCCACATTCCCGATCCGCTGCGGGACAGCCCGAAATGCGCCGGGTGCTCGCTGGTCGGTATTTGCCTGCCGGACGAAGTCAATTACCTGCGCCACGCCGATTTGGAACCCCGGCCGCTGGCGGTAATGCGCGACGAAGCCCTGCCGGTTTACGTGCAGGCCTACAAAGCCAAGATCGGCAAAAAAGGCGAGGAACTGGAGATCAGCATCGACGACGAGAAAGTCCAGACCGCGCGGCTGGTGGATGTTTCCCAAGTCGTAGTGATGGGCAACGTCTACATCACCACGCCGTGTTTGCAAGACTTGATGAAGCGCGAGATTCCGGTCAGTTGGCAGGCAGCATTCCCCGGCCTCCCGCCGGGGCCTCATTGAAACATTTCGATTTAAAGGGGATGCAAACCTGCAAGCGGGCTAGCGATTTCGGCGACACGGTTTCATCTTGCCTACCCCAGCGGAATAGACGGCTAGCCCTGCCCTATCAGCAGGCGCAATTCGGCCAATTGGATTTGGGCGTCGTCGATTGCGAACCGGTCCAGTTTATTGCCGATTTCGGCGACCGCATCGCGGTAGCGGTTGTCGGTCAGGCTGCGGCGTAGTTGTTCCATCAAATCTTCCGCTGCGCCCAGATCGTGTTCCAAGGCGTGCGCCAGCTTTTCCAATACCGCAGCAACATCGGCCGGCGGTGTGGCTGCGCCGCTGTCCGCCACCGGGGCGGCAGTGCCGGTTGCCGCGAGCTTGGCAATTTCCGCCAGCAAATCGGCCAGCAAGGTTTCCATGCGTTGCAGTTCTGCCGAGTCGGGGCGCTGGTGTTGTTTCAATTGCTTGTCGATTTCGGCGGCCGCGTCGAACAAGGCCGCTGCGGCCAGATTGCCGCTGACGCCTTTCAGGGCGTGACAACGTTCTTCGGCGGCTTTCAATTGGTCGGCGTCGATCAGGCCGCGAATTTCGGCTACCGTACCGGAATAGTGCGCGGCAAAGCGATGTAGTTGTTTACGATAGGCGTCGGAGTTACCGCCGATGCGGCGTATGCCCTGGGCAGCGTCCACTGCCGCCAAGGCTGCCAAATCGGCCGGGAGTTCCGCTGCCGGAATTTCGCTGCCGACGGCGACGCGTTGCGGCAACTCCACCCAGGTTGCCAGCGCAGACAGCAGCCGCTCCGGATCAATCGGTTTGGTTATGTGGTCGTTCATTCCGGCCTCCAAGCTTTTTTCCACATCGCGCGCCATCGCATGGGCTGTCATTGCAATGATAGGGACTTTGGCGTAACGCCGGTCTCCGGTCAATTCCGCCAGCTCCCGAATTCGGCGGCTGGCCTGCAAGCCGTCCAGCACCGGCATCTGGATGTCCATCAATACCGCATCGTAGTTCTGCTGCTGCACCATGATCACCGCCTCTTCCCCGTTCACCGCTTCATCGACTTGCATGGCGTGGCTGCGCAACAATTCCGAGGCGAATTCGCGGTTGATTTCGTTGTCCTCGACCAACAACAGGCGAATGCCCTGCAATTGGCGGGCATCGCCGGCGGCCCCGGTTCCAAGCTGTTTGAACTTGTCGGCCATGGCTTGCACCCGGCCGCGGCCCAATGCCGATAAAATCGCGTCCAGCAGCGACGACGGCGATACCGGCTTGACCAAAAAACCGTCGATACCGGCGCGGCCGGCGGCATGCATCACGTCTTCGCTGCCGTAGGCTGTGACCATGATCACTTTCGGTTGCTGAGCCAAATCGGTATCGTCCCGAATCCGGCGGATGGCTTCGTCGCCGTTCATGCCGGGCATTTTCCAGTCCATCAATACCACGTCGTAAGGTTCGGCGCCGGCTTGATGGATCCGATTCAGCGCGGCAGCGGCGCTGGCGGCGCAATCGATCCGCAAATGAAACGGCCGCAGCATGTCGGAGATGATTTCGCGGGAGGCGGCATTGTCGTCGACGACCAAGACCCGGACGTCCGCCAACAATGCACCGATGCTGCGTTCCATTGCCTGCTGGCGGGCCAGCGTTTCGCCGGCCACGCCCATTCGCACGGTAAAACAGAAGGTGGTGCCTCGGCCCGGCTCCGAATGTTCGATCCAAATCCGGCCGTGCATCATTTCCACCAGGGTTTTGCAAATAGCCAAACCCAGGCCGGTGCCGCCAAAGCGGCGGCTGGTGCCTTGGTCGGCTTGGGTAAACTCCTTGAATAGTTTGTCTTTGTCGGCGGCAGACATGCCGATGCCGGTATCGCGCACCGAAATCCGCAAGTCTAGGGTTTCTTCGGTCTTGGCCGTACAGTAAAACGCCAATTCCAATTCGCCGGCGTCGGTGAATTTCAGGGCATTGCCGCAGAGGTTGGTCAAAATCTGACCAAAGCGCAACGGGTCGCCAACCAGCACCGGCGGGATTTGCGGGTCGTGCCGAATCAAAAACTCGATGCCTTTCAGGCCGGCTTGATAACCGATCATGTCAGCCAGTTGCTCCACCACACTATCGAAGCGGAATTCGATACATTCCAGCACCATCTTGCCGGCCTCGATTTTCGAGAAGTCCAGAATGTCGTTCAAAATGCCCAACAGCGCCCGAGCCGAGCTATGCGCCTTGGCTAAATAATTGCGTTGCGACGCATTCAAATCGGTTTGTAGCGCCAAATGCAGCATACCCAGGACGCCGTTCATCGGGGTGCGGATCTCGTGCGACATGTTGGCCAGAAACTGGCTTTTGGTTTGAGTCGCCGATTCGGCGGCGTCGCGGGCCTCCTTCAATGCCGCTTCTGCCTGGATTCGCAAAGTGACGTCTTCATAGGTACTGACAAAGCCGCCGTCCGCTATCGGACCGCCGGCAATTTCGATCACCCGGCCGTCCAGCCGGGTACCGGTGAAGCGGTGCGGCCGGAAGTGCCTGACCTCATGGAAAAACTCGCCCAAGGCGCCGTCGGGATTTTCGAAGCGCAAGGCTGCGTCCGCCGAATCGAAACGGACAAACTCGGCGTAGTCCCGCCCGGCCTGCAGCATCGCCGCCGGATAACCGCGCACTTCGCTGAGTTTGCTATTCCAGACCAGTAATTTCAGATCGGCATCGAACGCAATCAGTCCTTGCGACATGCTGTCCAGGACCGTGGCCAGCATCACGCTGTTGTGCGCCAATTTGGCGTTGGTGTCGGCCAGTTCCGCGGTGCGCGCCGCGACCCGTTCTTCCAGCGCTTCGTTAATACCCGCCAATTGTTTTTCGTTGTCGGCCAACTGGCGGTTGGCGGCCAGCAATTCCCGGTCGCGCGCCTCAATGGTGGCGATCATGGTGTTGAATGCGCGGTTCAAGGCGCCGAATTCGTCGTCGCTGTCCACCTCCGCACGCAGGGTATAGTTTTTTTCGCTGTTGATGGTTTCGACCGTTTTTTTCAGTCGCATCAACGGTTCCGAAACCACCCGCTGCAAGCGGGACGCCAGTATCAGGGCGATGGTCGCCGACAAAGCGATGATCGCCGCAGCCGCCAATAGAAACTTGCGCCACAAGCCGATCAGTTCGTCCAGGCTGGCTTTGATCCAGACTTTACCTAGAGTCCGGCCATCCCAAACGATGTCTTCGCCGACATTGCTGTAGCGATCGTATACCACGACGCCATCGTCGCCCAGCAGCCCCGGATACAGCGGCGGGCACGCCTCGTCGCGGCGGTATTCGGCAAACAAATGATCGCTCTGGTCGTAAATGCAGGCGGAGACAATGCTGCTTTTTACGCTGAGCGCGGCCAGGGTGCCGGAGGCGACGGCGCTGTCGTTGAAAGTCAGCGCCACCGTGCTGCGGTTGGCGACAATCCGTGCCAGGGATTGTATATCGCGGTCCATATCGGATTTGACGCGGATATGTTCGTAAGCGATGAAGCCGGCTCCGGCCAGCACTAACGCCACGCAACTGGTGGCTAACATGATTAGCACCAGTTTGGTCTTGATGTTCATATCGCGTTTGATATCGGTCATGGCAAGATTCTCGCGCTCATCAGCGGACAATACGGGCTATCTCCATCAGCATAGCGTTGATTTTCAATTGGGCTTTTTGGGCAGCATCCGGATTGACGCTGAGCTTGACTTGCCCGTTCTCGTGGTAAAAACCGATGGCTCCGCCCCGCTCGGCAAAACCGTCGGCATCGCTCACTGTCAACACCGGATTGCCGCCGACCTCGCGCATCAATGCCGGCAATTCCGCAACCGTGCGCTCGACATACAAGATCTGACATACGTGCGGATCGTCGACTCCCGACCAGATTTGCAACAGCCGGCCTTTGGTATCGCGGCTGGCCAAATCGCTCAAGACGTTGACGACCGCTTCCGAACCGACCACGCAAATGTGCAACGCATCGCCGGCCGATGCCGGCCACTCGACAAACTTGGTGAAGTTATACAGGTAATTTGCCTTGGTCCGGACCTCGGCCAATTCGTCGGCAAAGCCGGTCAGGGTGGCGAAGCCGAGTGCCAAGCCCAGCACTCGCGCCGCCCGGCTGCCGTATCGCGCAGTTATCGAAGCGAAACCGGACATCAAAACTCCAACCGCGCAGTCAGTTTCAGCGTTAAGCCGGGGCCGGCCAAGTTACCCAGCGGCGAGCCGAAATTGGCCGAGGCGAAATCCGAGTTAAACGCCGCATAGTTTTTGAAATCGAACAGATTCAAAACGTCCAGCCGCAACTTCATCCGGGTGTCGCGCGGGGTATCGAAACTTTTGATCAACGCCACATCGACCTGGCGGTAACCCCACCAATTGCCCGGAAAAATAAAGTCCTCGCCGCGCGGAGTGAAAGTATCCAAGCGGCAAGCGCCGCCGGTGCAATTGATGCCGGAACGGGTCTCGGGGGTGGCCAGGGTTAACTTGGTGGAGAATATCAAATCCCACGGCAAATCCACACTGCCGCTGGCGACGATTTTATGTTTGCGCACCCCGGCAGTGTCCAGCCAGCCGACACCATGGGTGTTGGGATACTCGAACAGATAACTGCTGTTGTCGACAAAGGACTGTGGTTTATTCTCTTCCGAATCGGTAAAGGTATAGGCAAAGGTCATGCCCCAGCCGCTGTCCTTGCGGTAGGGCTTTTCGGCTTTCAGAAAGATCGAATTGGTTTTGGTCTGCACCCCGTTATCGAACAATATCACTTGGCCGTAGCCCGGTAATGCCTGAAAAGTGCCGCCGAAAGCCGATCCCGGCGTGAAAAAGCTGCCGTCGGCATTGCGGCCGCCCAACAGCCCGACCAGACCGTTGTAGCTGACCACGTGCGAGAACGCGATTTCGGCGAACCAGTCGCCGATCCGGTTGCGCATGCCCAGGCTGAATTGGTCGGAGAACGGGGTTTTCAGGTTGTTGCGGACTAAATTGATTTCGCGGCTGGTCCCCGGAACGGCGCCGGTCAGCGCCGTCAACTGCGCCGGCGAGTAATTCAGATACGCAGGGTTCCAGGGAATGCAGTCCGCCGCCGCAGCGCAATCGTAGTTCGGGTCGCCCAGAAAATTGACGCTGTAGCCGGGATAAGTGCCTTTGGTCTGTTCCAGTTGCAAAACGTCGTAAATATTGCGGTCGTAGGCCCTGGCAAAGCCGCCGAACACAATGTGGCGCTGGTCGGCCAGCAAGTCGTAGGCAAAACCCAGGCGCGGCGCGAAATTGTTGCTGTCCGCGCTACGGTTGTCGCCGCTGCTGATGAAATTTTCGATGTCGTAACCGGCGTTGGCTTTCGCAATGTTGCTCCAGTTGCGCAACGCACCGGCGACGTCGGCCGGCGTCACGAAATTCAGATAACCCGGGTTGTACTCGTAGTCCCAGCGCAGGCCCAAATTCAAACTCAAATGCTTGTCGACCTGCCAGTCGTCCTGCAGATAAACCCCGAACTGGGTAACATCGCTGGCAGTACTGCCGTCGCCGGCGCCGGCCAGCGCCGACGCCCAGCGCACCCGGTAAGGATTGCCGGCCGGGTTGTTCAGGTTAAAACTGAACTGCGGGTGATACGGATCGCGTTCCAGCGCGCTGAGTTCGATCTGTTTCAGTTTGACGCCGAGTTTGGCAACGTGGTCGCCGTACCAGTGTAAGTTGCTAAAGGTCAAATCGTCTTGCAAGCCTGGTCCGATCTGGCCCTTCTGCTGATAGTTGGTGGAGCCGCCGGCATTCAGCACGGCGCGGCTGGACAAGGTATTTGCCAGCAGGCTGCCGTCTAAGCGTTGCAGCAATATGCCCGGCGAATCTTCCGCCGGCGTTTGCTGCCAATTGGCGTCTTCGTAGGTAAAACGGGCTTCGTTGACCCAATGTTCGGCCCGGTACTGGTATTTGAAATCCAGGCGTTTCTCGCTGTTGCCTTTTTCCAGCGCGTAAGGCTGCGTATTAATGCCGCCGATTCCCAACGACTCGGTCTCGTCGCGGAATTTGAATGTGGCTTCGATCAAATGCCGGGTACCGATCGCCCAATCCAGTTTCCCGAAAAACAAGTCTTGTTCGAACGGCCGGTTGAATTCGCCCAACAAAGGCTGGTAAGCGGCTGGAACCGGGCCGCGGTCCCCTGCGGCGACATTGGCGAAATCGTCGTTGACCTTGCGCTCGTAGGCCATGAAGTAATGCGCCACGTCCTTGACGATAGGTCCGCTCAAGGTCACGCCATACTGCGCCTGTTCGGTATCGCGCTTGCCGGTAAGCTGTTCGCTGGGGGTGGCGGCCCGTAAATCCTGGTTGGTATGGTCGTAAAAGGCCTCTCCCTGAAACCTATTGCCGCCGGATTTGGTTTGAACCGAGACCGCTGCGGCGGCGACTTGGTCGAACTCGGCTTTATAGTTCTGGCTGATTACCTTGTATTCGGCCACCGCCGATTCCGGAAACACGTTGCCCTTACTGGAATCCTGGCCGGCCACGCCGCCTCGCACTACGTAGTTTTTCTGGCTGACGCCGTCGATGAACAGGTTGACGCTGTCCGGCCGCTGCCCGCCGCTTTGCAACCGGGTGGCGCCGTCCTCGCCGTTGACGACATTGACGCCGGGGGCCAGGTCGGCGTAATTCAGGAAATTGCGGTTGACTTGCGGCAGACGCTGCATTTGCTCCGGCGTCAGATAAGTCGCCAGTTCCGACGAATTCTGTTCGGCCGGATTGCCGGCGGCAGCTGCGCTTTCCGGATCGAGCGAAATGTCGAGTAAGGCGGTCTGGCCGACCTGTAAGGTCAACTCCTGTGAGGTCTGCCGTCCATCCGGTGCCTGCACCGAAAGCCGGTAACGGCCGGGTTTTAACGCCATCAGCACATAGGAACCGTCATCGCGGGAAAAGGTGCGGGTCGAGAAGCCGCGTTGCAAGCTGGTGACGATGATTTGAGCCCCGGCCGGGCTAATGCCAGCACCGGACAGCACTTGGCCGCGAATCATGGCCGCGCTGACGTCGGCACGGCTGGCCGTCGAAGCGATCAGCCCGTAACAGGCTAGTGCGATGGTTAACCGGGGCGTTTTTCGATGCATTCCTTGTTCCGGTTTGAGTGCCCGCAGCCGCCGTTCAGGCCCCGAGAGTTTGCGGTTTAATCGGCATCTGGCGCGGATAGGGGCTTGGGCAGCGGTTTGCCCAAGTAATACCCCTGGGAAAAATCGAAACCGAGCTGCTTGGCCTTGAGTTGAATGTCGGCGCTGCCGACGTATTCGGCCACGGTACGCATGCCTAAACGGCGCGCCGCATCGACGATAACTTGAGCAATGGTTTCCGAATCCGGATCGTCGATGATACTCATGATGATCGAGCCGTCTATTTTCAAATAGTCGATTTTCAAGCGCAGCAAGTGCACGAAATTGGAGTAGCCGCTGCCGAAGTCATCGATTGCGAATTTACAGCCGTAGGTTTTCATCCGGTCGACGAACAGGCGTATTTCTTCGTAATTTTCGATACCCTCGGTTTCGGTAATTTCCAATACAATCCGCGGACCGACACCGGGCTGAGACAGTTTTTGGTCGATGAAGGCCACGGTGTTACTGTCCAGAATGTCTTCCACCGTCAAGTTGATCGCGACTTCACCGCTGCACTTGTCCAAAATGGCTACGGCCTGTTCGAAGATCGCTTTGGTCAACGCCGCGTATTGCCTGGACAGTTTGGCCGCCCGCAAAAAGGTCGGCGCAATAACCTCGCCGTCCTCGTCTATCATCCGCATCAAGGCCTCGTGCTTGCAGACCTGTCCGCTGACATTATCGACAATCGGTTGAAAAAACGGCACGATGCGGCCGTCGGTCAACGCGCGCCGGATCTTCTGGCTCCAGCGGATGTTGTCTTTGTAATGCGATTTGATTTCCATCTGGTCGGTGTACACCAAATAATCGCGCCGCTCTATCCTCGCCCGCTCCAAGGCCAAAGCGGCATGAGTGTAGGTGTTGTCCCGACCGAAACAGATGCCGGCTGTGACGCGGATATTGATTTTGTCGTCGCCGCAATCGACGGCCACCGATTCCAACTGATTAAGTATGGTGGCAATCAAGCTTTCGAAGCCGGCCGCGTCGCCCTGCTTTTCGGAAAACAGGGCGAATAAATCACCGCCGATCCGGTAGGCCGAGGCACGCCCTGCCGTCATTTTTTGCAAGCGGGCGCCAATTTCGAGCAAGACTTTGTCGCCGTTGCACAAACCGTAGAAATCGTTAATCGCTTTGAACTGGTCGATGTTAATCATGCCGAGCATCGCCCGGCTGGAGGCCTTGCCCAAATCCTGCATGAGCTTGACCCGGTTCGGCAAGCCGGTCAACGCATCGGTGGTCTGTTGCCGGATCAGCTCTTCCTGCTTGATCAGGTAGGTGACATTAACGCTGGTCGAGATGAATTCGCGGATGCTGCCGTCGGCATTCAGAATCGGCACGATGGTGTTGTTGACGTAAACCTCCTCGCCCGATTTGCTTAAATTGCAAAAAGTACCGCGCCATATGGCCCCGGACAGGATGGTGCTCCATAACTCGCGAATCAAGCCAGGGGGCGTACTCGGGTCGGCGATCACCCGGTGAGTTTTGCCGATCAACTCCTCGCGCGAGTAGCCGTAGGTTTCGACGAAGGCATCATTGACGTAAGTGATCACGCCTTGCGGATCGGTTCTGGAAACGATATTGGAGACGTCGGCGGCGTGCTTGTATTCGTTTAGCCGCTCGACCCGACCTTCCAACACCTTGCGCAAACGGCCGAGTTCGAGGTGGGTTTTGACTCTGGCGCGGACCTCGTCGATATCGAACGGTTTGGTGATGAAATCGGCGGCACCCAAGGAAAAACCGCGAATTTTTTCGCCGGATGCGTCGACGATCGTCACGAACAGGATCGGAATGTTGCAGGTCTTGGGACTGCTTTTCAGCCACTTGCACACTTCGTAGCCGTCCATTCCGGGCATTTTGACGTCCAGTAGTACCAGATCCGGCGGCGTCGGCCCTTGTGCCAACTCCACCGCTTTGGGACCGTCGGTCGCAACCAGAATACTGTAGTCGTCTTTCAACGCTTCGAGGAGACCGTGGATGTTTTCGGGTAAATCGTCTACAACCAAAATGGTGGGCCTAGCGCTAGGCACTGCACAGTCGTCTCTGCTCATTGGTGTAATCGGCGTGGGGGATGTTGTGGGCTAAAATTCGCTAATTATAGTCGCCCATAACGTTTCCGATAGGCGGCCAGCTCCAAGTGTACTTCAACCCGGGCCATCAAGATTTCCGGCACTACCGGCTTAGTCACGTAATCCACGGCACCGAGCGCGAACCCGCGGCCGGCTTCCTGGACTTCGGCGGCGGCCGTCACGAAAATCACCGGAATGCCAGCGGTACCCGGTTGGCTCCGCAGGCGTCGCAACACTTCGTAACCGTCCATTTCCGGCATCATGATGTCCAGCAATATCAAATCTGGCGGCGGCACGTGGCCGGCGATCTCCAGAGCTTTACTGCCACTGGTCGCCGCTTGGATCGCATATTTTCCACGCAGAATATTCAGTAGCGTGTGCAGATTTTCGTGAACATCGTCGACAATCAAAATTCGGGGCTTATCGGGATTGGTATCGATCATGAGCAGTAAGGAAGTCAATGCGAAGCGATATACCGCTGATCTTTAAGCGACATAATTACAAAACAAGGTTAGCCAATGTTCCGCCGCACCGCAATTGGGAGCCTCTCGTCAACGCTGAGTCGAGACCGAATCTCGTAACGCCGGCAACCCGGCAGTGACAGGAACACACTCCTCGATTGCAATTGCCCGCCGTATGAATTATTCTATTGAGCTTAAGTCAGCAAGCTACATGCCAACGTACTACATTAGCAGGCCATGACTGACCGAAATTTTGGAGAGATGGCCGAGCGGTCGAAGGCGCACGCCTGGAAAGTGTGTATACGGAAACGTATCGAGGGTTCGAATCCCTCTTTCTCCGCCAAACTTTGATCCGACCACGGATCAGCCCCTTTAAAAACCCGCAAACCGCATGGTTTCGCGGGTTTTTTATTGTGACATCGCTATCAGCCGGCTGAATCCAGTAAAGCTGCGCGCATCAAACTCGCATTGTGCATCTAAATACGCCTACGCAGCAGCACATTAGCCAACGCCAATCCATCGAAACGTTTGTTTTGTCTACAATGTTATGCGGCTGCGCACCTTACAGCCGGATCATACGCTTGACTTTAGCGTAGCGCTCGCCAGCATGACGCTACACTTTGCCATTTATTTTCAATACATTGACGGAAACGCAAATCCGTTTTTAAACAGAATCGGACTCTATCCATCATCAGAAACATGAACCATCTTCAACCTGCCAAAACAGTCACGTACGCATTTTGCACGTATAACAGGGCGGGCAGGTTAGCTAAATTGCTATCAGCAATCCGCTCGCAAACTTGCCCGGCGCCATTCGAGATATTGGTAATAAACAATAACAGTTCCGACCAAACGACTGAGGTGTTAGAGGAATTGTCCGCGCTACCCGGAATCCGGTTACGCTGGGTGACCGAACCGGAACCCGGTATAGTTGCAGCCAGGAACCGTTGTCTGAATGAGGCGATCGACTCGGATATACTGGTATTCATCGATGACGACGAGATTCCGCAACCCGGTTTGCTCGAAGCCGCTTACGATGCCATCGTCAACGAGGGCGCAGACTGCGCCGGCGGAAGAGTCGTTGTCGACTTCGCCGACCTAAACCGGCCTGAATGGCTAAAAGACGAGTTGTTGGGCTTTCTGGCTGAAACTGATTATGGGGATGAGCCGTTTTGGATCAGTGACAGGCAAACTCCGCTTTGGACGGCAAATATCGCTTACAACATGCGCCTTTTTCGCGACAATCCAGATCTGCGGTTTGACAAACGCTACGATCGGGTCGGAAAGGCGGTTGGTGGCGGAGAAGACGTCATCATGTTTGATGCTTTACTAGCCGCAGACTGCCGGATTCGATATCGTCCGGATATGGTCGTACTTCATTCAGTGGAAGCGTGGCGGTTAAAACGCCGATATTTTTTAAAACTACATTTTGTATCGGGATACAAGAACGCGTATAACCAAACAGCCGAATTCCCACGCAGTTATTTCGGCATACCTCCTTTTTTAATTTTTAAAACAATCAAGTTATTTTCGATTTGGTTAACGTCCGCATTAAAAAGCCGGGAGATTAACATTAGAAAACTGATGAATTTCACCCACTCCAGCGGTTTGATATTCGGTTATTTCAAGCGATGGCAACAAACCGAATTAGATTCAGATAATCAGTCTTGAGAAAATCGTGCGCGACATTGTTGTTCTTATATTTTTAACAGCCTGCATAATCGCTGCACTAAAAAAGCCGTGGTGGGGCGCTCTTTCTTTAGCCATATTCAGCTATTTGAACCCGCATGCCTACGCCTGGGGATTTGTCCGTTCGCTACCGGTATATTACGTACTGTTTCTCGTCGTCACTGTCAGCACCATTGCGACAAGAGATAAACAGCCAATACCGAAAGATTGGCGCATTCCTGCCTTCCTATTTCTTTGGGTTTATTTTATTTTCACGACCACACAGGCCCCGCTACAAGATATTGCATGGACCAAGTTTTGGTTTATTTGCAAAATATTTATACCTTTTTACTTTACCTGGGTATTAATTAATACTAGAGAAAAACTTTATTATTTGATTTCCACCATAGGCGCATCAATTGGCGTTGTAGCCGTTAAAGGCGGTATTTTCGCCATCGTTACCGCATTTGGTCATCGGGTTTACGGGCCACCTAATACTCAATTCGAAGATAACAATTTGTTCGCAGTAGCCATGCTGATGGCCATACCGCTATTATTAGTCTGGGAAAAGGAGTTGACCAAGAAATGGCTTAAAACCGGTATCTTGTTATCCGTTCCGATTATTTATGCCGCTTCGTTATCTTCTTGGTCGCGCGGCGCCCTTTTGACCATGATCGCGTTGACGTTAATATTAATTTCAAATAGTAAGCGTAAATTCATGACGATACCCATCGTGATTGTTGGAATCATAGCGGTAATACCGGCTATGCCCGAGGAATGGTTCGGACGCATGCATACTTTGGAAACCTACGAAGAAGACTTATCCGCGATGTCCCGAATCGAAGCCTGGACCGACGGCTGGAACTACGCGTTGAGCCACCCGTTCACCGGTGCCGGATTCGACGGCTGGATCCACGTCACCATGCGGGACTGGCATAGCTCTTATATAGAGATGCTTGCCGAACACGGCTTTGTCGCATTTGGAGTCTGGTTATCGATGGTCCTGGGTAGCGTTATAAGCTTGACGAGTCTAATACGGCAGGCAAAACGGATTGAAGGGATGGACTGGGTTGTCCATTACAGTTCCATGGTTAGAGCGTCGATTATTTGTTATATGGTGGGTACTGCATTTCTTGGCCTGTCGTATTGGGACTTGATCTATCATTTAATATTTATATCGGTATTAATAAAACAATTTGCGCTTCGAGACTTTTCCGAGAAAGAAAAATTCGCTGCCGAACAGCTTAGAGCGAACAAAAAGCCAGCCATAGACCGAGCCTTAAACTCAACCATTGATTAGAGATGGAAAAAACACTAATATCGCTCTATAGCAGTTCCATTATTGCTTTCTGCTTTGCCCTTACCGTTATAATTCTCGCGCTCTGTAATTACTCCAGAACCGGACCAGGCATACAGCGAGAAATAGAAAAAAGATTTGGCTACTATCTTTTATACGCCATTGCCAGACTGATTTTTTGGCTATTTATCATATTCTTTCTAACATCACTACCAGGTACCGTAGCCGTTTATACTCTTTCGAGAACGTCCACTCTGATAGACTTTAATTTTGTTAGCAATCTGATGGGCTGCATCTTTTCCAGCACAATCATTACGCTTTATTTTTTTTTACACCAACTACTGTATAACCCGGGAAGCATTCAACTGTCTTTCCAATATCGATTTTCGCGACTATTCTTTCTGTGGAAGCTTTTATCTCCCAATTTAATTAAATTTTGCAAATATTTTCTGTTGGCGTTTTTTGTTTCAGGTTGGATATCTGCGTTTTATTTTTCAACCGCTGAAGGCGAACTGTCATTTTTAATTTATATAGCGGGGTTAGCCGCTTTATATACATACATTCACTGTGCAGCTAGCGAAAAAGAACCGGCCGTAATTCAGTCGACCAAACAAAATAAAATGAACGTTGTCATGATAGGGGCCGACACGTTACGTTGCGATCGTATCGGCGGCAACGGTTATCCACGGAATCTGACACCCAACATAGACAAATTACGCTCTCAAGGCGTCAGCCTAAAAACTTGTATTACACCTCTCGCCAGAACCGCCCCCAGCCTGACTTCGCTGCTCACTGGCCTCTGGCCGCAAAATCACCGCATACGCGATAACTATCCGTCCGAATCGGATTGCAAATTGCCCCAACCCTCATTAATAGATTTGCTTAATCAACACGGCTACCTGACAGCCGCCATATCCGATTGGTGTGGTGCCGATTTTGCAAAACTGAGTTTTAATTTTTCGGAACTCTCTGTAGCCGAAGACCAATGGAATATTAAACTATTACTAAGGCAAGGCTCTTCTTTGATTAGAAACGTTTTGTCTTTATTTACCAAAAATCCGCTCGGAAAACGTTTTCTACCGGAGTTCTATTACTTGGCCGGCTCGCCTTTAACCCGCCAAATGGGACGCGAATGTAGAAACTATCTACAGCGTTGCGGCCAAAAATCGCAACCTTTTTTCATTAACTTATTTACGTCGGCCACCCACGTTCCCTTCAATTCGGAATATCCTTATTACAATTTATTTACACCGGCGGATTACAAAGGCGAATCGCGGTTTATTATGACCAGACTGGCATCCGCCGAAGAAATTATTGAAAAACAAGAAAAAAACGCCGACTTTTTCGATATCCAACAAATCAATAATTTATACGACAGTTGCGTAAAACAATTCGACGACGAAGTTGGCAGGATAGTGGATTATATCGAGCATTCGGGTTTGGCCGACAACACGATAATAATTATTTACAGCGACCATGGCGCCGACTTCTTCGAAACCGGGTGCTGGGGACAGGGAAATACATTAGTCGGCAACGACCCGAGCGGCCGGATTCCTTTGATAATCAAAGGCCCTGGCGTTCCGAGCGGCATTGATTTTACACCGGTCACGCGCTCTATTGACGTGATGCCGACCTTACTGGAACTGTTGGACCTGCCGGTGCCGGCCAACATCGACGGTATCAGTTTGGTGCCCTATCTCGAAACCCGGACGTCTCCAGAACTTTTCGCATACCAAGAAACCGGAGTCTGGCTGGGACGAATTCCCGGATTACATCCACGGCAGATTTTTTATCCGAATATCGTCGAGTTATTGGATATCCCTAATAAAAAAACCGGGACGCTGGTAATCAATGAGCAACTTTATCCTACCGTCATCCAGGCCAAAAACAGGTCTATCCAAAATCACAAGTGGAAACTGATTTACATTCCAACCTACGACGGCCCCGTTTACCAACTTTATGACTTAGAAAACGATCCTTATCGCGATGTTACGGATCAATTCCCGCTGATATTTGCAGAGTTGAAATTACTGCTGGATGCACACATTGCAAACGATTCGTTAATCGCTGCTCATTGATCTCGCTCAAGCGTAGTACTCTGCGAAAATGGGCGACTTTATAAAGGCTCGACACTCACTTGCCGAGTGCCAATAATCGAAAATATTAAGTACCGACCGGCATCCACAAATTTTGCCGAACTGGAAGTGTTTGCCGACAAAGGATTCATCCGAACCGCCAGATTTGTAGTTCCGACCATAAAGCATGCCGGAACTCAAGTTACCGCTATACCTTTGAAAAGCCTCAGCAGGAACGATAGTAGTCCAAATACCATTCAACAAAGCGCTGTATGCCCTGCTCTATGCTGGTATTGGGTTTGTAGCCGACATCGCTCACCAAGGCTTCGACATCAGCGTAAGTGTCGGGGACATCACCGGGTTGCAACGGCAACAACTCTTTCTCCGCCGTTTTGCCCAAAAACCGCTCCAGCGTCTCGATGTAGGCCATCAGCTCCACCGGATTTTGGTTGCCGATATTGTAAACGCGCCACGGCGCTTTACTTGTACCAGGATCCGGATTCGATCCGTCCCAGTTGAGATTGGCCTGCGCGTTATGATCCAAGGTGCGCATGACGCCTTCGACGATATCGTCTATGTAGGTGAAGTCTCGCCGATGCTTACCGTAGTTAAATACCTTGATTTTTTCACCCGCCAAAATGGCTTTGGTGAATAGGAACAACGCCATGTCTGGCCGCCCCCAAGGCCCGTAAACGGTGAAGAAGCGCAATCCGGTAGTTGGAAGCTGATACAGATTACTGTAGGTATGCGCCATCAATTCGTTCGCCTTTTTTGAGGCGGCATACAGACTTAATGGATGGTCGACATTGTCATGCACTGAAAACGGCATCGATTCGTTAGCGCCATAAACCGAACTACTCGAGGCATAAACCAGATGTTCGACCTTATGGTGTCGACAACCTTCCAGGATATTGATAAAGCCGACAATATTGCTATCAATATAAGCATGGGGATTTTCCAACGAATAGCGTACCCCCGCCTGAGCCGCTAAATTGACTACTTTTTGCGGTTGGTACTTCTTGAAAACCGCGTCCATTCCGGCCCGGTCGGCAATATCCAACCTTATATCGGTAAACCCGGAATGATTTTTGATTCTATCCAAACGGCTGAGTTTGAGATTCACGTCATAATAGTCGTTGAGGTTATCGATGCCGATAACTTCGTCACCGCGTTCCAACAACTTAACAGCCAAATGGTTACCGATAAAACCGGCTGTGCCGGTCACCATAATTCTCATGTTTACAACCTTGCGTCGGTTTGATCGGCCGGAAATAAATATTTCAGATCGTAGACTATCGCCTGCGGCGTACCAAGAGCTCTGATCGCGGAGATCGGCATTTGCCGGAACTGATCGTGGGCTACCGCCAGGATGATTGCATCGTATTTGCCCTTATCGGGCTGCTGGACTGGAGAAATACCGTATTCGTGCCGAGCTTCATTAGCGTCGACCCAAGGGTCGTAATTGTCGACATTGACGCCGTAGGTCTGCAATTCGGCCACAATATCCACTACTCGGGTATTGCGAATATCCGGGCAGTTTTCCTTAAATGTCAAACCCATGATCAGTACGTTGGCTTCCTGAACGTGAATCCGTTTTTTAAGCATCAACTTGACCAGTTGCGACACCACGTATACGCCCATACCGTCGTTAATACGCCGGCCGGACAGGATGACTTCCGGGTTGTAACCGATCGCTTGGGCCTTGTGGGTCAGATAATAAGGATCCACGCCAATGCAATGACCGCCAACCAAGCCGGGTCTGAACGGCAAAAAATTCCATTTGGTACCGGCTGCCAGCAAGACTTCCTCGGTATCGATACCCAATTTATTGAAGATTAAGGCCAGTTCGTTAATTAAAGCAATGTTGACGTCGCGCTGGGTGTTTTCGATGACTTTGGCGGCTTCGGCCACTTTAATGCTGCTGGCTTTATGGGTTCCAGCAGCGATAATACTCTTATAGAGGGCGTCGACTTTTTCGGCAATTTCCGGGGTCGAGCCGGAAGTCACCTTCAAAATATTTGTCACCCGATGCAGTTTGTCGCCAGGATTAATCCGCTCGGGGCTATAGCCGACGAAGAAATCCTGATTGAATTTCAATCCGGAAACCCGTTCCAGTATCGGCACGCAGACTTCTTCAGTCGCCCCCGGGTAGACCGTCGACTCGT
Source organism: Methylomonas sp. Uni0011 (assembly GCF_056850255.1). Classification (NCBI taxonomy): domain Bacteria; kingdom Pseudomonadati; phylum Pseudomonadota; class Gammaproteobacteria; order Methylococcales; family Methylococcaceae; genus Methylomonas; species Methylomonas sp. Uni0011. Next base: position 91,779 of record NZ_JBVVNO010000007.1, read on the forward strand.
AAACGACGATATCGCCTGGTTTGACGACCTTGCCGAGCAAATCGCTAGCTTTCTGCAGAGGCGTCAAATCGGGTTGCTTATGTTCGTTGATCGGGGTGGGAACCGTGACAATGTAAACCGAACAATCGGCGATATCCTGCAAATCCGCGCTGTAAGTCAGTCTAGTGGCTGCCGCCAGTTCCTCTCCGCTGACTTCAAGAGTATGATCCCGGCCGGCGCGCAACTCCTCGATACGATGCCGATTGATATCGAAACCGACCGTCGGATACTTCCGACCAAACTCCACTGCCAACGGCAATCCGACATAGCCCAGACCAATCATGCCAATCTTAACGTTGTCCAACATCAACTAAATCCTCCACTACCGCACTGGTACTTTTTGAGTTCGCTATTTCTTGGCGATACAACCCCACGCCATCAACCAGGCTTGAGAAAGGTAACTATCGGCCGTTTTAGGCAGCCCCCCTTTCAAGACCATTTCCAAAGTATGATTGATGATGCCAAAAAAGTAAGTGTAGGCGAGTAACGGATCAATGGCCTTAATTTCGCCGTCTTTGACACCGTTCTGAAAAATGCGCTTGATTTTGACAAACGCCGCCGTATCCAATAAAGGTTTCGGTTCGGCCAGAAACTCATCGCTGTTTACAAACAACAGGAACTGCACCACTTCCGGCGCGTCGTCGGTTAAACGGAATAATAAGTCTACTATTTCCCGCAGTTGTTCCGCCGCTTTACGGTTACGACGGCGAATATCGTCGACCGATATGCTCAGACTATCGAGAATATTCTCGTGTAAAGTCTGAGCGATCGCTTGTTTGGTTTTGAAAAACTGGTTGATACCGCTATTGGTTCTAATGCCCAGGGCATTCTTAATATCGGTCAACGAAGTATTGAAATAGCCTTTTTCAGCAAATAGTTTCAATGCCGCTTGCAATACTTCGTCCTGACTGACCGTTTTTTTCTGCTCAATCTCTGATGTCGATTCTAATTCTTGTTCCATGCTCTTTTATACAGCTTTACCTGCTGTTTACTCTCTGTTATTGCAGTATTAATACCGCTTTATTATTTTATTCGCTAATGGTGGAAAACGCCGCCACCAGGTAATTGACCATAGACCACAACGTCAATATTGCCGACAAGTATAATAGCCAATAACCTATCGAGTTGATCGGCAGACCGAACAAGTCTTCCCGATACAACAACAAACTGACCGCGGTCATTTGTGCCGTGGTTTTCCATTTTCCCAATAACGACACCTTAACCTTGGCGCGTTGACCGATTTCCGCCATCCATTCTCTTAACGAGGCTATGGCAATCTCCCGGCCGATGATAACGGCTGCCGGTACCGCCAGGAAAGGATTACCTTGCTCCTGCACAATCAATACCAGAACGATCGCCACCATCAATTTATCGGCCACCGGATCCAAAAAGGCGCCGAAAGCCGTTTGCATATTCATTTTTCTGGCCAAGTAACCGTCCAACCAATCGGTAACGCCGGCTACCAAAAAAATCAGAGTGCAGGCAATATTCGAATACTGCCAAGGTAAATAAAACACAATGGCCAGCAACGGGATCAATGCAATCCTCAGCAAAGTCAAGTAAGTCGGAATTGTGAATCTAATGGCCATCTTGGTGGTGAAACGTATCGTAAATCCGCTGTGCTAATTGTCGGCTAATGCCATCTATACTGGCCAAAGCGTCCACGCCTGCACTGGACACTCCCTGCAAACCGCCGAACTGTTTCAGCAGAACCTGTCTTCTTTTCGGCCCCAGTCCGGCGATATCCTCCAATACCGATTGCTTATTGACTTTACCGCGCCGCTGTCTATGGCCGGTTATAGCAAAACGATGCGCCTCATCGCGAATCTGCTGAATCAACAGCAAAGCCGACGCTCCCGGCGTTACGTCCAATGGCTGTTGATTACCGACCAGAATAATTTTTTCCATGCCGGCTTTGCGATCGGGCCCTTTGGCAACCCCAACTATCATAACATCGTTTATCTCCAATTCGGCCAAAGCCTTTTCCGCTTCAGCGACCTGGCCTTTACCGCCGTCGATAAACAAAATATCCGGTGCCCGATGTTCACCTTGCTTCAAGCGCTTGAAGCGTCGGGAAACGGCTTGATAGATCGCAGCATAATCGTCGCCCGGCGCAATGCCTTCGATATTGAAGCGGCGGTAATCGCTCTTCACCGGCCCATCCCGATCGAACACCACGCACGATGCAACGGTCTGCTCGCCTTGAGTATGACTAATATCGAAACACTCCAACCGGCTCGGGATCAGATCGCAACCCAATTCCTGTTGCAAACTGGCGAATCGGCCAAACAATCCTTGTTTATCCGCCAAGCGGGCGCTCAACGCATTTTCGGCATTGGTAACGGCCATCTGCAGCCATTTCAGACGTTCCCCGCGCACATTGCTCGAGATCGCCACCGCGTGCTTGGCCTGCTCGGCCAAGACCTCGGCGACCAAAGCTGATTCCGGCAAGGCGTGGCTTACGATCAACTCCTGCGGCACGGTTTTTTCCAAGTAATATTGGGCGATAAAGGCCTGCAATATTTCCTCCGGCTGGCTTTCTTCCAACATCTTCGGAAAAAACTGGCGATTGCCCAAGTGCTGGCCGTTGCGAATGTAAAATACCTGCAGGCAGGCCATGCCGGTTTTTGCGGCGCAGGCGACAATATCGACGTCGCCGCGTTCGCCCTCCACACATTGTTTCTCCAGCACCGCTCGCAATCTGGCGATCTGATCCCGGTAAATCGCTGCTTGCTCGAACTCCAGTTCTGCGGCGGCAAGCTCCATTTTGGCAACCAAGCGATCGATCAACAATCCGCCCTTCCCCTCCAAAAACAATATCGTGTTTTCAACATCGGCGGCATATTGCACTGTGCTGACCAAGCCGACGCAAGGCGCGGTGCAACGTTCGATCTGGTATTGCAAACATGGCCGGGAGCGGGCGCTGTAATAAGAATCCTCGCATTGCCGGACTGGGAATATTTTCTGCAGCAACTTCAAGGTTTCCTTAACCGCGCTGGCGCTCGGATAAGGCCCGAAATATCGGCCGCGCCGTTTCTTGGCGCCTCGGTGAAACGTCAGCTGCGGAAAATCGTGAAAACTGGAGATAAAAACGTAGGGATACGATTTGTCGTCGCGCAAACTGATGTTGTAACGCGGTTTGTACCGCTTGATCTGCTGGCTTTCCAGCAGCAAAGCTTCGCCCTCGGTATGAGTAACGGTGACCTCGATCCCGGCCACTTTAGCCACCATGGCCTGCTGCTTGGGTGAAGCGGCGTTGGTCCTGAAATAACTCGACACCCGGTTCTTCAGATTCTTGGCCTTGCCGATGTAAATGATCTCGCCTGCCGCGTCCAGCATTTTGTATATGCCTGGACGCTGGGTCAGCGTTTTGATGAACGCCTTGGCATCAAATCCGGCCGGGTCGGTATCAGTCACGGCCAATCAGCAACGAACGAACGGTCGAAAACACTTCGGCCAGCATTGTCGGGCTTAAACGCTTGGTCTGCACATTGTAGCGGCTGCAATGATAGGAACTGACCAAGGTGTTGCCATCCGGCAATTGAAACAGCGAGTGATGGCCGAATTTGGCAGCGTTGCTTTTCAAGCCATAAGCACGCAGTACGGCTTGGTGGGCGATATTACCCAAAGCCAAAATCACCGAGCGCTCAGGCAAGGCCTGGATTTCCGCTGCCAGATAGTGATTGCACCGTTTTATTTCATCGCCGGTGGGTTTATTTTGCGGCGGCAGACACTTGACGGCATTGGTGATCCGGCAGTCGGCCAAGACCAGTCCGTCGTTCAACGCGGCAGACTCCGCCTGATTGCTAAAACCGTGATCGTATAACGCTTGATAAAGCAGCAAGCCGGCATAGTCCCCGGTGAAGGGCCGACCGCTGGCATTGGCACCGTGCATTCCCGGCGCCAAACCGACAATCAGCAGTCTCGCTTCCGGATCTCCGAAAGGCGCAACCGGCAAGGCATGGTAATCGGGGTATTTACGTTTGACATCATCGAGAAACCCCGCCAAACGCGGACAATCCCGGCAATCCTGATTAAAGAAATTAGAAGGTAGCATGACACAGACAAAGTAAGACTGCGTTGATTTTACCCGACCCGACAAAATCCTGCCGCGGCTACGGCAAAATCCGGCCGTTTAATTAAGCGTTTAGCACAGGGGACCACAGGTAACCCACAATAAAAAAGGGCCTTACGGCCCTTTCTTGTCACTGCGATAAGCGCTAAGCGATCAGTTGTTATCCACTTCTTTCATACTCAAGCGCACCCGGCCTTGGCGATCGATTTCCAACACCTTGACCTTGACCACGTCGCCTTCCGACAACTTATCGCTGACTTTCTCGACCCGCTCATCGGAAATTTGCGAGATGTGTACCAAACCGTCCTTGCCCGGCAAGATCGTGACAAAGGCCCCGAAATCCATCAAGCGCACGACTTTGCCTTCATAGGTTTTGCCGACTTCGACTTCTGCGGTAATCTCCTCGATCATCCGTTTAGCTTCTTCACCAGCCGCTTTATCGACCGAGGCGATATTTACGACGCCGTCGTCGGTCAAATCGATGCTGGCGCCGGTTTGTTCGGTTATGGCCCGGATTGTCACGCCGCCTTTACCGATGACTTCGCGGATTTTGGACGGATCGATTTTAAAACTGATGATGCGCGGCGCGAAATCGGACATCGTCTCGCGAGAGCAGGACAGGGCTTTGTTCATTTCGCCCAAAATATGCAAACGGCCTTGCTTGGCTTGGTCGAGAGCGACTTTCATAATCTCCGGCGTGATGCCGTCGATCTTGATATCCATTTGCAGAGCGGTGACACCGTTCTCGGAACCGGCCACTTTGAAATCCATATCGCCCAAGTGATCTTCGTCACCCAGAATATCGGATAACACGGCAAACTGGTCTCCTTCTTTGATCAAACCCATCGCGATACCGGCCACCGGAGCCTTGATCGGCACGCCGGCATCCATCAACGCCAAACTGCTACCGCAAACCGAGGCCATCGAGCTGGAACCGTTCGATTCGGTGATTTCAGATACCACGCGCAGAACGTAAGGGAATTCGCCCATGTTCGGCAACACCGATTGCACGCCGCGCTTCGCCAGACGACCGTGACCGATCTCGCGGCGTTTCGGCGAGCCGGTACGGCCGGTTTCGCCCACACTGAACGGCGGGAAGTTGTAGTGGAACAGGAAAGTGTCTTTGTATTCGCCAGCCAACGCGTCAATGATCTGCGCATCGCGCTCGGTACCCAAAGTCGCGACGACCAAGGCCTGAGTTTCGCCGCGGGTGAATAACGCAGAACCGTGGGTTCTGGGCAATACGCCGGTACGAATCGTAATCGGCCGCACGGTGGTCAAATCACGGCCGTCGATACGTTTGCGATCGTTCAGAATTGCACCACGGACGATGTTGTATTCCAGAGTTTCGATCACATTGCGAATGGCTTTTTCGTCGTAAAGACCTTCCGCAGTCAATTTTTCCACGACGTCGCTACGGATTGCGCTCAGCGCATCCTGTCTCGCCAACTTCTCGGGAATTTGGTACGCGGCTTTGATTTGCGCTTCGGCTTCGGCGGCAACGGCGGCTTTCAGGGCTTCGTTATCGGCCGGAGCCGTCCAAGCGATTGCCGGAGCGGCGGCTTCGGCGGCAAATTCGTTGATCGCGTTGATTGCAACCTGCATTTGCTCGTGGCCGAACAATACTGCGCCCAGCATAACGTCTTCAGGCAACAAATCGGCTTCCGATTCCACCATCAACACCGCTTTGTTAGTGCCGGCAACCATCAAGCGCAAACGCGATTCTTTCAGTTGCGGCAAGGTCGGATTCAACACGTATTGGCCATCGATATAACCGATGGTCGCAGCGCCCAACGGACCGTTGAACGGCAGGCCGGACACGGCCAGTGCGGCGGAAGCGCCCAGAATAGCCGGGGCTTCGGTATCTATTTCAGGATTCAACGACAGCACGGTAGCGATGATCTGTACTTCGTTAGTGAAACCTTCGGGAAACAGTGGACGAATCGGGCGATCGATCAGGCGAGAAATCAGCGTCTCGTTCTCGCTTGGACGGCCTTCGCGTTTGAAAAATCCGCCGGGAATTTTACCTGCGGCAAAGGCTTTCTCTTGATAGTCGACAGTCAACGGAAAAAAATCACCGCCGCTGCTTTCCTTTTTGCCGACCACGGTCACCAATAGCGTGGTGCCTTCGACATCGATAATCACCGCGCCGTTGGCTTGACGGGCAATTTCGCCGGTTTCTAACGTGACGAGACGATCGCCGTACTGAAATTGTTTCCTGATAGGATTCACTATAAGGTTCCTTCGATTAAAGGTTATGCTGAAAATTTTGCCCTAAAGCAGAAACGGCGCCCCGTGCGCCGTTTCCAGATTGTGTTACTTGCGGATACCCAGGCGTTCAATCAAGGAACGGTAACGCGCCACATCGGTGTTTTTCAAATAATCCAACAGTTTGCGGCGTTGGTTAACCATGCGCAACAGACCGCGGCGCGAATGATTGTCTTTCTTGTGGGTAGCGAAGTGCGGAGTCAGTTGGTTGATATTGGCGGTCAACAAGGCAACCTGGACTTCAGTCGAGCCGGTATCGGATTCCGACAAACGGTATTCTTCAACGACGGCTTTTTTTTGTTCTGCAGTTAATGACATTCTTAATCCCTATCGATTAATTTTGATTTTAAAAAACCATCTGACGATGGCAAGGATGGCACCGTCTCCGCAATAGGGTGCAGCGACGATGCATAGACCCGGATAATCAAACAGTTTGACTATCCAGATGAAACAGTTTTTTCGGGGCTAGTTTACCATCCATTGAAATTTCCCCCAACCCCAAAAAACACTCAGGCGAATAGATTCTGACCCGCTCGGCAGCGGCTTCCGCCACTCGGATACGCTGCCCCTGGCGAACCCGCTCCGCTTGTTCGGCAGTCAAAGCAATTTCCGGCATGCCCAGCAACGGTTGGTCCAATGCGATCAAAACCTGCTGCAATTGTTCAGAATCCATTGCCTGCAACCCCTCCAACGTATGAGCTTGGCCGATGTCAAACATGCCCGCAGCGGTGCGGCGCAGCATCGTGACACTGGCGCAACTGCCCAAGCGATGACCGATATCTTCGGCAAGCGAACGAATGTAAGTGCCTTTGGAACAGGAGACATCCAGCGTCAAGCTGCCGCGCTCGAAATCGGCCGCCACCAACTGCAGCTGGTATATTTTGATACGTCTAGCCTGCCGCTCGACGGTCTTGCCCGCCCTGGCCAACTCATACAGTTTTTGGCCTTGATATTTGAGCGCGGAGTACATCGGCGGCACTTGCTCGATCTCGCCGACGAATTCAGTCAGACACTCCAGCAGGCGACGCTTTTCCAACGGCGGCACCGGCATTTCGGCAATGACTTTACCTTCGCTGTCGCCGGTATCGGTCATTACCCCCAACTGAATCGTCACCAAGTAACGCTTGTCGTCGTCCAGCATTAACGCCGATACTTTGGTCGCTTCGCCGAAACAAAGCGGTAGAAGCCCGGTGGCAAGCGGGTCCAACGCCCCGGTATGGCCCGCTTTGTTGGCATTGAACAACCTTTTTACTTCCTGCAGCGCCTGATTCGAAGACACTCCCAGCCGTTTATCGAGCAGCACGATGCCGTGCACATCGCGCCCAGACTTGCGTTTCGCCATTAAACGTCCTGTTCCGGAGTATCGTCGCTAGCCGCAACGGGCTTACCGCCTTCCAAATCGTGCAACAGCGCCGCGACGCGCATACCGGTATCGAACGAATTGTCGTAGTAAAAATGTAATTCGGAGATATGCCGCAAGCGCATCCGCTTCGCCAACTCATGGCGAATGAACGGCGATATCTCGTTCAACACTTTGACATTGGCTGCCTTACCGGCATCGTCGGCGTTCAATACCGTGACGAAAATTTTCGCCACCGCCAGATCCCTGGACAGCTCGACCTCGTTGATCGTCACGAAACCAAGCCGACTATCCTTGACGTCGCGCTGCATGATGATGGCCAATTCCTTCTGCATCTCCGAAGCGACCCGCTCGCTGCGGCCGAATTCTCTGCCCATGCTTAGATTTCCCGCTTAACTTCGATACGTTCGTAAACTTCGATCTGGTCGCCGGCTTTGACGTCGTTATAATTTTTGACGCCGATACCGCACTCCATGCCCATTTTGACTTCGTTGACGTCGTCTTTGAAGCGACGCAACGACTCCAATTGGCCTTCGAAAATCACCACGTTGTTACGCAGCACCCGGATCGGCAAATTGCGTTTGACGAAGCCGTCGACGACCATACAGCCGGCGATCGCGCCGAACTTCGGCGAACGGAATACGTCGCGCACCTCGGCCAAACCGACGATCTTTTCCTGAATGTCCGGCGCCAGCATGCCGCTGATCGCACGCTTAACTTCATCGATCGCCTCGTAAATGATGCTGTAGTAATGCAGATCGATATCTTTTTCTTCGATCAACTTACGCGCTACCGCATCGGCACGAACGTTGAAACCGATCAAAATTGCATTGGAAGCCAGCGCCAAGTTGGCGTCGCCTTCGTTGATACCGCCGACACCGCCGTAAATACACTTGACTTGCACTTCCTCGGTCGACAGGCCCACCAGTGATTCGCGCAAGGCTTCCAAACTGCCCTGTACGTCGGTTTTGATGACGACATTGAGAGTCGAGGTCTCGCCCGCAGACATCCGGGAGAAGACGTCATCCAGTTTCGACGCATGCTGCGCGGCATGGCGGCTGGAGCGTTTGCGCTCTTCACGGTGCGCAGCCAGTTCCCGCGCCACCCGCTCGTTTTGCACGACCAGGAACTCGTCGCCGGCATCCGGCGTACCGGACAAGCCCAAAATCTCGACCGGCGCGCTGGGGCCAGCTGACTTGATCGCATGCGAATTCTCGTCGAACATCGCCCGAATCCGGCCGTATTCGTGTCCGCATAAGACGAACTCGCCTTTGCTCAGCGTACCCTTTTGAATCAGCACCGTAGCCACCACGCCGCGGCCTTTATCCAGACGCGACTCGATACAGACGCCGGAAGCCACACCGTCTTTCGGCGCTTTCAGCTCCAATACCTCGGCCAGCACAATCAAGGCCTCGATCAAGTCGTCGATACCGGCACCGGTTTTGGCGGAAACTTTCAGGAACTGCACGTCGCCGCCCCATTCTTCCGGCACCACGTTCAACGTAGCCAATTCCTGCATGACTCGGTCCGGATTGGCTTCCGGTTTGTCGATTTTATTCAGGGCGACGATGATCGGCACGTTGGCGGCGCGAGCATGGTCGATTGCCTCCTTGGTTTGCGGCATCACGCCGTCGTCGGCAGCAACCACGACGATAACGATGTCGGTGACTTCCGCACCACGCGCCCGCATCGCGGTAAATGCAGCGTGACCCGGTGTATCGAGGAAAGTTACCGAACCGTGGTCGGTTTTGACCTGATAGGCACCGATATGCTGGGTAATACCGCCAGCCTCCCCGGCAGCGACGCGGGTTTTACGGATGTAATCCAGTAACGAGGTCTTACCGTGGTCGACGTGACCCATGATGGTCACGATCGGAGCTCTAGCCGATAGCTTGACCTCACCGGCCTCGCCGATCACTTCCGCCAGCATTTCCTGCTCGAAATCGTCCTCGCTTTGCATGATGGCTTTGTGCCCCATCTCTTCAACCAAAATCACCGCAGTTTCCTGATCGATGGTCTGATTGATGGTGGTCATGATGCCCAACTTCATCAAGTGCTTGATTACTTCCGCGGCCTTGATGTTCATTTTCTGCGCCAGATCGGAGACCACGATAGTCTCCGGAATGGTGACTTCGTAAACGGTAGGCGCTTGCGGTTTTTCGAATTTGTGGCGAGCCTGATGCAGATCGATCTCGAATTCAGGTTTTTCCCGACGCGGGGCCGGTTTCGCTTTCTTGGCCTTGCCGCGCCGCGCATCACCGCCGCCGCCACGATCGACTTCGACATCCGGAGTAGGACCGCGTGAAGGCTTGAATTCGGCTTTTTTCTTATGCAGCGTCTGCTGTTGCTTAGCTTCGGCTTTCTTTTTGACCTTCTCAGCCGTTCTTTGTACCGCCGCTTCCAAGCGCTGCTTCTTTTCTTCCTCCAAACGCTGCTCTTCGGTCAACTCCACCGGTTTGGCGGGTACCTGGACTGCAACAGCCGCAACTTCCGACTTAGCCTCCGCGACGGGTTCCTGTTGAACAGCGACCGGTTGCTCCAACTCCTGGGTGGCGGCTGGCGCTGGTGGCTCGACAGCCACAACCACGTCTTCCTCGACGGCCTTGGGTTTCAGCTCAATTTGCTGCTTACGTCTTTCCTCTTCCAGCAGCTGCTGTTTGCGTTGTTCTTCCAGAGCTTGTTTGGCCAGCTCCGCTTGCCGCTGCTCATCGCTACCGGGTAAATCGCTACGCTTGATATATGTCTTTTGCTTGCGCACTTCGACGCTAACCGTTTTCACCGCGGCACCGGGCGGAGTCGATTGCTTCAATTCGGTCTTGGTGCTGCGTTTCAGCGTAATGCGCTTGGGCGTTGCCGCTTCCTGATCGGCATCGGTCTTACCGTGGCGTTTTCGCAAATGGGCGAGCAGTTTGACTTTTTCGTCGTCGTCAATGACGTCGTCCGGCGCGCTGGCGCTCAAACCGGCTTCCTTCAACTGCTCCAAAAAACGTTCCAGAGGGATGCCTACAACTTCCGCTAATTCCTGTACTGTTTTATCGCTCATAATCTCCTCCGGCCTCAGCCCTTATCCTCTGCGAACCAAGACTCGCGGGCTTTCATGATTAGTTTACCAGCACGCTCTTCGGTCATTCCGGTAAATTCGATAATATCATCGATGGCCTGCTCCGCCAGATCGTCCAAAGTTACGATACCTTTGGCAGCCATTTCCCTGGCCAACTCAGCGCTCATTCCTTCCATGGCCAACAGCTCCGGACTGGGTTCGGCGGTTTCGATCTTTTCTTCCGAGACAATCGCGCTGATTAACAACGCGTCTTTGGCCCGGCTGCGCAGGGCTTCGACCAACTCTTCGTCGAAGCCTTCGATTTCCAGCATTTCGTCGACCGGAATGTAAGCGATTTCCTCGATATTATTCAAACCGACATCGACCAGGACGTCGGCGATTTCTTCATCCACATCCAACAGCTCCATGAACTGTTGTTTGGCTTTCGCCGCAGCTTCGTCGTGGCTCTTGCCGACCTGGGCTGCGTCGAGAATATTCAATTCCCACCCGGTCAGCTCGGTAGCCAGCCTGACGTTTTGGCCGCCGCGGCCGATCGCCTGCGACAGACTGTCGGTCGCCACCGCCACATCCATGCTGTGTTTATCTTCGTCGACCACGATCGATTGGATTTCAGCCGGCGACATGGCGTTAATCACGAACTGCGCGTCGTTGGCATTCCACAAAATAATGTCCACCCGTTCGCCCGCCAGTTCGTTGGAAATGGCCTGGACCCGGGAACCGCGCATACCGACACAAGCACCGACCGGGTCCAATCGCGGATCGTTGGCTCTGACCGCGATTTTTGCCCGCGACCCCGGATCGCGGGCCGCAGCCAATATGTCGATCAAACCTTCACCCACTTCCGGCACTTCCAGACGGAACAGTGCAATCAGCAACTCCGGCGCGGTGCGACTGACAAACAGTTGCGGCCCGCGCGGCTCGGAGCGAACCGCTTTCAAATAGCCGCGCACCCGGTCGCCCATCCGCACCGGCTCCTTCGGAATCATATCTTCCCGGGCGATATAAGCCTCGACGTGCCCGCCAAGGTCCAAGTACACGCTGCCTTTTTCCAGCCGTTTGACGACACCGGTCACCAATTCGCCGACTCGGTCTTGGTATGCCTCGACGATTTTCTTGCGTTCCGCTTCGCGCACTTTCTGAATGATCACCTGCTTGGCGGTTTGCGCGGCAATCCGGCAAAACGCAACCGACTCGATCTCTTCTTCGACATAGTCGCCGACTTGCACCTCGGGATTATCCAACTGTGCAGCTTCCAACAGAATTTGCCAGCCGGGATGCTCGACATCGCCGTTGATTTCCGGATTGGCGTCGACAACCTGCCAGCGGCGGTAGGTCAGATAGTCCCCGGTATGGCGGTTAACTGCCACCCGAACTTTGACCGGATTTTCGTAACGTTTGACAGTGGCCGCTTCCAAGGCCGATTCGATCGCCTGAAAGATAATTTCCTTATCGATTTCTTTTTCGTTGGCAAAAACATCCGCCACCAACAGAATTTCTTTATTCGCCACTGCGACCTCCTTTATTAAAATCGTAATCCGGCGCCAAGCGCGCCTTGCTCATTGCCTGAAACGGCACGCTGAATAATTTTTCGCCTTCTTGAATCACAACCGTCTCGCCATCGACGCTTTTGATTTCGCCAGTAAGCTTGCGGCGCTTATCGATGGGTTTAAACAAGCTGATATTGACTTTGCTGCCGATAAAACGCTGAAACTGGCTCAGCTTGAAAAACGGCCGGTCGGCACCGGGCGAAGACACTTCCAACTGGTATTCGCCGGGAATCGGATCTTCGACGTCGAGCATCCCGCTCAACTGGTGACTGACTTTGGTACAGTCGTCCAACAAAATACCCTGTTCGTTGTCGATATAAACGCGCAGCATGCCATGCGAGGGATGCGGGTTATATTCGATGCCAACGCATTCGTAACCCAGCCCTTCTACGATGGGCTCGATCAAATCCACCAAGTGTTCCGGAGCCTGTTTCATTGCCGTCTTGCCTTTTCAAACCCAAAAAAAAAGAGCCTCAGGCTCTTCCATAAACGTTAAACACTGCCATGGGATTCCAATTTCGAAAGCCCACAAAACAAAAAACCCCATAAAGGGGCTTTCGGTTTCTCAAACCACGCTTAGGAATGGTGCCCAAGGACAGAATCGAACTGTCGACACGAGGATTTTCAGTCCTCTGCTCTACCGACTGAGCTACCTGGGCTACGGCCTATCCAAAAAATCTGTGGTGCCCAAGGACAGAATCGAACTGTCGACACGAGGATTTTCAGTCCTCTGCTCTACCGACTGAGCTACCTGGGCGGCGCTAAGAGCCGTGCATTAAACTAGGTTATCCGGATTTAGTCAAGCAAAAAACACAGATACCGCCACGAACTGGACAGCAAGCGGTTTTTTATGCAATTCTTCGCCGCCTATTGGCCGGCCGCTGAAAGGTCCGGCTCCGCTCGGTTTCAGCCGGTTTTACGACAGGCATTTGCCCATTCGCCAACTTCGACCATCAAATCCAGTTATGCAAGAATTCAATGACGTCCGCGGTTTAATCATCGACATGGACGGTGTGCTGTGGCATGGCGACCGCCCGCAGGCCGGGATTGTCGAATTCTTCCAGACCCTGAGAGACAGGCGCCTGCGGTTCGTACTTGCCACCAATAACGCCAGCATGACCGCCGACCAGTACGTCGCCAAACTGGCCAGCATGAGCGTCGAAGTCGAATTGGACGAAATTCTGACCTCCGGCATGGCCACCGCGCTTTATCTGGCACAGCGCTACCCGCCGCAGGCGACCCGCGTATTCGTGATCGGCGGCATCGGCGCCCGCCAACCACTATTGGACTTGGGCTTTACCCTAACCGGACTCTACGAAACCGAACCGGAAACGCGCGCTCAATTGGTAGTTTGCGGCATGGACCGCGAGCTGAGCTGGGACAAACTCGCCACCGCGACCTTGAACCTACGTGCCGGCGCCCACTTCATCGGCACCAACGGCGACATGTCGCTACCCACCGAGCGCGGCGAAACCCACGGCAACGGCGCGATCCTGGCCGCGTTGACCGCCACGACCGGCATCAAACCGATGATCATCGGCAAACCCGAACCGATCATCTACCGCCAGGCGCTTGGCCTGCTGAACACACCACCCGAACAGACCATCGCCATCGGCGACCGCCTGGACACCGACATTCTCGGCGCAGTGCGTACCGGCATCCGCAGCCTGATGGTGCTGAGCGGCGTTTCCAGCCAGGCCGATGTCGACGCCGCCGACTTCGGCCCGACCTGGATTGTGCCGGATATTCGCGACATCACCCAAATGTTACTCGACTTACCGGCCTGACCCTTTTTCCATTCGCGGGGACACTTCATGAAAAAATTCATCGACGATCCGAACAGCTTGCTGGACACCAGTCTGCAAGGGTTTGCAAAAGCTCACGCCGACATCCTGGAATTGAATCCGGAACCGCGCTTTGTCTACCGCAAGCAACGAAAATCCGGCAAGGTGGCGCTAATCTCCGGCGGCGGCTCCGGTCACGAACCGCTGCACAGCGGCTTCGTCGGCTTCGGCATGCTTGACGCCGCTTGCCCGGGCCAAGTCTTCACCTCGCCAACCCCCGACCAAATGATCGCCGCGGCAGAGACCGTCGACGGCGGAGCCGGCATATTGTTTATCGTCAAAAATTACGCCGGCGACGTGATGAACTTCGAAATGGCCGGCGAAATGCTGGCCTTGCCGAATGCCAGCGTATTGGTCAACGACGATATTTCGCTGCCGAAATCGCATAGCATCGGCCGGCGCGGCGTCGCCGGCACAACCATTATTGAAAAAATCGTCGGTGCCGCGGCCGAAGCCGGTGCCGACCTCGCTACTTGCAAAGCACTGGGCGAGCGCGTCAATCAAACCACCGCATCGCTCGGGGTAGCGCTGACCAGCTGCACCGTGCCCGCACTGGGCCACCCGACTTTCGCGCTCAATGAAGACGAAATGGAATACGGCGTCGGCATCCACGGCGAACGTGGCCGGGAAACCGTCAAACTAGCCAGGGCTAGCGAAATCGTTGCCCAATTGTCCGAACATATCGCAGACGAACTGCCGATCTCACCCGGTCAAAACGCCTTACTGCATGTGAATGGTTTCGGCGCAACGCCGTTGATAGAGCTACATTCGATTTACGAACTGGCTTGGCAGCAATTCAACCGGCGCGGGATACGGATTCAACGCTCACTCGTCGGCAACTTCACCACTTCGCTGGATATGGCCGGCTGTTCGCTAACCCTGACATTGCTTGACGACGAGTTATTGCGCTACTGGGATGCACCGGTGAATACCGCGGCGTTGCGCTGGGGCTGTTAGCGCGGCCGCGACCGGATTTAAGCGACCACAAAATCCAGCACGTCGGCGATCGCAGAGATCATCAGCTGCGCGGTCTTGGCACCAGCGTCGACATGGCCTTTGCTGCGCTCGCCCAAAAACGACGCCCTGCCCTTGGTTGCGACCATATCCCGCGTCGCTTCAGCCCCTTCCGCCGCGACTTGACGCAAACGCGCCAAAATCGTCGGTAGCGCACTGTTCGCCGCCGCCTCTGCCTGCAAAGCCTGAGCGGCCGGCACCAATACGTCGAGCATGGTTTTCTCGCCGACATCCGCCTTGCCGCGCTGTTTGACCGCTTCGACCGCCAGCAACAAAGCTTCAGAGAATCCCCGGAGATCCAGGGATTTACCCTGACTGCTCTTCGCCAAACCAATAAACAAGGTGGCGTACAAAGATCCGGAGGCGCCGCCGACGGCGGACATTACCGTCATACCTATCTTTTGCCAGGCCGCCGGCCAATCCAAGGTCGCAATGTCATCGGCATGTTGCTGTAAAGCCTGCAAACCGCGCTGCAGATTAAAAACATGGTCGCCGTCGCCTATCGCCTGATCCAATTCGGTAACCGCATCGGCATTGGCGTCGATCGCGGCGATCAACGCCCGGATCAGCTCCGGAAATATTACGGGGGTAATCGGCATACCGCCTCCTGCATATTGATAAAGAGGTCGAGCATAGCCAAAGCAGCGCCAGTCTGTCCAGCAGTTGGAAACCGCCCTATCTTGTTCTGCAGTGCGGAGCAATTAGCGAGGAATAACGTCTTGGTTAAGCCCCGAACAGATTCAGGCAGCAACAGCGAACCAGTATTTCAATCAGCTCTCTTCAGATCCCGCCTCGTTATCTACGGAATCTAAGGACAACAGCAACTCGCTTTCCTCCAACGGAACAGTGAATCGGTATTTCTCCTGCAGATAATCATGCAACCAAGCATCGGTATCGGTCCGTTTTTGCGGCAGAGCTTCGTTCATTTGCAATAACCGTTGCCGCACCGCATGCCGCGGCAACAATAACAGTTCGATATCGGCCATCGACACGAATTTTTCCGGCTCGGGATTGCGGCCGTTGAAGATTTTAAACAACTGGTGTTTTTTTAAGCCCAAATGGGTATTCAGTTCGTTTTTAAACTCGATGAACAGCGGCAACAAATCGCTGCCAACACAAGCGTCGTCATGGAGCTTGTGCAAGCGATTCAATAAATGATAAACGGCAAAGCGATACAACTCCGACTCGCGCACCAATAGTCTGGCGGCAGTCGAACGCACTGCAATCCGGTCGGAATTATTCAGCCTTATCGAAACGATGTGTTTTTTATCGTCTATCAGATGCTCGTTCTCGCTCAACGCAAATCCCTTGAAAGTTAACCCCAAGCCGGCCGAAACGGCTGTAAATGGCGGAACTCTACTGCATCAATATTACAAATTTATAACAATGCCGGCCGCTTGCCCGGCAAGAGTTTGTTTTAAAACTGCCGGACCCGAATCTGGCCCAAAAAATGCCCAGGCAACCGAAACTATTGTTTGCTTCGACAGCTATTAAAAAATATAATCGCGCGCTTTTTTCAAGCGAACTGCGTTTTTCAAAACACCTTCAGAGCCTTGCTAATGACCAGCCATATCATGCCCACTTACGCCCGCCAGTCGGTCACTTTTTCGCGCGGAGAAGGCGCGTGGCTGTGGGACAGCGAAGGGCGACGCTATCTGGACGCAGTGGCCGGTATCGCCGTTTGCAGCCTGGGCCACGCCCATCCCGCAGTCCACGAAGCCGTATGCCGGCAAAGCAAGACCCTGTTGCATACGTCCAATTTGTACGGCGTGGAATTACAGGCGCAATTGGCCGACCGTTTGATCGCACTGAGCGGTATGGACAATGTGTTTTTCGCCAACTCCGGCGCCGAGGCCAACGAAGCCGCGATCAAGATTGCCCGCAAGTACGGTCATCAACGCGGCATCGACAATCCGGTAGTGATAACCATGGAAAAGAGCTTCCACGGCCGTACCATGGGCACCTTGAGCGCGACCGGCAACAGCAAGATCAAACAAGGTTTTGCACCGTTATTGGCCGGCTTCAGCCATGTACCCTACAACGATATTCCGGCGCTGGAAGCCGCCATCGCAGCGGACAGCAACATCGTGGCGATCATGGCGGAACCGGTACAAGGCGAAGGCGGTGTCAACATCCCGGCAGCCGACTATCTGAACCGGATTCGCGAGCTGTGCGACCGCCATAACTTGCTGATGATATTGGATGAAATCCAGACCGGCGTCGGCCGTACCGGAAAATTTCTGGCTTATCAACACAACGCTATTTTGCCCGACGTCTGCACCATGGCGAAGGCCTTGGGCAACGGCGTGCCGATCGGCGCCTGCCTGGCACGCGGCCAAGCGGCCGAAGTGCTGACAGCCGGCAACCACGGCTCGACCTTCGGCGGCAACCCGTTGGCGTGTAGCGCTGCCCTGGCAGTACTGGAAACCTTGACCGGCTCCGACTTGATCGAACAAGCGGCCGAGAAAGGCGAAAAAATCCAGACAGCGTTGAAACTGGCCCTGGCCGGCAATCCGCACATCGTCTCGATCCGCAACAAAGGCTTGATGATTGGCGTCGAACTGGACCGGCCCTGCGGCGAACTGGTCGGCATTGCCTTGGCCCAAGGCCTGCTGATCAACGTCACGGCCGACAACACCATCCGTTTATTGCCGCCGTTGATTATCGACGACGCCCAAATTGCGACGCTGACCGAAACTTTGGCGGCACTCATTCAGGACTTTAGCAGGTAAATCGCCATGCAACCCAGACACTTCATCAGCCTGCTGGACTTAACCAGTGCCGAGCTCCATGCCTTGATTCTTCGCGCCATGGAGCTGAAACGCCATCGCGATCCCAACTATCAACCACTGAAAGGCAAAGTGCTGGCGATGATTTTCGAAAAGTCCTCGACCCGGACCCGAATCTCGTTCGAAGCCGGTATGGCCCAGTTCGGCGGCACCGCGCTGTTTTTGTCGCCGCGCGACACCCAACTGGGCCGCGGCGAACCGCTGGAAGACAGCGCGAAAGTGATTTCCAGCATGGTGGACTGCATCATGCTGCGCACCCACAAACACGAGACCGTCACTACTTTCGCCCAGCATTCGCGGGTTCCGGTGATCAACGGCCTCACCGATTTGAAACACCCCTGCCAATTGCTGGCGGATATGCAGACCTATTTCGAGTTTCGCGGCGACATCGCCGGCAAGACGGTAGCCTGGATCGGCGACGGCAACAATATGTGCCACTCGTACATCAACGCCGCCCGCCAGTTCGGCTTTAAACTGAATATCGCCTGCCCGGTGGATTACCGCCCGCTGCAAAGCATCGTCGATCCGGCCGGCGAGCGGGTCGCGTTCTTCAATACACCGGAACAGGCCGCGCATCAGGCCGACTTGGTCGTCACCGACGTCTGGGCCAGCATGGGCCAGGAAGAGGAGCAAAAGAAACGCGAATTCGTGTTCAAAGACTTCCAGGTCAACGCCGCCACCATGGCTGCCGCCAAACCCGACGCACTGTTCATGCATTGCCTGCCGGCGCACCGCGGCGAAGAAGTCACCGCCGACGTGATCGACGGCCCGCAAAGTGTGGTTTTTCCGGAAGCGGAGAACCGTCTGCACGCTCAGAAAGCGTTGCTGGAATTTCTCATCTGTCGATAATTTCGCTAGAATCGACGCTTTATTCAAAAGCCGACCGACGAGTGATACCGTGAAAAAGTCCTTTATTTGCTTCTTTGCCTGTCTGTTTTTCACCAATATCGCGGCAGCCAGAACGGCCTATGTCACAGATAAAGTCGAAGTCCCTTTACGTAGCGGCGAAAGCGAGCGCACCAAAATCGTCAAGATGCTGGAAAACGGCGCGCCGGTTACGGTATTGGGCGACAATACCGAAAACGGTTACACCTATATCCAGACTGGTAGTGGCGCCGAAGGCTTTATCCTCAGCCGCTATCTGACCGGCGAACCCAGCGCCCGCAACCAACTTGAAGCCGTGAACAAAAAACTGGAAGCCTTGTCTGAAGAAAACAAGCAACTGAAAGCTTCTCAGGCCGGCAGCCAGGAAATCGGCAAGGAACGCGACAAGCTCAGTGCCGAACTCAGCGAATTGCAGCAAACCGCCGCTAACGCGATCCAATTGAAGCAGCAACGCGACCAGTTGCAGGAACGTGTCATCGCGGTCGAACGCGAACTGCAGCAATTGAAACGGGAAAATCTGGCCTTGACCGACAACACCAACCAGGACTGGTTTCTGTACGGCGGCGGCCTGTCTCTGTTCGGCGTGTTGCTCGGCTTCATCCTGCCCAAATTGAGCTGGCGCCGCCGCTCCAGCGGTTGGGATACCTTCTAGTTTTTTATTACTTAGCCGTGCGATAAACTCGCGGCTGATACACCTTCCCCGGCGGCCGTTTACAGTGGCCGCTTTCCGCTTTCAGAAGGAATCACCATGCCTGCATACCGCTCATATACCACTACCCAAGGCCGCAACATGGCAGGCGCCCGCGCATTGTGGCGCGCCACCGGCATGAAAGAAGGCGACTTCAACAAACCGATCATTGCCGTCGCCAACTCCTTCACCCAGTTCGTGCCGGGCCACGTACACTTGAAAGACTTGGGCCAATTAGTCGCCCGCGAGATCGAACAAGCCGGCGGCGTCGCCAAGGAATTCAATACCATCGCCGTTGACGACGGCATCGCGATGGGCCACGACGGCATGCTCTACAGCCTGCCCAGCCGCGATTTGATTGCCGACAGCGTCGAATACATGGTCAACGCCCATTGCGCCGATGCGCTGGTCTGCATTTCCAACTGCGACAAAATCA
The DNA here is from genome assembly GCF_056850255.1 of Methylomonas sp. Uni0011. NCBI lineage: Bacteria > Pseudomonadati > Pseudomonadota > Gammaproteobacteria > Methylococcales > Methylococcaceae > Methylomonas > Methylomonas sp. Uni0011. The sequence goes on from NZ_JBVVNO010000007.1 coordinate 111,785, forward strand.
CGCCAGGCATGCTGATGGCGGCGATGCGCCTGAATATCCCGGTGGTCTTCGTTTCCGGCGGCCCGATGGAAGCCGGCAAAGTGCGTTTGGCCGAAGGCGCCGATATCAAAAAACTGGATTTGATCGACGCGATGGTAATGGCAGCCGACAGCAAAGTCTCTGACAGCGATTTGGCAGCGGTCGAGCGCTCGGCCTGCCCGACCTGCGGCTCTTGCTCCGGCATGTTCACCGCCAACTCGATGAACTGCCTGACCGAAGCGCTGGGCCTGTCCTTGCCGGGCAATGGCACCGTGGTCGCCACCCATGCCGACCGCGAGCAACTATTCAAACAGGCCGGCCGCCGCATCGTCGAACTGGCTAAGCAATATTACGAACAAAACGACGAATCGGTGCTGCCGCGCGCGGTCGGCTTCAAAGCCTTCGAAAACGCCATCGCGCTGGATATTGCGATGGGCGGTTCGACCAACACCATTTTGCACTTACTGGCGATTGCCCTGGAAGCCGGTATCGATTTCACAATGGCCGACATCGACCGTATGTCGCGCGTGGTGCCGCAGCTGTGCAAAGTCGCGCCGAATACCAACAAATACCACATCGAAGACGTCCATCGCGCCGGTGGCATCATGGCGATTCTGGCCGAGCTGAACCGGGCCGGCAAACTGCACACCGACGTACCGACCGTTCACGCCAAAACCCTGGGCGAGGCCCTGGCTGAATGGGACGTTATGAACAACCCCAGTGAATCGGTAAAAACCTTTTACATGGCCGGCCCCGGCGGCATCCCAACGCAAGTTGCTTTCAGCCAAAACGCGCGCTGGCCCAGCTTGGACCTGGACCGTGCCGAGGGCTGCATTCGCTCGTTCGAGCATGCCTTCAGCCAGGAAGGCGGTCTGGCAGTACTGCACGGCAACATCGCGTTGGACGGCTGCGTGGTCAAAACTGCCGGCGTCGACGACAGCCTGCTGGTCTTCGAAGGCAGCGCCCATGTGGTCGAGTCGCAGGACGAGGCAGTCGAAAACATCCTGGCCGATAAAGTCAAAGCCGGCGACGTGGTCGTCGTCCGCTACGAAGGTCCGCGCGGCGGCCCGGGGATGCAGGAAATGCTGTATCCGACCAGCTATATCAAATCCAAGGGCTTGGGTAAAGCCTGCGCACTGCTGACCGACGGCCGTTTCTCCGGCGGCACTTCGGGTCTGTCGATCGGCCATTGTTCTCCGGAGGCAGCGGCCGGCGGCGCGATCGGCTTGCTGAAAAACGGCGACCGGATCAGGATCGATATTCCCAACCGCTCGATCAACGTGTTGCTGTCCGACGAGGAGCTGGCGCAACGCCGGGCCGAACAGGACAAGCTGGGCTGGAAACCGGCCAAGCCGCGCCCGCGCAAAGTATCCGTCGCCTTGAAAGCCTACGCTGCCTTCGCTACCTCGGCCGATAAAGGTGCGGTCAGGGATTTGTCGAAGCTCGAGGATTAATTTCGGCGGCTCTTACCGCGTCCGAACTTCAAGCAAACAGAAATGAATGATAGTGCAATTAGAATAATGACCACCTGGCCGTTCCTCATTTGCCTAATATCGTTGATTACCAACGATTGGTGGTTAAAAGCTGCTTATCCAGGAGGAATAACCGGCAAACTTTCTGATTTCGCCGGTGTGGGATTGGTATCCTTAATGACATTCAGCGCGATACCCCAGAGAAAATGGCTAATATGCCTGTTGATTTCAATTACTTTTCTGTGGTGGAAAAGTCCGCTGTCGGATTCACTGATTCATTTGGTGAATAGCCAAAGTATTTTGCAAATTGGCCGAGTGGTTGACTACAGCGATCTATGGGCTCTATTAGTTATGCCTGCGTGCCTGTACGTTTCCAAAAAACAGTCCAGGTTTCGTATTACATCGAAATATTTTAGAAAAATGCTGACAGTACCTGTCGCGGTAGTTACGCTAGTTGCAGTTATGGGCACGTCAGCCCTACCGATACAGGAAGAATACACTGTGCGGCCTGTATCCCGCACTGCGACTATTTCGCGCGAAGAATTGGTTAAAGTCATAGCTGATGTTGCCGCAAAGCATGAGCTCACTTGCTACGGATGTGCAGGTACGTATCCAACAGATTTCGCAAAATATTTTGGGAAGTGGCTTTCCATGACTTATACACTTACAGCTGAAAATACTGTCTCGTTCATAGTTGAGTATGGAAGTGATGATGGTCAAGAGGAAGCCGAAGCATTACGGGCTTCGCTAAAATCATCGTTGGCCGAACACTTCGATGGTCTGGAATACGTTGAGCTGTTGAGAAAGTAATTTATTGTTCCCACACTCAAGCTTCGCAGCCATTCAGGTTAACCCGCCTAATCTGGATTCGTCGCTAGCAATCCAACAGACCTTGAGAATTTTCGGCGTTTTGCCTTCTCGGAAGCGCCCTACACATAAAACTACCGTGAAACGCTTCCTCCTCCAACTGCTCAACATCTGGAAACAAAAACTGAAAATCTACTTTCTGGCCGCCTGGATCGGCGCCGGAATGGGGATTTTTCTGCTGGCGCCCAGTTACGATTACATTAGCTCACGCGAGCGCAACGCCGACCCGATTTCGTCGATCGAATTCGTCATCGGCCAGTTTACCGAGGTGATGACGGGGCAGATCAACCAGAATAATTTGATCCTGTTCTATGCAGAAATCGGCGCACTCCTGGGCTTGCTGTCGCTCGGCTTTTACCAGATGCTGCATAAACGCCTGGTCGATCTGGATGCCTTGAAAGCCGAGCTGGAAAAAGACCTGCCGACCATCATCCGCCAGGGCGAGGGGCCGTTGCTGGAATTCAAATCGACATTGCGTTGGGATTTGCAGGAGCAGCGCGTCAATCGGACCCTGGAAGGCGTCGTATTGAAAACGCTGGCCGGATTTTTCAACAGCCACATCGGCGGCACTTTATTGATCGGCGTCGCCGACAATGGCGAAATCGTCGGCCTGGAGCCGGACTTTCAGACTTTGAAAAAATGCGATCAGGATGGTTTCGAACAAACCCTGATCACTGCGATCGCCGAGAATTTGGGAGCGGACCTGTGTCGCTTTGTGCATATCTTGTTTCACAAGATCGACCACAAAGACGTGTGCCGGGTCATCGTCTCGCCGGCCTTGCGGCCGGTGTTCCTCAACATCGGCAACACACCTAAGTTTTTCGTCCGTACCGGCGGCGGTACCCGCGACCTGAACATCCAGGAAGCGCTGGAATATGTCGCCGGCCGCTGGAAATCTCTTAAGTAAACGGGATTCCGCGCCGGTAGCGGTATCATCGGCCGCCGGTTAAACTAGCCCAATGCGAATCAACACTCTTGCCAATGGAACCACAGCCCACCTTCGTCACCTGGTTTAGAAATTCGTCGCCCTATATCCATGCCCACCGCAATCGCACCTTTGTGATTTTCTTCGGCGGCAATGCGGTCGGCGAAACCGATTTCGACAATCTGATTCACGATTTCGCGTTGCTGAAAAGCCTGGGCGTCAGGCTGGTGCTGGTCTACGGTATCAGGGCCCAGATCGACGAACAATTGGCGGAACACGGCGATACGCCGAAATTCCACCACCACTTGCGCATCACCGACGCCACCACCTTGCAGTACGTCAAACAGGCGGCCGGCCTGGTTCGGGTCGAAATCGAAGCCTTGCTGTCGATGGGCGTTTCCGGTTCTCCGATGGCCGGCGCCCAAATCAGGGTCGCCTCCGGCAACTTCGTTACCGCAAAACCGCTCGGCGTGCTGGACGGCATCGACTACTGCTACACCGGCACGGTGCGCAAGATCGACGCCCAGGCCATTCATCAGCAACTGGACCAAAACAATGTGGTGCTGATTTCGCCGGTCGGCTATTCGCCCAGCGGCGAGGTGTTCAATTTATCTGCCGAAGAAGTCGCCACCGAAGTAGCGATTGCGCTGCAGGCGGAGAAACTGATTTTATTGACCGAGCAAACCTGCGTCGACCCGGCTTCCGGCGCTGCACTGTTACAACTGACTACCGACCAGGCCGCGCAATTGCTGAATAACCCCCCTGCACTGCCGGACGCCGTCGCCCGACCGTTAACGGCGGCTATGCAAAGCTGCCGCCGTGGCGTGCAGCGCGCCCATCTGATCAACCGCCATGTCGACGGCGCCTTGCTGCTGGAACTGTTTACCCGCGACGGCGTCGGCACCCTGGTTAGTTCCACCGCCTTCGAAACCATCCGCTCGGCGACGCTGGACGATATCGGCGGCATCATGGAACTGATCAAGCCGCTGGAAGCCCAGGGCATTCTGGTCAAACGTTCGCGGGAAAAACTGGAGATGGAAATCGGCGACTATATAGTTATCGAGCGCGACGGCCTGATTATCGGCTGCACCGCATTCCACGTCATGACCGATGCCGGCAGCGCCGAACTGGCCTGTCTGGCGGTGCATGGCGACTATCGCCAGGGTGGGCGTGGCGATAGCTTGCTGAATTACCTGGTCAGTCAGGCTCGAGCCCGCAACATTCGCCGCCTGTTCGTCCGTACCACCCAGACTTTGCATTGGTTCGTCGAACGCGGCTTCGTAGCCTGTGCGATCGAAGATTTGCCGGCGCCGATGCAGAGCGCCTACAACTACCAACGCAACTCCAAGCTGCTGTATAAAGACGTAATTTAATTCAATCCGCTCATCTACCGAGGAACTCGCCATGCTCGCCAAACAGGACTTTCTCAACGTGGTCGATTTAACGCCGCTGGTATCGATCGATTTGATCGTCAGCTCCGCCGACAGCAAGATTCTGATGGGTCAACGCCTCAACCAGCCGGCCCAAGGTTATTGGTTCGTGCCGGGCGGCAGAATTTACAAATCGGAAACGCTGGAACAAGCGTTCCGGCGGATCACCGAAACCGAACTGGGCCAAATTTACGAAATTGGCGACGGCCGCTTGCTTGGCGCCTTTACCCATTTATACGACACCAATTTTGCCGACGCACCGGGAATCAGCACCCACTACGTGGTGCTGGGCTACCAACTGAATATGGGACTCGAGTCTGCGCAACTGCCGCAGCAGCAACACAGCGCGTATCGCTGGATCGGCGCCGACGACGATTTAAGCCAAGTCCACCCGAACAGCCAGGCTTATCTGCCTTATCTGCGCTAAGCGATGTCGATGCTGAAAATTCTACAGCTGACCGACCTGCACATTCTGCCGCATGCCGGCGCTACTTTGCTGGGCGTAGACCCCGAATATTACTTCGCCCAAGTGCTGGATGCGGCTCATACGAGACACGGCAGCTTCGACCTGATCGTATTGACCGGCGACCTGGGCCAAGATCCGGGCCCGGACAGTTACCGGCGTATCGCCGACCGCTTGCAACGCTACGCCAACCCCTGTCTGTTTCTGCCTGGCAATCACGACGATTGGCCGTTAATGCAAACCGAATTAAATCGGAGCCAACTAAGTTGCGGCAAACACCGGCTATTTCCGCATTGGCAAATTATCGGATTGAACAGCCAAAAGCCCGGTTATCCTGGCGGTTATCTGGCTGACGCCGAATTGCTGTTTTTAAACGCGACCTTGGAAACTTGCAATTTGCCGGCCGTACTAGCGGTGCACCATCATTGCGTTGCCAGCGGCAGTCCGTGGATGGACACCATGATGATCGAGAACGGTGAGGAATTGCTGCAGATTGCGGCAAGATTCCCGCAGGTCAAAGCGATCACCTGCGGCCATTTGCACCAGGAAATGGCAAAGCACTATAGAGGTATTCAAATAGTGTCCGCACCGGCAACTTGCGTGCAGTTCAAGCCCGGCGCCACCGAATTCGAATTGGATGTTAAACCACCCGGCTACCGGGTGTTCGAATTGTACGACGACGGGACGCTAAAAACCGTCTGCTATAGAATCGATGCCGAACAGCCCGAACTCCGGCTGGATTTGAAGAGCTACTAGCCGGCTTCCAATCTGCCAGACAGATAACTTTCGGCATTGACGCCGACATCGTTGGTAATTAGCAAAGCGCCCAACTCGTCCATGGCCTTACGATAAACGCGGCGTTTAAAGTAAACCACGTCCTTCAACGGATACCAGTACTCGACCCATTTCCAGCTATCGAATTCCTGTTTATGGCCGCAATCGAAACGCACCATCGACTCGTCCGTGTTTAAGCGCAAAATGAACCAAATTTGCTTTTGGCCTATACATAGCGGCGTGGAGTTCTTACGGATATAGCGATCCGGTAACTTATAACGCAACCAGTATCGGGTTCTACCCAACAGTTGCACATGTTCGGCGCGCAAACCGGTCTCCTCCCACAATTCCCGGTACATCGCGGTTTCCGGGTCCTCGTCGCCATCAATTCCGCCTTGCGGAAACTGCCACGAATTCGCGCCCTTGCGCTTGGCCCAAAACACACGACCCTCGTCATTGCAAAGGATAATCCCGACATTTGGCCGGTATCCTTTCGAGTCTATCATGTAAAAAACCTGTATCATTTGCCGCCCGATTGCTAATGCCGGAATGTTAAAATTAGCAGCGGTACGGCCATTAAAGTTAATGCCGCAATTGTTCCACAAATACTTGGCCGACGCTACCGGCCTTATCTTTTTCTTTACGACGACGGGTTTGCCGTGAGCTTAGCCATTTTCGATTTGGATAACACGCTGATCGCAGACGACAGCGACTTTTTATGGGGCCAGTTTTTGGTCGATCGCGGCATCGTCGACAAAGACCATTACGAACAAGCCAATAAAAAGTTTTACGAGGATTACAAACAAGGCACGCTGGACATCGTCGAATTTCTGCATTTCTCGTTGGCGCCGCTGGCGCAGCACGAGGCCAACCAGCTTTACCGTTGGCGGGAGGAATTCGTCGATAGCCTGATCAGGCCGATCATGTTGGATGCGGCACGGGAGCTAATCGACCGGCATCGCCAAGCCGGAGACACGCTGCTGGTGATCACCGCGACCAACCGTTTCGTGACCGAACCGATCGTGAAACTCTACGGCATCGACAACTTGCTGGCGACGACGCCGGAATTCAAAGACGGCCGCTACACCGGCAAATTCCAAGGCACGCCCTGCTTTCAACAAGGCAAAGTCGATCTATTGCGGGATTGGTTGGCCGAGTCGGCGGAAACGTTGGAGGGTTCATGCTTTTACAGCGATTCGCATAACGATCTGCCGCTGTTGAACTTGGTAGACCGTCCGGTCGCCGTCGATCCGGACGAAAAACTGAGGCAGGCTGCGGAGTTAGCCAATTGGCCTATCATCAGCCTGCGCTAAGCCCATTATTTTTTTTGGATGTAAAAGATCTGCCGGTCGGCATCCCGTAAATTGTGAACCAATTGGTGTCCTGCCTGATCGATATACACGCCGAAATCCAAATGAGCGGCCGGATCGGTGGCAATGACCTTGACCACCGAGCCGCTGTTGATTTCCATAATGGCTTTTTTCAGGCGCAACAGCGGCAGCGGACACTGTAAACCGCTGGCATCGACTTCCAAATCAAATTCAATCATATCGGTATTCGCTCAATCGCTAATTGACGGCACGTATCATAACATCAACCCCCAGACCCCGAAAATCAAGGACCATGGATTACTTTCCGCTATTTTTAAAACTCAAGGGCCAATCCTGCCTGATTGTTGGTGCCGGCGAAATCGCCAGCCGAAAAATTGAGCTATTGGCAAAAGCCGGAGCCAAAATTAGCGTAGTCGCGCCGGAAGTTAGCGACAGCGTCGCCGACATGGCAAACGCTGGCCTCGTAATGCTGACCCAAAAACCTTTCGCCGATAGCGATCTTTACGGCATGTGCCTAGTGGTTTCGGCAACCGACACCAGAAGCGTCAACGAAGCGGTGGCCCAAGCGGCAAATGCGCGTAACATACCGGTCAATGTGGTCGATAACCCGGACTTATGCAGCTTCATCTTCCCCGCTATCGTCGACCGCTCGCCGTTGACGGTCGCGGTCTCTTCCGGCGGCGTATCGCCGGTGTTGGCACGTTTGCTGCGTTCCAAAGTGGAAACGGCTATTCCGGGCGCGTTCGGCCTTCTAGGGCAATTTGCCGAGGAGTTCCGGGCATTGGTCAAACAACGCCTACCGGATGCAGCTCGACGCCGAGTGTTCTGGGAAGACGCATTGCAGGGTAATATCGCCGAGCTGGTGTTCTCCGGACGCCGCGACCAAGCCGGCGCCGAACTGCGCGCCAAACTCGATGCAGCCGAACATGCGCAAAACCGCGGCGAGGTCTATCTAATCGGTGCCGGACCGGGCGATCCTGACTTGCTGACCTTTCGCGCCTTAAGGTTGATGCAGCAGGCGGATGTGGTCGTCTACGACCGGCTGGTATCGAAAGAGATTCTGGAAATGGCCCGCCGCGACGCCGAAAAAATCTACGTCGGCAAGCAACGCAGCAACCACAGCCTGCCACAGGAATCAATCAACGAACTGCTCGCCAATCTGGCCCTATCCGGCAAACGTGTAGCCCGCTTGAAAGGGGGCGACCCGTTTATTTTCGGCCGCGGCGGCGAGGAAATCGAAACGCTGATGCAACAGGGCATTCAGTTTCAAGTGGTACCGGGCATTACCGCCGCGGCCGGCTGTGCCAGCTATGCCGGCATCCCGTTGACCCATCGCGACCACGCCCAATCCTGCACCTTTGTCACCGGCCACTTGAAAGACGGCAATATCAATCTGAACTGGAGCCAACTGGCGGCTCCCAATCAAACCATCGTGATCTATATGGGCTTGGTTGGACTGGAAACGATTTGCCAATCCCTGATCGAACACGGCTGCCCGGCCGACCAACCCATTGCGCTGATTCAGCAAGGTACCACCCGCCACCAACGGGTGATTACCGGGACTTTGAGCGATATGCCGAAAAAAGTGGAGAATGCCGATATCAAGCCGCCGACCTTAATTATTGTCGGTACCGTTGTACGTTTACGCGAACAACTGGAGTGGTTTCTACCCATCTGCTAGGCGATTGCGGGACAATTTCCCGATTTCAGCCAAATTTAAGCTTTGGTTGGAAAAATCAGGCCGCAAGCGGGCTAACGGCAGTGGTGCAACAGAAAATCGATTGAATTTTTTGCCAAAGTTCCCTATCCTTTACCCGCTTAACTTCCCTGTGAGCTGCTTATTCAAAACAACAATACGCAGTTCTTTTTTTAAACACAACGAGAGAAGAAAATGAAAAAATCATTCGGTTTATTAGTAGGCGCAGCTCTTATCGCGATCAGCGGCCAAGTTGCAGCTAACGAAGCGGAAGAAATCGGCGCAAAAATTTACGAGCGTGCTTTCGGCCGTGGTTGCGGCGCTTGCCATGACATCTCTTCTAACCCACAACTGAAAGAACTGATCAAAGCGGGTAAACTGCCGAAAGACCAGTTCGCCAGCGTCCTGAAAAACGGCAAAAACGGCATGCCTAAAGCCACCGCAGCGATCATGGAAGTGGGTCCTGTCAAAAAAGCTGGTTATACCGAAGACCAAGCCATCGACGCAGTCTACGAATATTTGAAAAAATAATCGCAGTTCGACAGGCAAATAAAAAGCCGCTATCCGTAACGGATAGCGGCTTTTTTATTCGCTAAATAAAATGGCGGGCTAATCGCCTCTACCAAGATAGGCTTGGCGACTTCGCTGATGCGTTAGACGGTAACGACCACGCAGCCAGACCCCGGCAATCGCCGCGATCATCAAACCGCAAGAGACAAAGGTCAGATAAACCAAATCCTTTACATCGTTCAATTCCTTGATCAAGGCCTGATTCACTGCCGCGCCATCGGCTCTGGCCGGCGAATCGATCGAATAGGTCGTCAGGATTTTTACATCCCCTTTCAAATCGCGAATGGTATCCAAGGAATCGGCAACGCTGCCTTTTTTAATATTCTCTTCCAATGTCCGCAATTTGCTTTCGATTGAACCGCTCAACAAACCGAATAACTGCCCTTTCAAAGCACTAATTTCTGCAGATAGCGCCGGGTTCTGAGTCGCATAAACCGCAGACAAGGTCTGATGTTTTTGGATTTCGGTCAGCAAATTTTGTCTGGGCAACAATACAAACCCCAACACAAACACAACCGCCATCAACCCCATCACCAACAGCAGCAGCACGCGGTTGGCTTTTACCAATGCCTGATGCTGGTTTGCGGTCCGCAAATAGACAATCTCGCGCGTGTCGCTTATGACTTCATCCGGATTAATCTCAGGCATGTCGCTCATTATTGTTTTAATCTTGCTAATCGGGAAGCGTCTCTGCCCGCCGACGTAGCCAAGTACTACGATCGACGGACAGTTATCGGCGCATTATACAAGCTTGCGGAAAAATGTCCTGTTTTCTGCTTTCGGGCTTAACGGCCTTTTTTTGCCGCAATCCGCATCCGCAGGGCGTTCAATTTAATAAAGCCTTCGGCGTCTTTTTGGTTGTAGGCGCCGCCGTCTTCTTCGAAGGTCGCGATGTTTTCGTCGAACAAACTGTTGGTTTCGGATTGGCGGCCGACGACGATGACGTTGCCTTTGTACAACTTAACGCGAACTTTACCGTTCACGTTCACTTGCGACTCGTCGATCATGGTTTGCAGCATTTTGCGTTCCGGACTCCACCAATAACCGTTGTAAATCAGAGAGGCGTAACGCGGCATCAACTCGTCTTTCAAATGCGCCACCTCGCGGTCCAGAGTCAGAGATTCGATCGCGCGATGGGCCTTCAACATCACGGTGCCGGCCGGCGTTTCGTAGCAACCGCGCGATTTCATACCCACATAACGGTTCTCGACGATATCCAACCGACCGACACCATTGGCGCCGGCGATTTTGTTCAGTTTCTCCATAACCTGATGCGGCGTATGCGGTTCGCCGTCGATGGCGACGATATCGCCTTTTTCATAGGTCAATTCGACATAAGTGGCTTGGTCCGGCGCATTTTCCGGCGACACACTCCAGCGCCACATGTCTTCTTCCGGCTCGGTCCACGGATTTTCCAGAATCCGGCCTTCGTAGGAAATATGCAGCGAGTTGGCATCCATTGAGTATGGCGAGGTTTTACCTTTCTTCATCTCCACCGAGATGCCATGCTGCTCGGCGTAATCCAGCAGTTTTTGCCGTGAATTCAAATCCCATTCCCGCCACGGCGCAATGACCTTAATGTCCGGCCGCAACGCATAAGCACCCAGCTCGAAGCGGACTTGGTCGTTGCCCTTGCCGGTAGCACCGTGAGAAATCGCGTCGGCGCCGGTTTCGTTGGCAATTTCGATCAGACGCTTGGCGATCAGAGGCCGGGCGATGGAGGTACCCAGCAGATATTCGCCCTCGTAAATGGTATTGGCGCGGAACATCGGAAATACGAAATCGCGGGCAAATTCCTCGCGCAAATCATCGATATAGATTTCCTTGATGCCGGCTGCCTTAGCCTTGGCCCGTGCCGGCTCCAGCTCTTCGCCCTGGCCGATGTCGGCGGTAAATGTTACGACCTCACATTGGTAAACATCTTGCAGCCATTTCAAGATCACTGAAGTATCCAGACCGCCCGAATAGGCCAGCACCACTTTTTTAATATCCGACATAATCCGCTATTAACCTAAAAAATTAAAAACCAACGAATTATAACGGAAAACACCGAGCGCTTTCCGCCAAACCGTCAGGACCGCTTCAAACATCCAAGCTTTCAGCCAATAATGCAGCAGTCCGCTCAGCCGCTCCTTGATTGTCGGCAACAAACTGCCGGGCGTTGCCAACCAGACGATTTTTAAATCCGATATCTTGATAAAGGCGTAACACCGCAGCCGGCAAGGCCTGAGCCCCGGCACACTGAACGGCCGCTTCGGCGGCGAGCATGCGCTCGGCTATTTCCTGAAAATTAAACATTTCCGGACCGAAGATTACCGGTACGCCGGCAGCCGCCGGTTCCAACACATTGTGGCCGCCAACCGGAACCAAACTCCCGCCGACGAACGCAGCATCGGCCGCGGCATACAGCATTTTCAATTCGCCCATGCTGTCGCCGATATAAACGTCGGTCTGTGCGCTGCAAGCCCGCTGTTCGCTGCGCATCACCACTTGCAACCCACGTTGCTCGCAGAGCGCTCTCACCGTTAGAAAGCGCTCGGGATGCCGCGGCACGATCAGCAATAACAATTCGGGCAGCGCGGCTTTTAGCTGCGGATACAGTGCGAGGAACACCTCTTCTTCACCGTGATGACTACTCGCAAGCACCAGAACCCAACGCCCGGCAAATGCCTGGGCCTTTAGAGTTTGTCCTTGCCCCAGCACCTCGGGCGCTACGGTCACGTCGAATTTGATATTGCCGAGCACCCGCACGCGATCGGGTTGAGCTCCGATCTGGATAAACCGAGTCCGGTCATCAACGGTTTGCACTGCAACCGCCGCCACACCGGCCAATGCCGGCCTCACCAAGGCCGGGATTCTTTGATAAGACTGCGCCGAACGCGCCGACAACCGGGCATTGACGATATACAGCGGTAGAGAAGCCTCGGCGCAGGCGGCAAACAGGTTCGGCCAGATCTCTTTTTCCATGATTATCGCCAGACGGGGCCGAAAATGCGCGATAAAGCGGCCCACCACCAGCGGCAAATCGTATGGCAAGTACACATGCTCGACCCTATCGGCCAACACTGCCCGCACGCGGGCCGAACCAGTCGGGGTGGTCGTCGTCACCAGCACCGGCAATTCGGGATATTGAGATTGCATCCATTTTATTAGCGGAAACGCCGCTTCGGCCTCGCCGACCGAGACCGCGTGAAACCAGAGCACGCCTTGGCGGGATTGAAATGGGTAAACTCCCAAGCGTTCGCGCCAGCGTCGCCGGTATTCCGGCGCTTTGGCCCCGCGCCAATACAAGCGCAGCAACACCATCGGCAATGCCAAATGGAACAGCAAGGTGTAGACGAATCGCATAAGCCGATTAACCACCGCGCAACGGCGAACAAAATTCAGAACTCGCAGAACGAGGCCGCAAATCTGGCATGAAATTCTCCATGGGAATGAGCGAAAACTGGAACAACACGGTTGGAAAGCATCGGTATTGGAAAAACTTTAAGCCAGCGCTCGGCGCGGACAACTAGCCGAAAGCGGTGCTTGACAGACTGACTGAGCCGCAAGCCCCGGCAAAAAACCAGCCCACAATAGCGTTCCGACGTCATGATCGTTCAGGACATCTCCGCTTGGCTATCGCCCCAAGCACTGTTCCAATTCCAACACCCGCTGCGTTGTGGGTAACACAGTGTCAGGATTCAAGCTCATCGAATCGATCCCGATTTCCACTAGATATTCGGCCATTTCCGGATAATCCGACGGCGCCTGGCCGCACAAACCGGAATGGCGGCCGTTGCGCCGGGCGCCTTCCACCGCCAGCCGAATCATGGTTTTGACGCCGGGATCGCGCTCGTCGAAGTCGTTGGCAACAATCTCCGAATCGCGATCGACACCCAGCGTCAATTGGGTCAAGTCGTTGGAGCCGATCGAAAAACCGTCGAACAGTTTGGCAAATTCGTCGATCAGAATCACGTTGTTGGGAATCTCGCACATCACGTAGATTTCCAGGCCGTTATCACCGCGCTGCAAGCCGTGGCCGGCCATCGCCGCCAACACCCGCTCCGCCTCGTCGATGCGCCGGCAAAACGGGATCATCAATATCAGATTGGTCAAACCCATCGTCTCGCGCACCCGCTTCATAGCCGCGCATTCCAAGGCGAAGCCCTCGGCGTAAGCCGGATGCACGTAGCGCGACGCGCCGCGAAAACCGATCATCGGATTGGCCTCGTCCTGCTCGAACCAGCGCCCGCCCAACAACGTGGCGTATTCGTTGGTCTTGAAGTCCGACATCCGCACCACCACCGGCTTGGGATAAAACGCGGCGGCAATCGTCGCCACGCCTTCGGCCAGCCGCTGGATAAAAAACTCTTCCGGGCTTTCGTAACCCTCGGTCAAACGCTTGAGTTGTTCCAACTCGGCGACGTCCTGAACCCGCTCCGGATGAATCAAGGCCAGCGGATGCGCCTTGATATATTCGGTAATAATGAATTCCATCCGTGCCAAACCGACGCCGTCGTTCGGCAAAAAGCTGTGCTTGAAGGCCAATTCCGGATTGCCCAGATTCAGCATGATTTTGGTCTTCGGCCGCTGCATTTGCGCCAGATCGGTTCGCAGCACCTCGAATTCGACCTGCCCCTGATAAACCTTGCCGACGTCGCCCTCGGCGCAACTGACCGTAATCTCGCTACCACTGGCGATTGCCGTGGTTGCGTTCTCGCAGCCGATTACCGCCGGCACGCCCAGTTCGCGGGCGATGATCGCCGCATGGCAGGTACGGCCGCCGCGATTGGTGACGATGGCGGCGGCGGTTTTCATCACCGGTTCCCAGTCCGGCGTGGTCATATCGGCGATCAACACTTCGCCGGGCTTAAAACTGGATAACTGCGCAACGCTGGCAATCACCCTCGCCTTGCCAGCGGCTATTTTGCTGCCGACCGCATGACCGCGGGCGATGACCACACCCTGCGCCAACAAGCGGTATTGTTCTAACACGTTGCCGCTACGCTGCGAAGCCACCGTCTCCGGTCGGGCCTGCACGAGGTAAAGTTTGCCGTCCAGCCCGTCCTTGGCCCATTCCATGTCCATCGGCCGACCATAATGCCGTTCGATTTTGGTCGCATAATCGGCCAGTTCCAGCACTTCGGCGTCGGCGATGCAAAAGCGGCGCCGCTCGTCGTTGGCGGTGGCGATGTTGCGCACCGGCTCGCGAGTACGGCCGTCGCTGTAAACCATCTTGATTTTCTTGGCGCCCAGATTGCGCCGCAGCACCGCGCGGTAACCTTGGGCGAAGGTCGGCTTGTGCACATAAAACTCGTCCGGATCCACCGCACCTTGCACCACGTTTTCGCCCAGGCCGTAAGCCCCGGTAATGAACACCGCATCCTGGAAGCCGGACTCGGTATCGAGTGAGAACATCACGCCGCTGGCGGCCAAATCCGAGCGTACCATTTTCATTACGCCAATCGACAGCGCCACCTTGAAATGGTCGAAACCCTGGTCGATGCGGTAATGGATGGCGCGGTCGGTGAACAGACTGGCAAAGCAGCGCTTGCAGGCATCCAGCAAGCTGTGACCGCCGCGAATATTCAGATAGCTGTCCTGTTGACCGGCAAAACTGGCGTTGGGCAGATCCTCCGCAGTGGCGGAACTGCGTACCGCGACAGTCAAGTCAGCGCCGTATTCGCGCTGCAACTCGGCAAATGCGCCATTGATCTCGGCCTGCAAATCAGCGGGCAGCGGCGCGGCGTAGACCAAATCGCGGGCTTGCTGGGCGCGACGGGCCAGATCGGCAACGTCGTCGGCATCGACATCGTCCAATAATTCGTGTAAGCGGGGCCAAGCGTCGGCTTGATCCAACAGACAACGATAGGCGTCTGCGGTGATCGCGAAACCGTTCGGCACCCGGATACCCTCTACGGCCAATCCTTGGTACATTTCGCCCAACGACGCATTCTTACCGCCGACTAAAGGAATATCCTGGATGCTGAGTTGGTTAAACCAACGGATGTATCGGTAGGCTAGGGACATTGAGGGAACTCCTTGGCTGTAATTCTGCTTATCGTTATAAGCATACGCGCTTGAAACGCGGCCGCAACCAGGATTTTCGGCATCAGCGAGCGCGGTTAACGCTAACGGTTAAGCCACTCCATGTAGAGCTGAACACCTTCTTCCACCGACTTAAACCGATGCTGGCAACCGACGGCGCGCAGTTTTTCCAGATTGGCTTCGGTAAAACTCTGATAACAGCCTTTCAGATGCTCCGGAAACGGGATGTATTTGATATAACCGCGTTGATGATAACGAATCACCGCATTGGCAACGTCGTTAAAGGTCTGGCTGCGACCGGTACCGCAGTTGAAGATGCCGCTGACTTCGGGATGGTCCAAAAACCACAAATTCACGTCGACAACATCGCCAACGTAAACAAAATCCCGGCGTTGCTCGCCGTCGGCATAACCGTCGCAACCTTCGAATAATTTCAATTCGTCGGATTGCTGAATCTGCTTATGCAAATGAAACGCGACGCTGGCCATGCTGCCCTTGTGCGCCTCGCGCGGGCCGTAGACGTTGAAGTAGCGCAACCCTACTACTGGCGCCGTCAACTTGGTTTGCCGCCGCAGATACTGGTCGAACTGAAACTTAGAGTAACCGTAAACATTCAGCGGACCTTCGTAGGCCAATTCTTCCTTGAAAGTCAGATCGGCGCCGTAAGTGGCTGCGCTGGATGCGTAAATAAATGGAATTTTGTGGCTTTGGCAATAATGAAACAGGGTTTTGCTGTATTCATAATTGTTGTCCATCATGTAACGGCCGTCCCATTCCGTGGTACTGGAACAGGCGCCCTGATGGAATATCGCCGCTATCGATTCGGCTTGGAATCGGCCTTGTTGCAGGCGTTCGAGAAACGTGGCTCGGTCGAGATAATCGGCAATCCGGCAATCGACCAGATTCCTAAATTTGATACCGTTGCTTAAATGGTCGACCACCAAAATATCATCGTAACCGCGGGCGTTCAGCCCCAACACCAGATTACTGCCGATGAAGCCGGCACCACCGGTTACGATGATCAAGCACTTACTCCGCTACGACTTTAATCGTCAGCGTGGCGACGACGTCGGTGTGCAGGTTGATGGCGATGTCGTAATCGCCGATATTGCGGATCACGCCGTTCGGCAAACGTACCTCGTGCTTTTCGACTTTGACGCCGGCAGCGCTGATCGCGTCGGCAATGTTCAGCGTACCGACCGAACCGAACAGACGGCCTTCGTCGCCGGTTTTATGAGCGATCGTAATCGCCAGTTTGCTCAGAGCTTCGGCACGGGCGTTGGCAGCCGCCAATTTTTCGGCCGCTTGCTTTTCCAGCTCGGCGCGACGCTCTTCGAATTCCTTGATTTTAGCCGGGGTCGCCTGAACGGCTTTACCTTGCGGGATCAGGTAGTTTCTGCCATAACCCGGTTTGATGGTGACTTTGTCGCCCAGGTTGCCCAGGTTGGCGGTTTTTTCCAGAAGAATGACTTCCATCGTTTATACCTCTTGGTTCGACTCGTATGTCGAAAAATCGGGAGCGTTACGCTCCATTGGGTTTAAATTTGTTTCGCAAATCCAGCCAAGTATCGCTTAGCCCGCAAAGGACGACCACGGCGGTCACGTGCGGCACCAACATCAACGTGATGTACAGAAAAGGCACCATGAACCGACCGCCCTTGCTGGTCGCAAAGGCCGCGTGCAGCACTGCAGTACCGACAAAGACATACAGCACGAACATGACCAGCAAGACGTTCCAGCAGAACTCTGCGATGTCTGCAGGACTCAACCAAGCCACTGCAACCAGCGCCAGTGTCGCCAATGTGAACGGCAAATGCGCCCGCAACGCTAGAAACTCGCTTCTGAAACCGCCGGGATTGTAGAGCGCGGCCTGCCAAAACCGGGCCAAAAACAGGCCCAGCAACAAGCCGCAAACACTACCCGCCGCGGCGACACCAGTCATGTAATGCGCCAACGTATCCGCCGATTGGCGAATCTGTTCGACGGCAACATCGGTTTGCCCGCTCAACATCGGCTGAATCATGAACTCCAGGATTTGCCGCCAAAACAACGCCGGCTGCTCCTGGAATACATAAATGCTGAATACCGCAGCCAAACCTAGCAACACGGCGATTTCGATCGCCACAACCAAGTGTCTGCCCTCGCGCAAGACGATCGAGATCAACCAGACCGGCAGCCAGAACGCCAGACCGTACATCAATGCGTACTGATAATTGCCCAGCAACATCAGGCTCAACACCGCGGCCGCCAAGCAGGAACACAGCAGGACGTACATGCCCTCGCCGGCTCCGCGCCGCAAAGTGACCAGCGCTAGCGAGGCCGAACTTACGATACTAATCGGAGGAAACAACAGGGAAAGCAACGCCAAGCTGGATGCAACGGTCATCGCTTGCACCCTCCCCTTCATGATGAAAGCGGCCAGAAATTGCACGCCTGCCTTCCTCCGGATTGCGAATCAGTTACTTATGCGCGTCGCAAAACGGCAACAAAGCCAGGAAACGGGCTTGTTTGATCGCCGCAGTCAACTGTCTTTGGTATTTCGCGCTAGTCCCGGTAATCCGGCTCGGAATGATTTTGCCGGTTTCGGTGATGTATTCGCTGAGCAGATCCAGATCTTTGTAGTCGATCACGATCGCGTCTTCGCCGCTGAAACGGCAACCTTTTTTACGTCTGATATTGTTACGTGCCATGAAAATTCTCTACGTTAATTTGGGTTACTCTGAATCGGCAGCTACTTCAGCTTCGTCGCTGGTTTCGACTTCGGCTTCGACTTCTTCTTCGGCGTCACCTTTGGCACGGCTGGCGGATTTTTGGCCGTCGCTGCCGCTGGTTGCAATCACGGAAGGACCGGTGATGGCTTCTTTTTTCGCCAGGGTCTGGCTGCGCAAAATGGCGTCGTTAAAGCGAAAACCGGCTTCCAGTTCTTCCAGAGTGGCTTGGTCGCATTCGATATTCATCAGCACGTAATGCGCTTTGTGAATTTTTTTGATCGGATAGGCCAGATGTCTACGGCCCCAGTCTTCCAGCCGGTGAATTTTGCCTGAGGCTTCTTCAACAGTGGATTTGTAACGTTCAATCATAGCCGGCACCTGAGCACTTTGGTCAGGATGGACTAAGAAGACGATTTCATAATGTCGCATGATTTCTCCTTACGGGTTGAAAGCTTCCCGCCGGCAGGCGGTGAAGCAAGGATTCGGAGCCGGAAGACTCCAAAAAGCTGGGCATTATAGAAACCGGCGTTGTTTTTGCAAAGCAATTTTTGTTACAACGCCGGCCCGGGGACTAGGCGAACAGACTGAGCAAGCCGTTGCTGGCGATAGCACGCCCGGCTTCGATTTCGTCAAGTATATTGGTTGCGGAGGCGTTGTTTGCACCGGCGTCGGTGAAATCAGGGTCTTGATTGCCGCTCCGGCGCTGGTCTCCAGCCATTTGATAGGATTCTCGGCCTTGTTTTTGTTCGGAATGTTGCTGGGACACATTAACGTCCGCCAAATCCAGCTTTTGCTCGCCCAACATTTCCCGCAGCTTCGGTAACGCGGCTTCTATTGCTTCTTTGACTCCCGCATGCTGCGTTGTGAAAGAGACACTGGTTTGGTCTTGATTGACGTCGATCTTAATCGAAATAGGCCCCATGTGTTCGGGGTTCAACCGAATTTCGGCCGACGGAATATCCTGTTTGTGCATCCAAAGCAATTTTTCGCCAAGCTCCACGTTCCAGCCCGGCTGAGCCAAATGCTTGGAAATTTCAGCCGTTGCCGGACTATGACCGGCAGAGTTGACCGACTTCGACAACTGGGCAATATCGGCCGCCATCACTGCAAAATGTTTGCCATTGTCAACCGAGCCCGTTTGGTTTTTTGCGGCAATCGCGTCAGCCTCGTTGCCGAAAGCGTTAGCGGAATCTTCCGGGCTATCTTGCCGCAGATCGGCTTGGTCCTGGCCGGACAGCGCCTTCGCCAAGCCGGCATCGGCCGGCTGACCCGGCGACTCGCTTTTTGTCGAGACTGATGCCGCATCCAGTTTGGTCTTCACACCAGTTTCGGCCGAGTTGTTGCCGACTATCGCCAGTGCCTGACCTACCGGATCGGCACTGCCTAACAGATCGCTCGCTCCGGCAACTTTGGTGGCCGAGGTGTCGCTGGCGCTCGCAGAATTGGCCTGTATCTGCGCCAGCGCCGCCGCGGCCTGCGCTGCCGCCAGAACGGCATCGGCTTCTTCCGCATTCTGATCGTCTTGAACGGCGCCAGCCGTTGCCGGAGTGGGAGGCGGGGTTGCCGGCAAGCTGTCCAGGCTCTGTAAATACTGTAGCACGTCAGCTAACGCCGCCATCGTATCGTCCAGATCGATATCCTGGTCAAGTTTGGCCGCGGTCGGCACGCTATTGCCGAACATAGCGGCAACTTTTTGCAGGTCGCGGCCGGTCAAATTCTCGGCATTTATACCGCTGAGTTGCTGCAAATTCGCCAATTCTCCGCCGCTGCCGCCCGCACTATTCGCCAGACTAGTCTGCAACTGGGCCAATTGTTCCAGGAATGTCGCGGAAAACAGCCCTGCGTTGACGCCGTCGCCCAGCATTCCAGCACCAAGACCGGCCGTCGGGTCGGAACCGGACAACAAAGACAGCGGATTCGAGCTTTGTATATTCATAACCATTCTCCTGTCAGTTTGCTACGGTTAAGCAGTTCCCGTGCCATTACCGTTTACCGTGCGCGCAGCCCGATCGTCTTGCTCGGCCTGTTCGCGTTTTTGTTCGTTTTTTATCTCTTCCGCCAAGGCCAGCTCGCTAACTTTTCGCAAACTTTTGGTTCGCTGCCGGGAATCCTCCCAGTGTTTGCGCGCGCGCTGAACTTCGCGTTCTTGCTGCGCAACCGCTTGCCTTTGGCTATCGATTGCACTGTCCAATTTTTCCGAAAAGGCTCTGAATTCCATGAGTTGGCTGACCGGTATTCCACTTTGTTGACGGACGGCGAAATTGTGCAAATACTCCACCCGATAATTTAGCAGGCTGTCCAGCTGGGCTTGCTGCTCGCGCAAACGCTGCTGAACACCCCCCAATGCCGCCAACGCATCCTGCTCCTGACGGGCGTGCAATTCGATCACCACATTCAAGCGCTGCGACTTTTTCATCAGCTTGCCAACAATTGCGCCAGCTCGCTGATGCTGCGGCTGAGGTCGACCGATTCGTCCATGCTTTGTTGCAGAAAATCCATGATCGCCGCGTTCTTCGCCACCGCCTGATCGATCCGCGGATCGGAACCGGAACGGTAAGCGCCGACGCTGATCAAATCCTTGTTCTGCTGATAGATGGAATACAGGCGTCGCAAATCCCGCGCCATCTGCATATGTTCTGCCTCGACGATGTCCGGCATTACCCGGCTGATCGAGGCTTCGATATCGATGGCCGGATAATGGCCGGACTCCGCCAGACTACGCGACAACACCACGTGGCCGTCGAGAACGCCGCGCGCAGCGTCGGATATCGGGTCGTTGGTATCGTCGCCCTCGGCCAGTACCGTGTAAAAGGCGGTAATAGAGCCGCCGCCCACGTCACCGTTACCGGCCCGTTCCACCAATTGCGGTAATTTGGCAAATACCGACGGCGGATAACCCTTGGTGGCCGGCGGCTCGTTGATTGCCAATGCGATTTCCCGATACGCTTGCGCGTACCGGGTCAGAGAATCCATCAACAGCAAGACGTCCAGACCCTGGTCGCGAAAATACTCCGCAATACTGGTGGCCAACATCGCGCCGTGCATCCGCATCAATGGCGAATCGTCGGCCGGCGACGCCACCACCACAGCCCGGCGCAGACCTTCCTCGCCCAGAATTTTCAGAACGAATTCGTTGACCTCGCGACCGCGTTCACCGATCAGGCCGACCACAACGACATCGGCGTTGGTAAACTTGGTCATCATCCCCAACAACACGCTCTTACCGACCCCGGTACCGGCGAACAAGCCCATGCGCTGGCCGCGGCCGACGCTGAGAACGGCATTGATGGCTCTGACGCCGACATCCAATGCTTCGCGAATCGGTTTTCGGGTTAACGGATTAATCGGCGTACCGGCCAAAGACACCTTGGCGTCGGTATCCAACGCGCCTTTGCTGTCGAGCGGATTGCCGGCCCCGTCCAAGACCCGCCCCAGCAAACCGAAACCAACCCGCGCCAGACTATTTTTGCCCATTGGGATTACCCGGCAACCGGGCTCGAGGCCATGCGTATCGCCGGTCGGCATCAGGTAAATATGCGCGCCGCTGAAACCGACCACCTCGGCAGCGATGATTTTGCCGGACTTGGTGACGACTTGACACAACGAGCCTATCGCCGCACGGCAACCCTCGGCCTCCAGCGTCAAACCCACCATGCGCGACAATTTACCCTCGACCACCATTTCCAGCGGCTCATGCAGACGTTGCCGGTAAGGCCGTAGCCGGGCCAACCACAGTTCGGCACGGTCGGCGCTGACTATCATTTCTCGGCGTCCTCGCGCCGGTCCCCGCCCAGCACATTGGCAATAACGGCCGCCATCCGGCTCTCGACGCTGGCATCGACCCTGGAGACTTCGGTTTCGACGACACAGCCCCCCCGACTCAGCAAGGGATCTTCCTGCAACCGCCAGGGCGGCATGCTTTCGTCGAGTTTCAAGGCGCTACGGACCAAAGCCGCGTCCTCCGGGTGCAAATTGACGGTGACCTTCTGCGAAGCCAACGGCAAGACCTTAATTGCCTCCCTGACCACGGCAACGATTTCGCCCGGCTCTGACTTCAACTCACGGCGGATCAGCTGGCTGGCGATCGCAATCGCCAGTCTGACCAATTCTTGCTCTATCGCCTCGTCGAGCTGTTTGAACGGTTCGCTCAAGGCATCCAGCAATCCGGCCAATTCGGCTGCCTGTTTTTGCAGCAAGTGCAAACTTTCTTCATAACCTTGCTTACGGCCGATCTCCAGGCCTTCGGCCCTGCCCTCGGCAAAACCTTGCTGCCGGCCTTGCTCGAAGGCTTCATCGTAGGCCTGCTTCTGAATCTCCTCGATCTGTTCCACCGTCAGGATTTCGGTCGCCTGCTCCAGTTCCACCGGTTCCGAATGAGGCGGCGCCTTAAAATCCTGCAGCCCGGTCCAGGGATTCAAGGCCTGCAGTTCGTCTTCGGAAAACCGCGGCGTCTTAGACGAATTCATCACCGCCGCCACCGCCGCCCAGACTCAATTCGCCGGCATCCGACAGACGTTTGGCGATAGCCAAAATATCTTTTTGGGCGGCTTCGACTTCGCTGAGCCGAGCCGGCGGCGCAGCTTCCAAATCGTCGCGCAACATTTCCGCCGCGCGCCGCGACATGTTGGCGAAAACTTTGTCGCGCAGTGCGGCATCGACACCGCGCAAGGCCAACAACAGTTGATCGGTGGATACTTCGCGCAACAATGTTTGTATACCGCGGTCGTCGACGTTGATCAGATCGCCGAACACGAACATCTTGTCTTGGATGCGTTGTCCCAGGTCGGCATTGACTTCGTTGATGTTCTGCATCATCGGATCGCTGATGGCGCTTTCGATGAAGTTGAGGATATTGGCCGCAGCGTCGATACCGCCGATTTGCGATGACTTGACGCCGTCGCTGCCGGTCAATTGTTTCTCCATGATATCGTCCAACTCGCGCAAGGCGGCCGGCTGCACGCCTTCCAGCGTGGCGATCCGCATCAGCAGGTCGGACCGCATGTTCTCCGGCAGCAGCGTCAACACGTCGGCGGCCTGGTCGGGGTCCAATAAGGACAGAATGATGGAAATGATCTGCGGATGCTCCAGCCGGATCAAATCGGCGATCGCCCGGGTGTCCATCCACTTCAACTGCTCGATACCCTTGCTGTTGGCACCGAGCAGGATACGATCGATGATACTGCCGGCCTTGTCCGCGCCCAAAGCATTGGTCAGCATATTGCGAATATACTCGTCCGAGTCCAAGCCCAAACCGGTTTCGTTCTTGATTTCGATAATGAATTCTTCCAGCACTTGATCGATCACGCCGGAGGTAATCGAGCCCAGTTGCGCCATGGTCGAGCCGACCAGCTGCACTTCCTTCGGCCCCATGTGGCGCAATACCGCCGCCGCCCGGTCCTGACCGACTGCCAGTAGCAGCAACGAAGCGCGTTGCGCCTTGCTATATCTGTCGTCCTCAGCCATCGTCTTTCAACCAGGTTTTGATGACCTGCGCGACCAGTTTCGGGTCTTCGTCGATCATTTTTTGTACATACTCCAGACGTTTTTCGTAGCTTTGCGGCGCTTCAAGCAGCAGCAAATCTTCCATCGCACTCGGCAAGGCGTGAATTTCGCCGGTTTCCCGATCGACTTCCACCGGAACCGCTACCGGCCGCCCTTCTTCATCAAAGCGCACCACGCCACCGGTCGCTTCGGCAATCGCCCGCGCCTCTTCCAAGGCCAGCAACTGTTCTTCCTTGGTGATCAAGCCTTTGAATACCGGCCGCAACACGCCCATGATCAACAACAACACTACCAACACTGCCCCCAATTGTTTCATTGCGCTGGCGAACCACGGCTGATCCCAAATCGGCTCTGAAGGCAGTTCCTCCAACGCATCCGGCAATTTAAAGGCCACGTTCGTCACGGTGACTTGGTCACCGCGGCTGTTGTCGTAGCCCACCGCCTGCTTGACCAAATCCCTGAGCTGATTCAGATCTTCCTGCGAATAGGGCTGTTGCGTCACCTTGCCGTCGGTTTGTACCAGTTTTTTGTCGTCGACCACCACCGCGATCGACAGCCGGCGTAGCGCGCCGGTTGCCAAACGGGTATGGGTGATAGTTTTATCCAGCTCGTAGTTACGTGTTGCCGACTTGCTGGCCGCACCGGATTCGCCGGCTGCGGTTTTTTCCTGGCCGCTCGCCACCTCCGGAGCCACGCCGGTCGGCGGCGGCTGGTTGGAAAGCGCGCCGGGCACACCTTGAACTTTAGACGAAGAATTGGTTTCTTCCTGAGTTTGTTCGCTGCGCAACGCCGGCAGATCTGGGTTGAACATTTCCTGGGTTTTTTCGGTGACGGTAAAATCCACGTCGGCCGAGATTTGCGCACGCATGCCGTCTCCGCCCACCAAAGGCGTCAGGATGTTTTCGATGCGTTCGCGCAAGTGTTCTTCGATATTTTTCTTGTACTCGAATTGCTTACCGGACAGCGTGATATCTTCCCCGGCTTCTTTGCTGTTCAGCAGGCGGCCCTTCTGATCCACCACCGTGACTTGACTGGCTTCCATCAGCGGCACGCTGGACGCGACCAAGTGGATGATTGATTCGATCTGTTCTTTTTCCAGCGTCCGGCCTTGGTAAAGTTCCACGACCACCGATGCGCTGGGTTTTTTCCGCTCGCGGACAAACACCGATTGCACCGGGATTGCCAATAACACTTTAGCGGCCTTGACGTTTTGAATGGTTTGAATGGTCAGGGCAATCTCGCCTTCCAAGGCGCGTTGAAAGCGCATTTGTTCGACGCTTTTGCTGGCGCCGAAACCGTTGTCCTTGTCCAGCAGTTCGTAACCCAGGCTGGCGCTGCGCGGCAGGCCTTGCGCCGCGAGTTTCAATTTCATTTCCCTGACTTTGTCGGCCGGCACCATGATGGCTCCGGAACCGGTCTCGACTTTGTAGTCGACGCCCATCTTCGTCAGCGTATCGAGTATTTCCGCCGAGTCCTTTTCCGCAACGCTGGCGAACAGCAAATCGTAAGCCGGCGCTTGCGACCACAGCACCACCGCAACGCCGATGGCCACGCTCAGAGCCAATCCCAGCATCAAACCGACTTGGCGCGATACCGGCAACTTGCTCAGGCCGGTCAGCGCCTGTTGCATCTTACTGGTCTCGGCGGCCTCTTGAGACCGCGAATCCATCGGTAGATTTCTGTCCAACTCGCTCATGGCCGACTTCCGTTAACCTAAATCGACATGCCCATGACGTCTTTATAAGCGTCGACCAGCTTATTGCGGACTTGCAACATGGCTTGAAATGAGACGCTGGCTTTTTGGGATGCAATCATCACCTCGGCCAAGCTGACATCGCTCTGGCCCATTTCGAACGACTTCGCCAAATTATTGGCGGTCTGCTGGGTCTGGCTTACCGAATCGATGGATTGTTTCAACATCGCGGCGAAATCGCCGCTGGTATCGGCCGGTTGCGCTTTGCCGCCGGCCTCGATAGACATGGCCCGCATTTGGGCCAGGACTTGATTGACGTTGATGTCTGACATGATATTGACTCTTTATAAGTTGCCTACCGGTTGGAAAGCATTTTTCAGGCCAACATTGCTAACCAGGCACAGCCACCCCGGCTTCCTTCATTCGCGCAATTTTGTAGCGCAAGGTGCGCGGACTGATACCCAGCTTGGCCGCCGTGGCTTTCCGGCTGCCGCTGACATCCCGCAACATTTGCAAAATAATCTTTTCTTCGGCGGAGCGGACGCCATCGTTCAGACTGCCGGCTTCGTTGATATCGATAGCCGCATCGTAGGGCCAGGATTCTATGGCAATAGTTTGCCCGGCGGCAGGCTGGGCCGGCAAAACTGCGGCCTCGTCATCCAAAATTAGCTCATCGGCGCCGATGACACCGTTATTTTGCAAAATCAAGGCACGCTGCACGACGTTTTCCAATTCGCGCACGTTGCCGGGCCAAGCGTATCGGCATAACTTGTCCAGCGCGGCCTCATCGAAACGACACAGCGGCCGCCCCGGTGCGGTATGTTTTTGGACCAATTGCTGCGCCAACGGCACGATATCTTGCCTGCGCTCGCGCAGCGCGGGAATTTTCAACGGAAACACGCTGAGGCGGAAATACAAATCCTCGCGAAACCGGCCCTCCCGCACGTATTCCTTCAATTTGCGGTTGGTCGTCGCCAAAATTCTGACGTTCAGCGCAATCTTGCGTTGGCCGCCCAGACGTTCCACTTCTTTCTCCTGCAACACCCGCAACAACTTGGCCTGCAGAGCGATATCCATTTCGGATATTTCGTCCAGTAACAGCGTACCGCCCTGGGCCTGTTCGAACTTTCCAGGCGCGGATTGGACCGCGCCGGTGAAAGCCCCCTTCTCGTAGCCGAACAGCATTGCTTCCAGCATGTTTTCCGGAATCGCCGCACAGTTGATCGCGTCGAAAGGCCCGGCATGGTAGTGGGAGTTCTTATGGATGTAGCGCGCCAAAACCTCTTTACCGACGCCACTCTCGCCTTCCAACAGCATGGTCACATTGGTTTTCGCCACCTTGCCGGCCAGTGCGTACAGCTTTTTCATCACATCGTCGGCGACCACACGCTCGATCGGCACTTGCGGCATCGGCGCAACCAAGGCGGCAACCTTGTCGACCAAGGTCGTGGCCTCGAACGGTTTGATCAAATAATCGGCCGCACCGGCTTGCATGGCTTCGACCGCTTTAGGGATGGTGCCATAAGCCGTCATCAACAAGACCGGGGTTTCAGCGAATTTTTGCTGAATATTCTGCAGCAACTGAATGCCGTCCATGACCGGCATCTGCACGTCGCTAACCACCAAACGCACGGCATGTTTAGCCAATTGGCTGAGCGCTTCGGTGCCGTTTTTGGCGGAAACCACGCGGTAACCTTCTATTTCCAGAGTGTCGCACAAGGCTTCGCAGAGCGCGACGTCGTCTTCTACGACCAGAACATCATACTGCTTCATGGTTGATCTCCATATTGTTAGCGCCCGCTGAAAGGCTTAATGCATAGTGGTTGTGGCACGGCAAGGTCAACGTAAAACAGGTGCCGTTTCCAGGCTCGGAACGGCAACACACTCTGCCGCCGTGGGCCCTGGCAACACTATCCACGACCGCCAGGCCCAGGCCGGTGCCGTTGGATTTGGTGGTAAAAAAAGGCTCGAATAATTTGGCCCGCTGGTCGGGGGGAATACCGGGGCCGTCATCACTGACACTGATGTCGATGCCGCCGACACCGGCCATCGCCCGCAGCCGGATTTTTTGAGCGCCCGCCTCCGCAGCGTTGTTGATCAAGTTCAACAGCGCGCCGCGCAAGGCATCCTGATTTCCCAACAACTCCAGGTCGCCGGCCATGTTAGCGATCTCCAATTGGCCGGCATAGCCATCGCCCGCTTCGCTCAAATGCGCCAACAACGTGGTTAACGAGAAACCCTGCATCGCCATCCGCCCCTGTTTGGCGAAAATCAACATGTCGTTGACCTGCCGCTCCAGATAGTGCAAACGTTCCAGGATCTTTGCCGAAAATTGCCGACGTTTGTCCTCGGCGATTTCAGGCCGGCTCATTTGCGAGGCATACAAGATCGCGGTCGCCAACGGGGTACGGACCTGATGCGCCAGACCGGCCACCATTTCCCCCATCGCACTGAGATGCTTCTGCTGAACCAAGGTCTCCTGCAACGAGCGGATTTCACTGACGTCGGACAATAGGATGACTTGCTCGGCATGGTTCCCCAGCACGTTGTGGGTGATATTGACTTTACGGCCGTCGCGCAATTGCCTCTCGTGCGGCGATTCGAAGACCGGCTGCAAACTTCTGCCGACCACCTCGGACCAGAATTGGCCTATCACCGGCTCACCGAGAAAATCGATTGCATGATTGTTGCAGTCGATCACCATGCCCTGGGCGTTCAACACGACCACCGCGGCCGGCAATGCCGCCAGAATTTGCTGCAAGCGGCTAGCCAACTTCTCTTTCTCGACCAATGTATGCAGCCGCTCGTTGCGGGCGGCGGCCAACTCCCGGTTCAACTGGGCGATCTGCTCTTCCAGCCCCTGGTAAGAATGGGTCAAATTCGCGGAAAGTTCGTTGAATAGCCGAAAAGCGTCGGTCAAACGCTCGGCTTTTTGTTGTTGCTGAAAGCTTAAAGTGTCCATTGCAATTCCGCCAGATTACTCTAACGGCCAAAAAGCAAAAACCAGACCACAATAAAAATTAATTTAAAAACAAAGCACTACCGACACAAGCCAAGATTTTGACAGCCTTACCGCAAGTAAGCGCCCAGCGCCCGCCGGTTTGGTCATTCCCAGTCCCAAAGCCTGCAGGCAACCGAATCGACAATCCGGCGCAACTGGAGACAAATCGGCTTTGCGGCTATTCTATGCGGACTCAATGAACGGAAACGGTCTTCTCATGCGCAAATCCCAATTACCTTACCGTCTTACCCTGGGCACA
This sequence comes from Methylomonas sp. Uni0011, assembly GCF_056850255.1. Lineage (NCBI taxonomy): Bacteria > Pseudomonadati > Pseudomonadota > Gammaproteobacteria > Methylococcales > Methylococcaceae > Methylomonas > Methylomonas sp. Uni0011. The sequence goes on from NZ_JBVVNO010000007.1 coordinate 140,527, forward strand.
TGGCTGCTGGTTGCAGGATTGACCCCGGAAAAAGTTGCCCTGGCCGACGACATTCTGGCCGGACAGTATTACGAGCAGGCCTTACAGGCCTACAGGGAACACAAAAACGACGAAGCGGTAATCCATTTGAAGAACGCCTTGCAGCAAAACGACCGCTACGTCGCGGCCCATATATTGCTCGGCGATATCTATTTGCAGCAGAAATCCTTATCGGCTGCGGAAGTGCAACTGAATCTCGCCAAACAACACGGTGTCGACCCGGCGTTAATCGTCGAAAATCTGGCAAAACTCTACACCTATCAAATCCGCTACAACGACTTGATAAAGGAAATCGATCCGGTACGGTTTAGCACCGAATTGCGTCCCGCACTACATGTATTCCGCGGAAACGCTTATTTGCAGCTCAATCAGATCAGCGAAGCCTTGAACGAATTCGACAGTGCGGCGCAAATCGATCCGAACTACGTGGCGGCGACGGTCGGCCGTGCCAATGCGCTATTGAAACGGGGCGACCGGAAAGGTGCCGAAGCGGCGGCGGATAAAGCCATGCAAATCCAGCCAAACGACCACGGAGCCTGGTTCGCGAAGGGTTCGATCAAACACGCCAATATGGAGTTGGAGGAGGCGCTCAAGTTTTACGACAAAGCGGTCGAACTCAATCCGGACCATATCGACACGCGCCTGGCCCGCGCCGGCCTGTTAATGGATTTAAAACGCGACGAACCAGCCAAGCAGGATTTGCAGTATGTCCGCGAAAAGTACCCTTCCGAACCCAAAGCCGCCTACCTGAACGCGGTACTATTGGATCGGAACAACCAAAAAGACGCAGCCGCTAAGGAGTTGGTCATCGCGGCGGACACCCTCTCATCGATCAAACCGGAATACCTGGCGGCGCATAGCTCGACCTTGATGCTGTCCGGCTTGGTGAACTACAGCCTGCAGCGCTTCGACCTGGCTGCGGAATACCTTCGACTCTACGTGAAACAATTCCCCGAGCAATCCGGCCCGTATAAACTGCTAGCGAACGTTCTGCTGAAAAAAAACGAGCCTGAACAAGCTATTGAATTGCTCCGCCCGATCCAAATGCGCAACCCGCAAGACCAGCGACTCGCATACTTGTTGGGGAACGCCTTCATGCAGGCCGGCAAGCACGATATGGCTAACATCATGTTCGGCAAAGCCACCGCGATGAGCGACGGTAACGGCGACTTGCAAACCGAAATCGGTCTTAACCGGCTGGCAATGGGCCACGAGCAAGCGGCAATCCAAGATTTGGAGACGGCTTATAAGCATAATCCCGGCTCCTTAGAAGCCGGCATTCCGTTGGTGGCGCTGAAAATGAGCCAAGGGGACTCCGAAAGCGCCTTACAAATCGCACAGACACTCTACAAACGAGCGTCGACAAATTTAACACTGCTGAATTTGTTAGGCACCACCCAAGTCGCCAACGGCCAATACAAACAAGCCAGACAGAGCTTCGAAAAGGCCATCGATTCAGAGCCGAATTTTCTCGACGCTCAAATTAACTTGAGCAAACTCGACGTTGGCGAACGTAAATTCGATCAAGCCAGACAGCGTCTGCAAGCCTTGAGTCAAAAAGACCCCAATAATCTGGACATTTTGGTGGAACTGGCTAAAGTCGAGCAAAGCGCCGGACGTCTCGATGCTGCCAATGATTGGCTGGAACGCGCCAAAAAGCTCGATTCAAAATCGCTCCCCGTGCTGCTGGCATCGGTCGAGTTGTTTTTGAAGATGGGCAAAACGTCTGAAGCCAGTGCCGCGGCTCAAGCAGCCGAAGTGATCGATAAGAATAATCTGCAGGTGATTGATGCGCTGGCGCGCAGTTACTTGGCCAACAACAATCGAGAAAAGGCCTTGGGCGTTTTTATCCGCATGGCCGACCAAGCCCGCTTCAACGTCAAACAGCTTTACAAGGCGGCTCGTTACCAAATCGATGCCGGCGACTATTTCGAAGCCATCAAGACCTTAAAAAAAGCGGTATTAGTCGATGAAGATCATATTCCATCGCAGATTGCCCTGGTCGAAATGGAACTCAACCACGGCAAGCCGGTATTTGCCGCAAGCCGGGCCGAGAGCCTACTGAAACGCTACCCCAAGCGGGCCTTTCCACACCAATTATTGGGCGACATTGCAGTCCACGACAGTAATTTCAGCTTGGCCAACAGCCACTATCAAACGGCGTTCGAACTGGAACCTGATACCACGTCGTTGATGCAGCTTTTCGAAAGCATGCAGAAAACCAACCAGCCGGATAAAGCCTTCAATTTATTGGAACAATGGGTGAAAAAGCATCCCCAAGACTACCCACCGATGGCAGCCTTGGCCAGCGAATTATTAAAAAACGGGAATTTCAAAGAAGCCGAAAAATATTACGATCTGTTGCTCAAGCAGTTCCCGAGCGAACCGCAATTCTTAAACAACCTCGCCTACGTTTATTTGAATGTCGGCAACAACAAAGCACTTTCTTTAGCCGAACAAGCCCATAAACTGGCTCCCGACCAGGCGGCGACCAACGATACTTTGGGTTGGATTCTAGTCAACGCAGGCCAAGCCGAACAAGGCTTGCACTACCTGCGCAACGCACATTCGCTGCAATCGCACGACCCCGAGATCCGTTATCACATCGCTGTCGCATTAAATCAAATGCAGCGTCGGGAAGAAGCCAGACAAGAACTGGAAGAAGCACTGAAAGCTAATACGGCGTTCAACGGGCACGAGCAAGCCAAGTCTTTATTGGACAAGCTGCGCTGAAATTCGGAAGGGTAAGGTCTGTCGTGTTTTTTTACAATACCTATACCCACTCAGCGAGCTTGAACCGTAACAATTTGTTTTTAAACAAAATTAAATAATGGCCCAATAAATGCTTATCAAATTTCGACAAAAGCGTTTTGTTCTATGGCCGATAGTACAATTGTTATTTCCAGACCGGCACAGACAATAACGGAAGAAAATGAATTCAAAAAATTGCGAGGACTCTATGATCCGGAAATATTTGGCTATCACAACACTGCTGTTGGCACCGTTTGCGGCAAACGCCACAACATGGACCCTCGGGGGTTCGAAACCCGCAGGTATTACAAGCATCAACGCGTATTCGGTGGGAACCAGTTCGACTTCAACATTTGCTACCGCGGCCGTGGGAAATTATTCCGGTGGACTGGGTGTCACAACCAGCGGCGAAAGCACAACCTCACCTGAGCACGCGACCGACAACGTAGGCAATATCGAAGCGCTGCTTTTTCGGTTCGACTCCAACACAATTTTAGACAAGTTAACGATAGGCTGGCCGTCAGTGACTTCCGGCTACGACTCCGACGTGTCGGTCTTGAGATACACTGGGACACTGACGAACAATGCGCTGCCAACCGATAGAGACATTAGCGGAGAAAAAATTTCCGATTTGCTCGCCCGCGGCTGGGAATTTGTCGGTAGCTACAACACGGCTCAAAATGTTGTAGAAGACATCAATCCTAACAACCTGTCATCCAGTTTCTGGTTGATTAGCGCTTATAGCAGCACTTGGGGTACCGGCAAAGGCGATCCATCGACCGAGCTCACCAATAGCAACGACTATTTCAAATTAGCGTCTTTGGTCGGCACTACTGCCAGCACCTCCCCAGGCCCTGGCGCCAGCGTTCCGGAACCTACCAGCTTGTTACTGTTGGCAAGCGGCATATTTGGCTGGCGGATGAACAGCAAAAAGCGAACCCTCAGCGCTTAAGCAGCTGCAGGCTCTGAATTAAAAACAAACCGCCTGTCCGGATTGTCCGGCAGGCGGTTTTTTATTGCTCAATTTTATCTAACTCTCAAGGATAAAGCGCAACCGTTTCAAGACCAGCTGCTTCAGCCAAACCAAACATCAGATTCATGTTTTGCACCGCCTGGCCTGAAGCCCCCTTAACCAGATTATCGATTACCGACAAAACCACCACCGTATCGCCGCCCTGCGGCTGATGTACTGCAATCTGACAGCGGTTGCTGCCGCGGACATTACGGGTGTCGGCATGACGACCGGCGGGTAACACGTCGACGAAGCGCTCTTCCCGAAAACGTGCTTCGAACAGCCCGTGTAAATCGGCACTGCGACCATGCAAACGCGCATAAAGCGTGGCGTGAATCCCGCGGATCATCGGCGTCAAATGCGGCACGAAGGTCAATCCCACCGCATTGCCTGCGACACGCGCCAATCCTTGCCTGATTTCCGGCAAATGGCGATGGCCGGCAACCGCATAGGCTTTGAAACTTTCGCCGGCTTCACTCATTAACGACGATATTTCCGCCTTGCGCCCGGCACCGCTGACGCCGGATTTGACATCCGCCACCAATCCGTTCGCATCTACAATCCCAGCTTCCAGCAAAGGCAAAAAACCCAATTGCACAGCCGTCGGGTAACAGCCGGGACAAGCAATCAAGCGCGCCTGCTTGATCTGCTCCCGGTTTACCTCCGGCAAACCGTACACGGCCTCATCGATCAAACTCGGACTGGCATGCTGCATGCCGTACCATTTCTCCCATTCGGCCGGGTCTTTAATCCGGAAATCGGCGGACAGATCGATGACTTTGATCCCCCGCTCCAGCAACGCTGCCGCCATCAACATGGCCGTGCCGTTCGGGGTCGCGAAGAATACCACATCGCATTCCTGCAAATACTTCAGTTCCGGCGGACTGAATTGCAAATCGCAATACCCTCGCAAACTGGGATACAACTGGTCCACCCTCGACCCGGCATCGGCGCGGGAGGTGACGACTGTGACATCCACCTGCGGATGCAACACCAAAATTCTTAATAACTCGACGCCGGTGTATCCCGTACCGCCGACAATACCTGCTCGTACCATGGGTTCTCTCGTGGAAACTATACTTCTGCTAAATTGGGCCGCATATAATACGACACTACTCCAGCAATCCTTAACATCATGCGCGCCGTTCAGCTTCAAACCAACGCCGATACCACAGAACTCGTCGTCAAGGACTGGCCGCAACCGTCTCCGCGCGAGAATCAAATTCTGATCCACACCAAAGCCGCCGGCATCAACCGGCCGGACCTGGTGCAGCGCCAGGGCCTATATCCGCCACCACCGGACGCCTCCCCCATCCTGGGTCTGGAAGTTGCCGGCACTGTAGCCGAAATCGGCAGCGCGGTAACCGGGTTTAGTGTCGGCGATCCGGTCTGCGCTCTGGTCACCGGCGGCGGTTATGCCGAATATTGCCTGGCCAGTGCCTGCTGTAGCCTGCCGATACCGCGCGGATTCAGCTTTATCGAGGCCGCCGCACTGCCGGAGACGTTTTTCACGGTTTGGAGCAACGTTTTCGACCGGGCCGGATTGCAAGCTGGCGAATCGCTATTGGTACATGGCGGCACCAGCGGCATCGGTACCACGGCAATCCAACTGGCAAAAGCCTTCGGTAGCCGCGTCGTCACGACAGCCGGCAGCGACGAAAAATGCCGGCGCTGCCTGGAATTGGGTGCCGACCTTGCCGTGAATTACCGGCAACAGGATTTCGTCGAAGCCGTGCTGGATTTCACCGAAGGTAAAGGCGTCGACGTGATTCTGGACATGGTGGGCGGCGATTATTTGCCGCGCAATTTAAAGAGCTTGGCGATTGACGGCCGCTTGTTGCAAATCGGAATTCAGCGCGGCGGCAAGGCTGAAATCAATTTGGCCGCGCTGTTGATGAAACGTCTGACGCTGGCCGGTTCGACCTTACGCTCCCGTAGCGACGAGTTCAAAGCCAACATTACCGGGCAATTGCGCGATAAAGTCTGGCCATTGCTGGAATCCGGCCAAATCAAACCCGTGATAGATTCAGTCTTTCCGCTCGCCGAGGCCGACCGCGCCCACCGGCTGATGGAAAGCAGCCAACACATCGGAAAAATCATTTTGGAGCTATGAGCATGACTTACACCACGCTGGTTTCCGCCGCCACTTTGGCGGCCAATCTCGACAATCCGAATTGGCGGATATTCGATTGCCGTTTCTCGCTGGCCGATAGCGCCGCCGGCTTTAAATCCTACCGGTCGGGCCATATTCCCGGCGCAGTCTACGCCGACTTGAACCAAGACTTGTCGTCGCCGGTGCAAGCTTACACCGGCCGCCACCCGCTACCGAACTTCGATTCGCTCGCCGAAAAATTGGGCCAATGGGGTGTTAACAACCGCAGCCAAGTCGTGGTCTACGACGATGCCGGCGGCGCCTTTGCCGGCCGCATGTGGTGGCTGCTGCGCAGCATGGGCCATACTCTGGTCGCAGTGCTCGACGGTGGCTACGGCCACTGGCGCAAACAAGGTCTGCCAACGGCGACAGCGCTGCCGAAAATCAGCGCCAGCGCGTTCCGCGCCTATCTCGATAACCGGCAATGGCTTGGCGCAAGCCAGGTCGAAACCGGCCTGGCGAGCCGCAGCATAATCTTGGTCGACGCCAGAACCCCGGAGCGCTTCCTCGGCAAAGTCGAACCGATCGACCCGGTGCCCGGCCATGTGCCAGGAGCAGTTAACCGGCCGTTGCAATCGAATCTGGATCGAAACGGCCTGTTCCTGGCCCCTGACCAATTACGCCAACAATTTACCGATTTGATTTCACCTTTTCCGGCAGAGCGAGTGGTGCATATGTGCGGCTCCGGCGTGACCGCCTGCCATAACCTGTTGGCGATGGAAATCGCCGGACTCGGCGGATCGAAATTGTACGCCGGCTCTTGGAGCGACTGGATCCGTAACCGGAACCGGAGTGTTGCCAGCTGTTAAGCAGTGGCCGGGCCAACGCGAACGCGTTGGTTCGTATTGAAAAATGCGCCGGTTGGCTTCACATAAGCGCAGCCGGCGACTTTCGGAGCAGGTTTAATACACTAAGATCAAGCCGCGAACGGATTTTCCAGGACGATGGTTTCGTTGCGATCAGGACCGGTGGACAATATCGTGACTTTGACGCCGACCAATTGTTCGATCCGGGCGATGTAAGCCTTGGCATTTTCCGGTAATTGCGCGAAATCGGTAATCCCGGCGGTACTACCGCTCCAACCCGGCATTTCCTCAATCACCGCCTCGCAAACGGCGTATTGGTCGGCGCCCAACGGCGCCGTTTCGGTGATTTGGCCGTCAATTTTATAGGCGGTACAAATCCCGATTTTGTCCAGACCGTCCAACACGTCCAGCTTGGTCAAACAGATGCCGGTCAAGCTGTTCAATTGGGCTGATTTACGCATCGAGACCGCATCGAACCAGCCGCAACGGCGTTTACGCCCGGTGGTGGCGCCGAATTCATGGCCCTTCACGCCCAAATGTTCGCCATAACTGTCCATCAATTCGGTCGGAAACGGGCCGTTGCCGACCCGAGTCGAATAGGCCTTGGTAATGCCCAGAACGTAATCCAACGCTAACGGCCCAACGCCGCTGCCGGTCGCCGCGCCACCCGCGGTAGTATTGGAAGAGGTCACGTACGGATAAGTGCCGTGGTCAATATCCAGCAGAGCACCCTGCGCGCCTTCGAATAATACGTTGTTTCCTTGCTGTTGGTGGCTATACAGTGCCTCGCCGACATCGGTCAGCATCGGCTTGATGATTTCCCCCAAACGCAAGGTGTTATCCAGAATTTCTGCATAGTTGACCGGTTCGGCCTGGTAATAATTGACCAACATGAAATTATGGTATTCGACCAGCTCCTTCAGCCGGGCGGAAAATTCCTCGCGATTGCGCAAATCGCCGGCACGCAAGCCGCGACGGGCCACTTTGTCTTCGTAGGCCGGACCGATGCCGCGGCCGGTCGTACCGATCGCTTTGCTGCCGCGCGCCTTTTCCCGGGCCTGATCGACAGCCACATGGACCGGCAGAATCAAGGCACAGGCTTCGCTGACTTGTAACCGGTTCCTGACCGGTACGCCCGACTTTTCCAGAATCTCGATTTCCTTGAGCAAGGCTTCCGGACAAAGCACCACACCGTTGCCGATCATGCATTGCACTCCGTCGCGCAAAACGCCGGACGGAATCAGGTGCAACACGGTTTTTTCGCCGTTAATCACCAAGGTGTGGCCGGCGTTATGGCCGCCCTGAAAGCGCACTACGGCCGCTGCCTGCTCGGTTAAAAGATCGACCAGCTTGCCCTTGCCTTCATCGCCCCATTGCGTGCCGATAACAACTACATTTTTTCCCATACTTTTCCAACCTTAAACTAATGGTTTAACGACCCAGCGTTGATTCTGATTTTGTAAAACTGCGTTGCAGCCCAGTTGAGCGGCCGCATCGGTTTGCCCCGGCAATTGCTGTATGACGACCTCGCCCTGAGCACGTAAATCTCTGATGGTTTGCAGCAGATCGACATCCTCGCCGAACGGCGCATAAACCACTTGTCTGGCACTATCGATATCCTGGAACATGGCTGCCAATACCTTAAGATCGGCACTAAACCCGGTAGCGGCCCGAGCCCGGCCGAAACGTGCCCCGATATTGTCATAGCGGCCGCCGCGGGCGATCTCCTTACCCAAAGCCGGCACGAAGGCGGCGAACACCATACCGGTGTGGTAATGGTAACCGCGCAATTCCGCCAGATCGAAACTGACGCTCAAGCTGGGAAAATCGCGCCGCAGTTTGTCGGCTATGCCGCGCAAGTCGGTCAAGGCATCGCCAACAATGCCGCTACAGGGCAAGCCGGCGAACAAACCGTCGGCCTTGTCCAATACTTCTCTACCGCCGTTCAATTTAGGCAACGCATTGAAAATGGCCTGGAAGCGTTCGTCGAGCGCAAAGCCGGCCAACAATTCCACCAATTCCGTTCTGGCTTTACGCTGCAACACGTCGAACAATTTCGACTCCTGTTGCTGGTTCAAGCCGGCTTGCTCGGCCAGCGCCCGGTAGATGGCAACGTGGCCCAAATCCAAATGTACGTTTTGCAGACCGCTGATCGCCAACATTTCCAGCATCAAGCGGATCACTTCGTAATCGCTTTCCAGTCCGGCGTGGCCGTATAGTTCGGCGCCGATTTGCATCGGGCTGCGGCTTTTTTCCAACGGGTCGCCTACGGCGTGCAACACGGTTCCGGCATAACACAAGCGGGTAGGACCGTCGTGCTGCAGATGGTGGGCGTCGATTCGGGCAACTTGCGGGGTCATGTCCGCGCGTACCCCAAGCATTTCCCCGCTGAGTTGGTCGGTCAGCTTGAAGGTCTGCAAATCCAGATCGTGGCCGGAGCCGGTCAGCAGCGAATCCAGGAAATCGACGAAGGGCGGTATTACCAACTGATAACCCCAACAGGCAAAAGTATCGAGCAGGGTTCTGCGCAATTTTTCCAAATGCGCGGCTTGCTCCGGCAGTACCTCTCCGATGCCTTCGGGCAACAGCCAGTTGTCTTTTCTTTGCATTTTTTTGTCTATCCCAATCACAGCAAACGCCCCGCAGAGCGGGGCGTCTGATCGTGCAGTGTCAGATTGATGGTTTACTTCTGATTCTTGAAATACTTGAAGAAATCGGAGTTCGGTTCCAACACCATGATATTTCCGGACTTACCGAGCGCTTCTTTGTAGGCGATCAAACTGCGGTAGAAGGCAAAAAAATCGCTGTCTTCGCCATAGGCCTTAGCGAAAATATCCGCAGCCCTAGCATCGCCCTCGCCGCGCAGCACTTCTGAATCGCGATAAGCGTTGGCCAGTATGATTTCGCGTTGCTTGTCGGCATCGGCACGAATCCGCTCTGCAGCCTCGGAACCTTGGGAACGAAACTCGCGCGCTACCCGCGCCCGCTCCGCTTCCATCCGTTGGTATACGGAGGTGCTGACTTCGCTAGGCAAGTCGATGCGCTTGACTTGCACGTCGACAATGTTAATTCCCAAGCGTGAGGCGTGCGGCGATACGTTGGTGATCAGCGAATCCCGAATCGCGCTACGGTCAGTGGAGACCAGTTGCCTGATCTCGCGTTTGCTAAACTCGCTCCGGGCGGCATCCTTTATAATCTGGTCCAGGCGGATATTGGCCTGGCCCACGTCACCGCCCACCGTAGTGTAGAAGGTTTTCACGTCGCCGATTCGCCATTTGACGAAAGAATCGACGATAACGTTTTTCTTCTCGGCAGTCAGGAACCGTTCCGGCGTCGCGTCCATCGTCAGAATACGGGCGTCGAATTTTTTGACGTTATTGATGAACGGAATCTTCAGGTGCATGCCGGGCTGGAAGTCGGTACCGACGATTTCACCCAACTGGAACTTAATGACTCTTTCGGTTTCGCCGACGGTGAAGACCGACATCGACAATACGACCGCCAGCACACCGACGGCAACTAATATCTTGTTTCCCATGTTAGCGTCCTCTCACATCGCGTTCGCGGCTGGATGCACGAATATCGTTCCTACTCTCTTTGACTTGAGGCGCGGGTGCTGTCACCTGTTCGTGAACCGGTGTCGGTGCCGGCGCAACGTCATCAGCAACCTTAGTCACCAGCTTTTCCAACGGTAAGTACATGATGCTGCCGCCGGATTTAACATCCACCAACACATTATTCGATTTACCAAGCACTTGTTCCATTGCTTCGATATACATGCGCTGTTTGGTAACCGCCGGCGCCTTTTTATACTCGGTGAGCAATTGCGAGAAGCGGCTGACGTCGCCGTTGGCTTGAGCAATCACCCTCTCCTTATAAGCTTCGGATTCCTGCACGATACGCGATGCGGCACCCCGAGCCTTAGGCACTACGTCATTGGAATAGGCTTCGGCTTCGTTGATCAGGCGTTGCTTGTCTTCGCGCGCCTTAATGGCGTCTTCGAACGAACCCTGTACCTGTTCCGGCGGTTGGGCATCCTGCAAGTTGACGCTGGTGATCAGTATGCCGGTTTTGTAGGCATCCATGACCGACTGAATTTCAGTTTTGATTGCGGCAACGATTTCGCTACGACCTTCGGTCAGCACAAAATCCATGTCGCTACGGCCAATCACGCCGCGCTGCACGCTCTCGGTGACTTGTTTCAGCGTCGAAGCCGGATCCAGTACGTTGAAGGCGTAATCCTTGGCATCCTTAACTTGGTATTGCACAGCCAAACGCACATCGACAATATTCTCGTCTTTGGTCAACATCATCGCCTCTTTGGGCACGGAACCCATCGCCTGGCCGCCGCCGGAACGGTAACCGACCTCGATAAAACGCTGCTGTTCGACGTTGATCACTTGCACCTGCTCGACCGGCGCCGGGATATGCCAATTCAGACCGGGTTGCGTGGTAGCGACGTAAGCGCCGAAACGCGTAACAATACCGCGGGTACCCTCGTCTACGGTATAAAACCCGCTCAAGCCCCATAGCGCCAAGGCGCCAGCAGCTAAAAAGCCGATACTTTGCATCGACGGGCCACTGGGAGAACTGTCGCCGCGTTTGCCGCCGCCGAATATACCGCCCAGTTTGTCCTGCAGGGACCGGATCACTTCGTCCAGATCGGGAGGATTATCCTTTTCGTTGCGACCACTCCAGGGGTCTTTTTTATCACCGCCGGGCTCATTCCAAGACATACCAAACGCTCCAATAATTGGATTTGCAAACTCAAAATTCGACTCGCCATGTACCGCAAAGCCGGAATTATGTTTCAGGAACAGCGCGCTGCTTCCGAAAGCGCGCCATTCTATCTCAAATTACCATTAACCGAGAAAATAACTAGGTATCGAAAACGGTTTTAGAATCAGGCTAGCGCTTCGGCCCGGATATGTTTCAGTAAACCCAAATGCTTTTTATCGATTTCTATTGTCAATTCGCAATCGCCATGATCGTCGGTGACATCGTTTATTATCCTGACAAACGCAAACAACTTGGCTTTCAGGCCAGCCTGCCCGGCCGGCAGATAGCATTTGCGGATCACTTTGCTGCTGGCAAACAATTCGCCTAATGCCTGTTGCAGCAAATCGCAGCCGACACCGCTCTGCGCCGATATCCAGACGCTGACCGGCCGGCCTTCGGCGTCGTAATCGATATGCGGTTCGAGATCGTCGAGTAAATCGATCTTATTGAACACTTTCAACTGCGGTATCTTGCCGGCACCGATATCCTCCAACACCTGGTTGACCTGGACAATGGTATCGTCGCGGTCTTCCGCCGCCGCATCGATCACATGCAGCAATAAATCGGCCTCGGCCGCCTCCTGCAACGTGGAACGGAACGCCGCGACCAATTCGTGCGGCAAATGGCGGATGAAACCTACCGTATCGGCCAGGATGATCTCGCTACCGTTTGCCAACGGCAACTGCCGCAGAGTCGGGTCCAAGGTCGCAAACAACTGGTCTGCCGCATAAATCCCGGCTCCGGTCAATGTGTTGAACAAGGTCGATTTGCCGGCGTTGGTATAGCCAACCAACGACACGGTGGGAATTTCCGCCTTTTTCCGCTTACTGCGGCTTTGATGGCGCTGCTTTTCGACTTTCTCCAGACGCTGCTGGATTTGCTTGATCCTGACCGCCAGCAAACGCCGGTCGGTTTCCAACTGGGTTTCGCCGGGACCGCGCAAGCCGATACCGCCTTTTTGCCGCTCCAAGTGGGTCCAACCGCGAATCAATCGAGTAGACAGATGCTTCAACTGCGCCAGTTCGACTTGCAACTTGCCTTCGAAAGTCTGCGCGCGTTGCGCAAAAATATCCAGAATCAAGCCGTTACGGTCGACCACCCGCACTTCCAGCGCCTTTTCCAGATTGCGCTCCTGGCTGGGCGACAAAGGATGATTGACGATGATAATGTCGGCCTGGAGTTCGGCTACGGCGACCTTGATTTCGTCGAGCTTGCCGATGCCGACGAAATATTTGGGGTCCGGCCGGTGGCGGCTGCCGGTGACCACATGAATCGGTTGGGCACCGGCGGATTTGGTGAGTTCTTTCAGCTCGTCGAGATCTTCTTGTCCGACTTGCAAATTCAGGTGAACGAGTATCGCCCGCTCGCCCGCATCGGGACGTTCAAACAAAAATAAACCTCTTAGCTCTCGTCGCTAGGCTCGGCATCACGATGCATATTGACGTTCTTGCCGGGGACGATGGTGGAAATGGCGTGTTTGTAAACCATTTGGTTGACGGTGTTTTTCAGCATCACCACATACTGATCGAAAGAATCGACGCGACCTTGCAGCTTGATGCCATTCACCAAGAAAATCGACACTGGGGTATGCTCTTTTCTCAGGGCGTTCAAAAAATTGTCCTGCAAGTTTTGTGCTTTCGACATCCTATTTCTCCTTATTATTGTTCGGTGCGCTATTAATACATTAACCGCTACAACCACCGATTTCAACCGGACGGCAGCGGCTTAAGAAAAAACTAAAATCAAGTTTGGGACAAACCAGCGCTATTTCAAGTTCAAGGCCCACATTAATTGGCTATCGGGTCCGCCGCCATTGTCGGCAACGAACCCTTAACCCCGACTTAGCCGATTTTTTTGTATTTGATCCGGCGCGGATTATCGGCGTCGGTTCCCAACCGGCGATGGCGGTCGGCTTCGTAATCGGCGTAATTGCCTTCGAACCAGACCACCTCGCTGTCGCCTTCGAACGCCAGCATATGGGTGGCAATCCGATCCAGGAACCAGCGATCGTGCGAGATCACCACAGCGCAACCCGGAAAGCCCAGCAACGCCTCTTCCAGTGCTCGCAAAGTTTCGACGTCCAAATCGTTGGTCGGCTCGTCGAGCAGCAAGACGTTACCGCCACTTTTCAACAGCTTGGCCAGATGTACGCGGTTGCGTTCGCCGCCGGACAAGTCGCCGATGCGTTTTTGCTGATCCGCCCCCTTAAAATTGAAGCGCCCGCAGTAAGCGCGGGACGGCGTTTCGTACTTGCCGACCGTAATCATGTCCAGACCGTCGGAAATCTCTTCCCAAACAGTTTTGTTGTTATCCATATCGTCGCGGAACTGCTCGACGTAGGACAACTGCACGGTTTGGCCGAAATTAAACGAACCTGAATCCGGCTGCTCCATGCCGGCCATCATTTTAAACAGCGTGGTTTTACCGGCGCCGTTCGGGCCGATAATCCCGACGATGCCGCCCGGCGGCAATTTGAAGCTCAAGTTGTTGATCAACAAGCGATCGCCGAAGCCTTTACTGATATTATCGGCCTCAATCACCACGTCGCCCAGGCGCGGTCCGGGCGGAATATAAATTTCCTGAGTCTCGTTGCGCTGTTGCACTTCCACCGACGACAACTCTTCAAAGCGGGCCAGACGCGCCTTGCTTTTGGCGTGACGGCCTTTCGGATTCTGCCTTACCCATTCCAATTCGGCCTTCATGGCTTTCTGGCGAGACGATTCCTGCTTCTCCTCCAGCTCCAGACGTTTTTCCTTCTGTTCCAGCCAGGACGAATAGTTGCCTTCCCAAGGAATACCCATGCCACGGTCCAGTTCCAGAATCCAGCCGGCGACGTTATCCAGAAAGTAACGGTCGTGGGTTACCGCAACGACGGTACCGGTGTAATCGTGCAGGAAGCGCTCCAGCCAGGCAACCGATTCGGCGTCCAAATGGTTGGTCGGCTCGTCCAGCAACAACATATCGGGTTTGGACAGCAACAAGCGGCACAACGCGACACGACGCTTTTCACCGCCGGACAGTTTGTTGATGTCGGCATCCCAATCCGGCAAGCGCAACGCATCGGCGGCGATTTCCAGTTGCCGATCCAGGTTATGGCCGTCACAAGCGTTGATGATGTCTTCCAATTTGGCCTGTTCGGCGGCCAATTTATCGAAATCGGCATCAGGATCGGCATAGGCCGCGTAAACCGCATCCAGTTTTGCCAGCGCATCCTTGATGTGCTGCACGGATTCTTCGATGATGCCGCGCACGTTTTTGGTCGGATCCAGCTGCGGCTCTTGCGGCAAATAGCCGATGTTGATGCCCTTCAGCGGAATCGCTTCGCCTTCGATTTCCTTGTCAACGCCGGCCATGATCCGCAGCAGCGTCGATTTACCGGAGCCGTTCAGACCCAACACACCGATCTTCGCGCCCGGAAAAAACGACAGCGAGATGTCCTTCAGGATGTATTTTTTAGGCGGCACCACCTTGCCGACCCGGTTCATGGAGAAAATATATTGCGCCATTGCAGTCTACAGAACGAATAAAAAAGCCATTATACCGTGGCATCTCGGATTTGAATGCCTCCGTTTAAACCCAGCCCGATTACCGGCCACACCCTATCGCAATCTCACCAAGCATCCGATAGACGTATAATCCCCCAGCAATGTTAGCCCGTTTGTTATACCGCTCCACTAATCGCGCTTTGACGGAAAAACAATCATGCCCGAACTCAACCATATCGGCCTACTTGACGACGAACCCACACTGCACGACGCGCTTAATCGCCAAGACATCGTCGAAGAGCTGGCCTATCGGATACTGACCTGCCCAACACCGCTGGTATTGGGCATTCATGGCGACTGGGGTGCAGGCAAGACTAGTTTTCTGAAGCAATTGCGAAATTTACTAGACCACACTGAAGAACGGCTGAACGTCGATCCGCAAGTACCCAAATTATTTAATCCAGTCACGGTATGGTTCGATGCCTGGCGCTACCAAAACGAAGCCGCTCCTGTAGTCGCCTTATTGTCCGCCATTCGCGAAGAATTCGGCCGCATAGCCAAAACCGCAAACTGGCTGAAGAAGATTGGCGACGTCACCATCAGAAGTTTACTGGCTATGCTCTCCGACATCGGTAAATTCATCCAATTTGAGGTCATGCCCGATGCGGCAAAAGTTCAGGCATTCGGCGAGCAATGGGAAAAAGACCATCTCGCCAACAAACTTAACACGGACACCGCTTTGGAATTTCTGCAAGAAGCGATCAATATTCTTCTGCGCGGATCAAGCAACAAGAACAACCAATCGCCGACAAGACGAGTCGTGGTTTTTATCGACGATCTGGACCGCTGCGAGCCGGAAGCAGCCTACAAACTTTTGGAAGGCTTGAAAATTTACCTGCACTTGGAAAACTGCGTATTCATATTGGGTATGAATCAACGCGCTGTCGAAGACGCCATCGCGTCACGCCTGCCAAAGAGCCTAGAAAACCAAGACCACATCACCCGCATCCGCGCCGCGGCCTATCTGGAAAAAATCTGCCAAAACGTCTGGCGCCTGCCACTGCCGGAAGATCCGGCAAAAATTCTTCAGGGCTGGATCGGCAGTCAAATTGCCAACCATAACAATCCGCCTGTCGACCTCAATCAACTGAACCAGTTGTTTGCGACGGCATTCATCGACAAAAACGGTACTCCGATCAAATGCCTGCCGCCCAATCCGCGCCGGTTAAAAGGCTTGGCGAATTTTTTACTGCGCCACCTGGACTTACTCCCGGCAACCACTGACCCAAATCTGCAAAAACGCGACTTTCGCAACCTCTTGCTGGTGGCTTATGTGTTTCAGTTTCACCACGATTTATTTGTCCGCTGGCAATACGAGCCCAAACTGTACAACCTGTTATTGCGCTGGCTGCGTAGCGAACTTTCCGACGAAACCAAACCCATTTTTCTAAAAGCGCTGCAACTTCCCGAAAGCCTGATCCGCGACGCCAGTACGCCCACCCCCTCCTACAATGTCCAGCCCAACTATCCGGATCCGGGTGAAGCCAATCTGTTCTGGATTGCCCCGTTGTTGCTCGACATGGCGGAACAGCATGTTGCCGCCGACTTTATTCCCTATCTGAAATGCCAATCATGAGTAGTACATCGTTCGCCTTCCCCGAGCCCAGACGCAACTCGGTATTGATTAATTACTTGAGCGAAGTATTGAAATGGCACGGCTACGTCCGTTTTCTGGGCTTACCCCATTTGCAAGAAAACCCGGACGTCGCCATCGACCGGCTCTATGTGCAGCCGCAAGTCTGCACCAGCCCGATTAGCGCCGACACCAACCTGGAAAATTGGCCACAAACCGAATCAGCCCTCGCAGCCTTGGAGCGCGAACGTCGACTAGTGCTACTTGGCGACCCAGGTAGCGGCAAATCAACGCTAATTAACTGGCTGGCCTGGAGCTTTGCCAGCCAAATCGACGACCGCTGGTGCCAACGCATGGGGCCCTTGGTGCCTATCCCTTTGGTTCTGCGCGAACTGCATTTGAGCTCGGTCAACAGCTTTGCCGATTTGCTTTCCGCTTGGTTACGGCACGGAGTGTCTACGCCCCTGTCAGACCATCCGGAAGTATTGGACAGCCTTTTGGCATCGGGACAAGCTCTAATTTTATTGGATGGCATTGATGAAATCGTCGACCGATCGTTACGCAATCGCCTCCGTCAAGCAGCCTGGGAAGGGATGCAACGCTACCCGGACTGCGTCTGGTTGTTGACGTCGCGTCTGGTTGGCTACGACGAAGTGCCCTTCGATCGGATTGTCGAATCGAGGGATATCAATACCCTCAGCCACTTCAGCGATCCCTTCGACAGCAAACTCGTCGCTCGCGACGACATACTTGCTCGGATCAGAGAAAAAGGCAGCTTCCAGGCCGACGGGTTCCCAAAACTGCTGTATTTATCTCCGTTCAATGACGCGCAAATCGAAGCGTTTGCTTACAACTGGTATGTGTTACGCGAAACCAGCACGCTAGAGGCGGAGCGCAAAGCGCGCGAGCTTATTGCACGCATACGCGAAAACCCTTACACCCAACGCTTGGCCCGCACCCCTAATTTGCTGACGATGATGGCGTTGATCTATCGCGTACTGGCCAACTTGCCGCATGGCAAAGCCTTGCTTTACGAGGAAATCGCCAAGGCCTATCTGCAATCGATAGACGAGCATCGCCGCCTGAACACCAGCCTGGATTTCCCGCTAGAGGAAAAAAAGCGTTGGTTGGCGCACGTCGGCTTCCAGTTACAACTACGCCGTAACGAAAGCAAGCAGAACGAACCGTCGGACCAAGCGATATTGGCCGAGGAAAACGAGGTACTGGCCTGGATCAACGCGGCGATGGCCGATAGCAGCTATGCCGCAGACCAATCCTTTGCAACTGCCTACCTAAAATTGATCGGCGAACGTAGCGGCCTGCTGTTACCGCGCGGCGAAGGCCGCTACGCCTTTATTCACTTGTCGTTTCAGGAATATTTTGCGGCCCTTTATTTGTCGGAGCTGATTATTAGTCCGGAATGGGCTGCCGATGGCCATAGCGAAATCAATCCGAGTATCGATCGCGATTTTTTACGGAATGTTGCGAACCAAAGCCAATGGACGGAAACTCTGGTGTTTTTGTTCGAGATCTGCGCCAACAAATATCCGCGCTGGACCAAGACATTGTTCCGCGATTGTTTCTATCAGGGTAACGAACTATTAGGCGTTAACGAATCAGACAAAGCTGAAGAACAAAGTAAACTCCTCCCTGCTGCCCGCTTGTTAGCAAAATTGATCCTAGATCCACACTCTGGGCTACCCGAAGACATCAGAAAAGACTCGGTTTATCGGTGTACTGCTCTAGAGGCCGCTTGCGCGAAAAACGGCAATTTCTCGGCAGGAGATATTATCGGTGCGTTGTTATTTGCTGGCGAAGTCTACAACGAGTCGGATTTAGCAGCGCAAATTATTCGGTGGGGCACCGATTGGCTCAAGGAGCAATCTTGGATCCATAGCTTAAAGATATCCGGAAACAACGTAAAAACTCTAACGCCTTTAGTCGGGAATGAGAATCTGGAGTTCTTATGGTTTTACGAAGTTTCGATCAGAGACTTTAGCCCTTTATCCACGATCCCAAAACTGAGTCTACTAATTATTCAAACAGAACATCTGGATTCAATTGATTTCGTAACCGCATTACCCGATCTCCAAAGCCTATCAGTCGGTTCAAGCCAACTTGAAGACTTAAGTCCACTCGTCAATCTGAAACAAATAACTCAACTTGGATTGGCCTGCCCATCAGTCGCCGATCTAAGCCCTTTAATCCAATTAACAGAGTTAAATAGCTTAGCCCTAATGTTCTGCAAATCTGTCAAAGACCTGGCGCCGCTTCAACCGCTATCAAAACTCTGTAATTTGGATTTGGATAGCACCCCTATCGAAGATTTAACCCCACTGAGCACGTTGCACGAGCTTGAAGAGCTTGACATTCAAAGTACTTCGGTTTCCGATCTAGCACCAATTAGCGGCCTTATTAAACTTGTGAAACTCAATATCAGCGAAACTAAAGTGAGCGACCTCACTCCGCTCGCCAACTTGCCGAATCTAAAATTTTTGGACGTAACCGGCACACCGATTAAAGACTTCTCGCCTTTGGCACATCGTCAAGACTTGGAAATAATTGGCAGGCCAAACAGTGACTAGCCGGCTTGAGCGAATTTGAGCGTACTCGCCAACCGGCAAACTTGTAGCAGCGACAAAGCGATGTTAATGCCACACCCGCTGATTGACATACACTGCCACGCTGACCGCCCAGCAACCGGCTGCCGTATTTTGAGCCTGGATATCAGCGCAGTGGTCGATGTCCCATATTTGCAATCGGAAACAGCGGAGCCAAATCGCTATGTCAGCATCGGCATCCATCCCTGGTTCATAGCGCGTCAACCGCTTGAACAGTCATGGCAAAAGCTGCAAGCCCTTTGTATCGATCCGCACGTCATAGCCATCGGCGAATGCGGTCTGGACCGCTGCACAGACGCCCCACTGACGACACAAAGCAAAATATTTAGCTGGCAAATCGAACTTTCGGAACGCCTCGGCAAACCGCTGATCGTTCATTGCGTCCGCGCCTTTGCCGAATTATTGGGGTTGCGCAAAGCGTTTAAACCGGCCCAGCCCTGGATTATCCACGGCTTCAGCGGCAAGCCGGCACTCGCGCAACAGCTGATCAAACCCGGCTGCTATTTGTCCTTCGGCAAAGCCCTGCTCAAACCCGACAGCCGGGCCAGTCAAACCCTGCCGACCATCCCGTTGGATCGGCTGTTTCTGGAAACCGATGCCGCCGATGACATCAGCATCGCGCAAATCTACGCGGCTGCGGCTAAAATACTCGGCCTCGATGTCGGTGCGCTCAGCGCCGAACTGCACCGTAACTTTACCCGCGTGTTTTTGCATGACTGATTTAAGCTGGCTGTCCCGTACCGAATTGCTGATCGGCAAACCAAAGCTGGATAAGCTCCAGCAATCCCATGTCTTGGTAGTGGGCATGGGCGGCGTCGGCTCGTTTGCCGCCGAATTCATCTGCCGGGCCGGGGTTGGCGAGATGACGATCGTCGACGGCGATGTGGTCGACCCCAGCAACCGCAACCGCCAGTTACCGGCCTTAGCAACGACCCACGGCCAGTCCAAGGCCGACATCATGGGCGAGCGTTTATTGGCGATCAATCCGGATTTGCAACTGCACATCCGCCACGAATTCATCACCCCGGACACCGCCGCCGAACTGTTGAACACCCATTACGATTACATCGTCGACGCCATCGACAGCCTGACGCCCAAGATCCATTTAATCCGCGCCGCCAAAAGCCGCAAGATGAAGATCGTCAGTTCGATGGGCGCCGGCGGCAAGATGGACCCGACCCATCTCAAGGTGGTGGATATATCCAAGACCTATAACTGCCCGTTCGCCCAGTTCATCCGCGTCCGCTTGCGCAAACACGGCATCAGCCGCGGCGTGAAGGTGGTGTTTTCGCCGGAAGTGGTGAATAAAGATTCGTTGATGTTCACCGACGGCAGCAATTATAAAAAGTCGGCCTACGGCACGATTTCCTATTTGCCGGCGGCGTTTGGCGGGGTGTGCGCCTCGGTGGTGATCCGCAACCTGATCCACGATCCGGCCCACAGCCATAAACATCAAGCATGAACAACCATAAACCCAGCGGCAGCGGCATGACGGTCGGCTTTGCCCAAAGCAGCCGACTGCGGGAGATGCGCGAAAAAGCATTAGGCGCCACTGCGCCCTCGCCTGCTCCCCAAACATCAAAACCCGAAACCAGCCCCAACGACGCCAAGCTCAGCCCGGAATTGCTGCTGGCCCGGCGCTTGATCGATCAGCGCCTGGCCGAGTTGCTGGCGACCTTGCCGGCCGGCAAGCAAAACAGTTTGTTCCGCATCCGTTTCGGCCTGGAACTCAGCCAAATCAAAGCGTTGCCGATTCGGCAGGTGTTCGGCAAGCTAAAAATTGCCGATCCGCAATTGCCGCCGCAGTCGCCGGCCATGAAGCGCATCGGCGATCTGAATTATAATGGCCAATCTTGCGGCTAAGGCCGCACCGCAATTTTGCTTTTAGCCCGTTCCCACGCCGTCCAGCCATTCATGTCAGCCACGATTTATACCTTAGAACCGAACCAGGATTACCGCGACCAAAGCCTGCGCCACGGCGCCGAGCTGTCCACCGACGAACTGCAAGCCGACGCGGCCAAGCATTACGACGACTGCTATCACGATTATCTGTTCGCCTGGTGCAACCGCGACAACCTGGCCTTGCACTACGGCTATTGGGACGACGCCAAGCCTTACGACCAGCACCAGGCCCTGCTCAATAAAAACCAGATGCTGTACGACAAAGCCGGGATACAGCCGGGCGACCACGTGTTGGACGCCGGCTGCGGCATCGGCGGCAGTACGATCTGGATGGCCAAGCAACGCGGCAACCGGGTCACCGGCATCACCATCAGCGCCAAACAGGCCGACTATGCCCGCGCCCACGCCAAGCGCCACGGCGTGGCGGAGTTGGTGGATTTTCAAGTGGCGGATTTTTGCGCAACCCCGTTCGCCGATGCGTCGTTCGATGTAGTCTGGGCGCTGGAAAGCTCCTGCCACGCTCTGCACAAGGGCGATTTTTTAAAGGAAGCCTGGCGGGTATTGAAACCGGGCGGCCGTATCGTGGTCTGCGACGGCTTTGTATTGCAACGCCAGTTCAGCCCCGAGCAATGGCAAGCCGTCGTAACCTGCCTCAACGGCTGGGCCGTACCCAATTTGTGCAGCCGCGACGAATTTACCGGCCTATTGCAACAACAAGGTTTTGCCGACATCGTTTGCCACGACATCACCGCGCAAACCCAGGCTTCGGTCGAGCATATGTACAAGGTAGCCAAACGCCTGAAACCGGTCCAAACTATCAGCCAATGGTTGGGGTTACGTTCCAAGGCCCAAACCGCCAACTATTTGGTCGGCCTGGCGCAATATCGGTTGTTCACGGAAAAACTGACCGAATACTGCATTTTTACCGCGTACAAAAACTAAAAGAGCCGTTCATGTTGTTACCGCGTTTGAATTGGATACCGTTGCTGGTGTGCCTGGCCGGCTGCGCCAGTGCGCCGACCAACAGCGGGATGGACAGTTTCGCCGACTATGCCGAGTCGGTGTTCCGCCATCAAAACGCCATCATCAGCCGGTTGATGATGCTGAGCGATTCCGATCTACTGCCGGATAGCGATAATTTCGAAGATACCGAACAGGCCATGCACGACGCCTGCCATCTATTGAACGAATACGCGGAACACGAGGCGGACGGCGAGAGCATGGGCTTAAGATTCAAAGCCAAAGTTCGATCCAGTATCGAGGGCTGCGACGCCAGCGTGCAGAAAATGGAAGGGCTATTGTCCAATATCGACCCATCGCCAGTCCCGCCGCACGGCCAACGCTAAGCGCCACGCTTGATCCAAAACCGGCTTACCACTGCCGGCGATAATCGGCATAATCGTAACGTTTCTGCAATGTTAACCCGCACCGGTTCCAGGTATAAACATCCGGCAAATTGTAGCCGTTGAACCGGTTGGCCTTGATCAGGGTATAAGCACCGACATCGGCAAACACCAGTTTTTCGCCGACTTCCGGAACGCGATCGAAACGGTATTCGCCGAACACGTCGCCGGCCAGACAAGTCGAACCGGCCAAAATCGCGGACTGACCACCCTCGGTAACTTCGTCCAACAAACGCGGCCTGATTTGGTACTCGAACACCTCCGGATGGTGGTTGATCGAAGTATCCAGCATCAACACCTGCTTGCCGTCGCTGACAAAACGGTCCAGCACCGTCGCCACCAAATAACCGGCGTTACCGACGATGGCCTTACCCGGCTCCAAATACACCTCAATGGCAAACTCCGAACGCAGCCCGGCGATCAGCTCGGCCAGCGACTCAAGATCGGCGATATCGTGGTACAGATAACCGCCGCCCAGATTCAACCAGCGCAGTTGTCGATTGCGTTCCAGAATGGGCCGCAAGGCTTGCACGGTTGTTTGCAGCGGTGCCAAATCGCGACAAGAAAACACGGTATGGAACTGCAAACCCGCGACGCCGCCCGGCACGCCATCCCGCAACAACTCGATATCAACCCCGAGCTTGGAATGCGGCCGGCAAGGGTCGAACCGCCGATCCGCCGCAAACGGCAATTTGGGATTGACCCGCAAGCCCGGCGAATAATGAGCGATCAGACCGGAGAATCGCTGGTGCTGCGACAAGGAATTGAAACAGATATGGCTGCACAGCTCAGCCATTTCAGCGAATTCGTCCTGACGCAGACCGGGCGTGGTCAAATGAATGCTTCCCTGATCAGCCAAAATTTCGTGTGCCAGCTTGGCTTCGAACAAGGAGCTGACCGAGAAGCCGTCGACTTGCGGTTTGATCAATCCCAACAGATGCGCCAAAGGCAAGGCCTTGATCGCATACGACACCTTGCAGCCGCCCGCCGCGCGCAATGCCGATAACGGTTGTAAATTGGCCAGCACCTGCGCTTCATCCAACACAAAGGCCGGAGAGCTGGAGATGTGCCGTTTCAGTTCGGCAGCATTCAACATCCGGCTCGGCCCCGGCCCGAATAAACCGCCTGCTCGGTGACAACAAAGTCCATGAAAACATCGTGCCGGTCCATCGCAACCGCCGGTAACAGCTGCGCTTCGTAGCAGATTGCCGCCAACACCGCGTGGGGCCGCACGCATGCCAATAACCGGTCGTAGTAACCGGCACCGTTACCCAGCCGTCCGCCCTGCCGATCGAAAGCCACACCGGGCACGATGACGGCATCCAGTTCCTCGGCGCGAACCCGCTTTGCCGGCTCCTGCCAGCGCTCGCGCGGCGGTTCGAGAATATTCCACATACCCGGCCGCAACTCGTCGAGCGCTTGCAAATGCCACAGTCCCAGTTGCCTGTGCCCAGCGGCATCGACCGTGCAATACGGCACGACGATACGCTTGCCGCCGGCCAGTTCGGCAGCGACGGTCGGCAAAGTCCGCACTTCCGAGCGGCAATGCAGATACCACATCACGGTATCGGCGGCCTGATACCAGGACTGCGCGATAACCCGGTTGCAGATTTCAATGCTCAGCGTTTCCTTATCAGGCTGGGCATTGCGGGCGGCGTAAGCGATTTGGCGTTGGTTAGCTTTATCCACGTTCGCGGCAGTGATGTAACGCTTGTTGCAGCAGATCGGTCGAGCCGCTGATCAAATGGCAGGCATCCTGCTCCTTGCGTAGCCAAGTAAATTGACGTTTGGCCAGTTGCCGGGTAGCAATGATGGCTTTGTCGCGCATTGTCGCCAGATCGTATTCGCCGTTCAAATAAGACCAGGCTTGGCGATAACCGACACAGCGGATCGACGGCATGCTTTCGTCCAGATCGCCGCGTTGCCATAATGCCCGGACTTCTTCGAGAAAGCCCAGCTCCAGCATTGAATCGAAACGCTCGGCGATCTTATCGTGCAAGGTTTTGCGTTGCTCCGGCGCGACGATCAGTTTGATAAAGCGGTAAGGATGCTCATCTTGTTGCTCGGCACCGAAAAAACTGGATAACGGCCGGCCGCTGATTTCGTAGACTTCCAGCGCGCGTTGCACGCGCTGCGGATCGTTGACGTGAATGCGCGCCGCCGCTTGCGGGTCGACTTGCGCCAAGCGGGCATGCAGCACTTCCTTTCCCAGCGATTCCAGCTCCGCGTCCAGCCGCTGGCGAATTTCCGGATCGGCTTCCGGCAACTGCGCCAAACCCTGGGTCAAGGCGCTGAAATACAGCATTGTGCCGCCGACCAGTAACGGCAGTTTGCCGCGCGCGGTGATGTCGGCCATCAGCTCCAAAGCCTGATTGCGGAATTGGCCGGTGGAAAAGGCTTCGCTGGGATCAAGGATATCGATCAGATGATGCGGCACGCCGCCGCGCTCGGCCTGGGTCGGCTTGGCGGTGCCGATGTCCATCCCGCGGTAGACCAGCGCCGAATCGACGCTGATGATTTCGGTATCGAGGGCCTGGGCCAAGGCCACGCCCAACGCGGTCTTGCCGGAAGCGGTCGGCCCCATCAGCAAGATGGCGGCCGGTTTTTGCAATTCGCTCATTTATTGGCCGCGCATGAAAAACCTGTCCAAATCTTGGTGGCTCAACGCCACCCAGGTCGGTCGACCGTGGTTGCATTGGCCGATGCGCTCGGTTTGTTCCATATCGCGCAACAAGGCGTTCATCTCTTCGATGCTGAGCTTGCGCTTGGCCCGCACTGAACCGTGGCAGGCCATCGTCGCCAGGACTTGGTTGATACTTTCTTCGGCTTTATGGCTGACACCATGGGTTGCCAGGTCGGCCAACATATCGCGCACCAGTTGGTCGACGTCGGTTTTCGCCAGCAAGGCCGGCGTTGCCCGCAATACCACCGTTTCCGGGCCGGAACGATTGATTTCAAAACCCAGAGTCAGGAAAAACGCATGCTCTTGCTCGGCCAGATCGGCCTCGGCGGCCGTCACTTGCAATTTGATCGGCAACAATAGAGGCTGCGAAACGATGGCCCGGTTGAGGTAATGCTGTTTCAAGCGCTCGTAAGTCACCCGCTCGTGCGCCGCATGAGCATCGACCAAAATGATGCCGTTGGCGGTTTCGGCCAGTATGTAAATGTTGTGAATGTGGGCCAAGGCAAAACCCAATGGTGGCATGACCGAATCCGTTGCCGCCTGCGGCGTCGGCACTGGCTCGTTTTTTGGATAAAGTTTGGCGTAGGCCTGGATTTGCTCGGCAACGTCGGCCGCGCCAGTTCGTTCCGGCTGCGACCGGTAAGCGCCAAACGCCGGCGGCGCAGCAGTGCTTGCATTGCCGGCGGTTTGCGCCGGAAACGTCATCGGTAACGCCGTTTGCTGATTCAAAGTTGGCCGCTGCGGCGCTGACGCCGGCACGGTTTCCGAGAATTCGGCAACGGTTTCGATCCGTTGCGGCAACGGCTGAGAACCCGGCCGTTGCTCGGCCAGACTGCGATGCAACGCCTGAAACAGGAAGTCGTGTACCATCCGCCCTTCCCGAAACCGTACTTCCAGTTTGGTCGGATGGGCATTGACATCGACCAGCGCCGGGTCCAATTCCAGATACAAGACAAACACCGGATGGCGGCCATGGTAGAGCACGTCCTGATAAGCCTGCTTGACGGCATGGGCGACCAGCCGGTCCTTGATCAAGCGGCCGTTGACGTAGAAAAACTGCATGTCCTGCTGGCTGCGGGAAAAGGTCGGCAAGCCCACCCAACCGTGCAGACGCAGGCCGGACGCGGCGTACTCGATCTTGACGCAATTGTCGACAAAGGCCGCGCCGCAAATCGCCGCGATACGTTTCTCCTGGGCGGCTTGGCTGTCAGCCGATTTCAGGTTCAGCACTTCGCGCTGATTGTGGTTCAGAACAAAACCGACATCGAACCGGGCCAGGGCCAGTTTCTGGATCAGGCTCTCGATATGGCCAAATTCGGTTTTCTCGGCTTTTAAAAACTTGCGCCGGGCAGGGGTGTTGTAAAACAGGTCGCGGACATCGACGGTGGTGCCGGGCGGATGCGGGTCGGGTTGCGGATCGAAATTACGCTCGCTGCCGTCGGCGCTGACTTGCCAGGCGCAGTCGGCGTCGGCAGTGCGGGAAATCAGGGTCAGCCGCGCCACCGAACTGATGCTGGGCAAGGCTTCGCCGCGAAAGCCCATACTGGCGACGTGTTCCAAGTCCTCCAGCGAAGCGATCTTGCTGGTGGCATGCCGCGACAGCGCCAACGCCAGATCGTCCTTGACGATACCGCAACCGTTGTCGCGAATTTTGATCTGGCGAATCCCGCCCTGCTCGACATCGATTTGAATCTGGGTGGCGCCGGCGTCGAAGCAATTTTCGACCAATTCCTTGACCACGGACGCCGGCCGCTCAACCACCTCGCCGGCGGCGATTTGATTGACTAATTGCGTGGGTAAAGCGTGAATCCGCATCGAGGCGCCCGAAAAAAAGCGCGTATTTTAGCGGATCAAAACGAAACGGGGCGAAATGATTCGCCCCGTAACGGATCAGACAATCGGCAACGGATGCCTCAGCTATCGCGCGGGATTTGCAGCACCTGACCGACGCGGACGTTACCGTCGTTCATCGAATTGGCCAGACGCAACGCCCGCATCGACACGCCGTAGTGTTGAGCGATGCCGGACAAGGTCTCGCCGCGATTAATCACGTGCTGAGTTTGGCCGGCGCCACTGGCAACCACCGAAATGGCTTCGGCCGGCGCCGCGTCGTTGTCAGCCAGCAAGGCTTTGGCCTCGACTCTTGACTTGGCCACCGGAGCCGGTAGCGGCCGTTCGTCCGGTACGGAATTGAGCGCCACCATCCGCGGTGCCTTGGCGGAACGGTTCAATTGCGCCATCAGCGTATCCGCCGGCGCATATTGTTTGAAATGGCCGACGATGCCGTTGAACACCGCCGCCGCCATTTTGTATTGGTACGCTTTGCTGGTCAGGCGCCGCTCTTCTTCCGGATTCGAGATAAACGCGGTTTCGACCAGAATCGACGGAATTTCCTGAGATTTCAACACGACAAAGCCGGCTTTTTGCACCGCGCTCCGGTGCAAATGGCCCACGCCTTTCACGCTTCTCAAGACTTTATTGCCGACGTTCTGGCTGGCCTCTTTCGCGGCCTTGCTGGATAAATCCATCAAGACCGAGGCGAGCGTTTCATTGCGGTCGTCGCCGGCTCCCGCCGCGCCGTCGACCGCGTTTTCGCTGGCAGCCAACCAACCGGCACCGGCACTGGAAGCGCCTTTGGTGGCCAAGGTATAAACCGAAGCGCCGTGGGCCTGGCTATCGCTGAAGGCGTCGGCGTGGATCGAGACGAACAAATCGGCTTTGGCGGCGCGGGCGATCCGGCGGCGTTCGTCCAATTTGACGAAATAATCGCCGTTTCGGATCATCACCGCTTTCATACCCGGCTGGGCATTGACCAGATTTTCCAGATTCCTGGCGATCGCGAACACCACGTCTTTTTCCTGGGTGCCGTTCGGCCCCTGGGCGCCCACGTCTTTACCGCCATGACCGGCATCGATTGCCACGACGATGTTGCGGCCTTTGGCTTTATTGGCCGTCTTCATCGCCACCGGTTTGATTGCCGTATCGGATCTTTTCGGCGATTTTTCCGGCGCCGGTAGCGGCGGCATCGCGGCAGTGGCGGTTTTCTCGCGGACTAAAGCCACTGGTTCGCCCACGGTCGACAGCGGCTTGGCTGCCAGATCGACCTGCAAGGCATTGCCTTGCATCGCGACTTTGGCATCGGCATCCGCTTTCAACTCAACCACTACCCGTAAATCGCCGCTACCGCGCATCGCACTGCGGGCACCGGCAAATAACGGATGGTCGGCCGGCGGCTGATTGACGGCTTGCGCCAGTTTTGCGCCGGTAAAATCGACTACCAAGCGGCTCGGGCTTTTCAACACGAAAGCGTGATGTCGCGCCGGGCCGGACAAGCTGAACACCACACGATCCGCCGAGGTGTAGCTGACCGCGCCTAACTCGGCCTGGGTCGCCGCTGCCGAAACGGCAGGCAACAACAAGCCCCAAATCCAGAAAATTCGATAAATTCGCTGCATAACCGACGCGACCGCTAATGACAAGATTGTTTAGATTATAGCAGTAGGTCTTTGTTTTTCCAGTTTAGTTTAATTGTTCCGGCGCGATTTTGCGCTAACACATTGATTTGCGCGACACGTTGCTGTCGCGCGTACTGCAAACCGATCTCGATATCCGCCGGCGGCAATACCCCCTGCCCCATTTCCGGCCACTCGATGCAGCACAATGCATCTTGCTGTAAATAATCGTCGATACCCATCCACTCCAACTCTTCCGGATCTTTGAGCCGATATAGATCAAAATGGAACAACCGCCGGCCGTCGATTTCGTATTCCTCGACCAAGGTATAAGTCGGACTTTTCACCGCCCCGCGATGGCCTGCCGCCCGCAGCAAGCCCCGCATCAAGGTGGTTTTGCCAGCTCCCAATTCGCCGCGCAAATACACCAGGCATTTTTCAGGCAAGGCCTGCCAGAGCGCGGCGCCCAAGGCTTCGGTGTCTTCGCTGCTTTCCAAATCGATGTTCATCTATTCAATAATTCCCTGATACGTGGCGGCAAATCGCCGGCCAGCAAGCCGCGTTCGCCGAATTCGGCGGCGAGACTATCGGCCGCGGCGGCATGAACCTGGGCGCCGGCCAGCGCGGCTTTATCTAACGAAAAACCTTGGGCGATCAAGCCGCCAATCAAGCCGGCCAAGACATCGCCCATACCGCCGCTAGCCATGCCCGGATTCCCGGCAGCGACGACATAGTGCTTAGAGCCATCGCCGATTAAAGTCCCGGCGCCTTTTAACAACGCGACGCCGCCATAACGTTGCTGCAGCGCGGAAACCGCCGCAAACCGATCCGAGCCGACCTGCCGGGTATCGCAGTTCAATAGCCGCGCCGCTTCGCCGGGATGCGGCGTCAGCACCCAGTTATCGCGTCTGGAATTTCCAAGCGCCAATAGATTCAAGCCGTCGGCGTCGACCACGCAGGGTTTACCGGCCGCCACGGCGCCATCGAACATGGCCTGGGCCCAGGCATCGCGACCCAAGCCCGGACCGACCACCACGACATCGGCCTTGTCCAGCATTTGCTCCAAATCGCCGACCTGTTCCGCCGCCCGGCACATCAACTCCGGCCGGGCAATATTGACCCAGGCGCTATGCGCGGCCCGGGTGGCGACGCTGACCAAGCCGGCACCGGCTCGCAGCGCCCCTTCGGCGGCAAGGCGGATCGCTCCGGAATAGCCGTGGTTACCGCCGATCAACAACACGTGGCCGAACTGGCCTTTGTGCGCACTACGTTGACGCTTGGGCATACCGATATTTTTCAGCAACAGCGAAGCCGGCTCGACGCCGACCAGCAATGTGCCGATTTCCAAATCGGCACAAACCACTTCACCGCGGCAATCGGCCGCCGCACCGGTATACAAACCTTGTTTAGGGCCGATAAAGGTCACAGTCATATCGGCAACCACCGCCGCCCCCAGGATGCACCCGGTATCGGCCTGCAAACCGGACGGTACGTCGACCGCCAGCACCGGACCGCCGGCGGCATTGATGGCGGCTATCGCCGGCAAATAGGCTGCCGCTACGTCGCGGCTCAAACCGATACCGAACAAGGCATCGACGACGACACCCTCTATCTCGGAAAGGCCGGGCTCAAAATCGGAAACGCAACCGCCGGCCTGCAAAAAATCCCGGTAAGCGCCGCTAGCGTCGGCGGGTAACTTGTCCGGATCGGCCAGACTGTATACCGCGACCCGGTAGCCGGCCTGATGAGCCAGACGCGCCACTTCGTAACCGTCGCCGCCGTTGTTGCCGCCGCCGCAAAACACGGTCAGTTGCCCACAGTCGGGCCAACGCTGCCGAATCTGCCGGAATAAAGCGCTGCCGGCCCGCTGCATCAACTGCCGTCCCGGAATGCCGAGGCCTTCGATAGCCCGGCTTTCGGCGCTACGAATTTGCGCTGTTGAATAAAGAGCTTCAGTCGAAATCTGCATGTTTTGTCCGGAGCGCAAGCGAGTTCCGCGAAATGAAACCGTTGAAAATTTGGTTGTCATTCTATCGCCAAACCGGCGATGACCGGCGGAAATCGCTAAACTTATGCCACAATGCTGTCCCGAAAAAATGCCGGGACTGCCGTTACAATCTGCGGTCGGCACTGTTCCAACCTTTGTTGAATAAACTATGCCAGCACCCGCTCCCGTCAATACCGAACAGTTAGTTTGCCTGATAAAGCAATGGGGTATGGAACTGGGTTTTCAGCAAATCGGCATCAGCGACACCGACCTTCACCAAGCCGAAAATCACCTGCAACACTGGCTGGAGCAAGATTTTCACGGCGAAATGCAGTACATGGCGGCGCACGGGCTGAAACGCAGCCGGCCGGCGCTATTGCAGGAAGGCACGCGCAGCATTATTTCAGCCCGAATGGACTATCTGCCGGAACCCTCGGCCCGAAGCCACAGCCTATTGGCCGATCCGGCCGCCGCCTTCGTCTCGCGTTACGCTCTGGGCCGCGATTACCACAAAATTTTACGCAACCGCCTGCAGAAACTGGCCGATCAAATCGCGACAGCCATCGGCCCGTTCGGCTACCGTGCGTTCGTCGACAGCGCTCCGGTTCTGGAAAAGGCCATCGCCGAAAAGTCGGGCTTGGGCTGGATCGGCAAACATAGCAATCTGATCAACCGCCGCGCCGGCTCCTGGTTTTTCCTGGGCGAAATCTATACCGATTTGGAACTGCCGGCCGACCAGACGGCCAGCAACCACTGCGGCGACTGCCGGGCCTGCCTCGATATCTGCCCGACTCAGGCCATCGTCGCCCCCTACCAGGTCGATGCCCGCCGCTGCGTATCCTATCTGACGATCGAACTGCATGGACCAATACCGGAAGATTTGCGTCCACTGATCGGCAACCGGATTTACGGTTGCGACGACTGTCAGCTGGTCTGCCCCTGGAACCGGTTTGCCAAACTCAGTGCAGAAGCCGACTTTCGGCCGCGCCAGCGTTTGGACAGTGCGACGTTACTGGAGTTATTTGCCTGGGACGAAGCGGAATTTTTGCAAAAAACCGAAGGCTCGGCGATCCGCCGTATCGGCCATCAACGCTGGCTGCGCAACATCGCCACCGCACTGGGTAACGGCCGGCCGGCGCCTGAGGTTCTGGCCGCATTGAACCGACGTCTGCACGATGCCTCCGATCTGGTCGCAGAGCACGTCCGTTGGGCGTTAAGCCGTTTGACTGGCGCTTGAGTTTTAGCGGAGAAAGCGTATATTTGCGAACCAGTTTAAGCTTTTCGGTGACGAGCATGCAGGTAACCGCCGCGTCGAATACATACCATGTCTACGCCCCGCAAAGCCGATCTCCGGCCGCTGCCGCGTCGAACAAACCCCAACCCTCCGCCAACGCCGAGACAAGCGGCGAATTGAGCCAAGAACAACGCCAGCTGGTTGAAAAGTTAAAAGCCCGCGACCGCGAAGTCCGCGCCCACGAACAGGCGCATCTGAGCGCAGCCGGCAACCTCGCCGTCAGCGGCGCCAATTACGATTATGTGACGGGGCCGGATGGCCAACGCTACGCCAGCGGCGGCGACGTCAGCATCGACGTATCGGCAGTGGCCGGTGACCCGCAGGCGACGCTGCTGAAGGCCGATACCATCCGCCGGGCGGCACTGGCGCCTGCGAATCCGTCGGCCCAGGACCAGAGCGTAGCCGCCAGAGCCACGGCGATGGCGAACAAAGCCCGGGCTGAGTTGCTGAGCCTGCAAGGCTCTGCAAACGGCGGGGCTACAATCGATTTAAGCGCCTGATTGCTAACTGCCTGAGGACGCTAGCCGGAACGGCCGGGACCATCGAGCAAGCGCGAACGGTATCAATCTCTGCTGCAAAACTCGACGGCAAAACCGGAATCCGGATCGATACGAACCACCCTGACCAACTGCACCGGAGCGTCGTCAAATTCCGTGGTTTGGACTTCCAGTACGGTACCGATTGGCGGAATCAGCGCTTTATCGCACTGCAAAAACAAGCCGGTTTCCGAAAAATCCCGCATTTCGACGATATTCTCCAACGACTCGGGAACGATCAATTTGATTTTGGCGCGGTGTTTTAAACGCGGATGCCTGCGCTTATTGTCAATCACGAATTCTCCTGAATTCTGCTTAGAATTTAAGCCGGTCCAAGCCGGCCACGAGCCCGCTATGCTTAGCCGCCGCGGGCAAACAAATACATGCCCAAGCCAACCATCACTGCGCCGCTGACCAATTTCAACCAACGGCCGTGGTTGCGCTGCAAGCGCTGTTGGCTCAATGTTACGATGCCCAGCGCCAACACCACAATATCGTCTAGCATATACGCCAGATTATAAAGCAGCAAATAGCCGTAATAGTCCCAGCCTTGTAACTGGCGCAAGGTCAATATTCGCGTATACAAAGCCGGAAAGCCGGAGGTGCAGAATAATTCGACGATTTGCACCAACACCGCCAGCAGCACTGCACCGACCAACGCGCCCCACAGGTTTTCCGCCTGCAAAATCCGCCGGATCCGCGCATAAATGTCAGGCTTGGCCGCTTGCGGGATCGATAACGACGGACCGACACCCAGGGCCCAGAAATCCTTCAGATTCAGCGCACCGGCGGCAACAGCAATGGCTGCGATCGCAATTTCAGAGACGCGCGACAAACCTATCCATAAAAACAGGTTCAACCATGCCGCCATAAACACGAAGTAAGCCACGCCTTCAACCAAAACGAAGGCCCCGGCGACCGCCAGCATTCGCGGCCGGTTCCGCATCGGCGCCAGCATCGATATCATCAACAGCAACACCCACATCGAACACGGATTGAATCCATCCAACAGTCCCATCGCCACGGTAAACGCCGGCAGCCCTACCCGGTCCAGCGCCACCCGTTTCCCCAGCACGGCCAGTTCGAACGGCTCAGGCTGCGCCGGCGGATTGGCGGCATTGCCGGCTTCGCAGGTTTGCACGGTTTCCACCTCGCAACTACCGCTTGCCTCCTCGACGGCGGCCGGCGGACCTGTCTCGGCTAACGCCTCACGCAACAACAGGTCGCCGGTTTCGGCCGAATAGCCTATAACCAGCTTCCCGCCGACCCGGAAGGTCGGCAGCCTAAGCGGCGCTGGCGGACTCTGGGCTGCGGCCAGGTTTTGCAAGCGCTGCCAGGCGTCGGGCTCGCGGCTGACATTGCGGATCACGATGTTCAACTGCGGTCGTTCCCGTTGCAACTCGGCCAAAAAAACTTCGGCGCGTTCACAATGCGGGCAACCGTCGCGCACGAAAGCTTCGATATCGGCTTGGGCAATCGGCGCCGAATACGCCGAATTGACCCAAACCAAGGCCAATAGCCAAAGCCGGAACCACAAGCTCCGCCTGGACGATTGCGTTTGAAACTTTAGTGCTGCAGCGAACATAACCGTTTCTCCCCTACCAACAGCTGCCAGCCGAAGTCGCAGCCACCTCGATTTTGTTAGATAATATCAGGCCAACCGCATCGCAGCACAAAACGCCGCGACCGCCTCACCCTTTATCCGCGCTGCCAATCGCCGTAGCGCAAACCGCAAACCGACCTGATGGCCAGAACACCCAGACCCCGCAGATCAGCCGTTCGACGCAGAAAAACCAAATCCCAGGCATCCTGGTTGTTACGCTTACTGGTTCCGCTGGCTCTGATCGGCGGTTTCGTGTTGGCGGTTTACGTCGGCTATCTGGATTTCACCGTGCGCCAGCAATTCGAAGGCAAGCGCTGGTCGATTCCGGCCCGGGTCTATGCCAGTCCGGTCGAGCTGTATGCGGGTTACGAAATTTCCGCCAAGAACTTCGAGGACTTATTACTGGAATTGCATTACCGGCAGGATCCGCAATTGTTCGGCGAAGGCTCATACAACACCAAGGGCAGCGTCGTTAACGTCCGCACCCGCGCCTTCAATTTCGGCGACACGGTGCAGGAGAGCCGCAAAATCAGCGTCGCCTTCTCCGGCGCGGCAATCAGCGGTTTGACCGACGCCGGCAACGGCGAAAACCTGGCGATCGTGCGGATGGACCCGGTACAAATCGGCAGCTTTTACCCAACCCGTAAGGAAGACCGGATTCTGATCAAACTGGACGAAGCGCCGCCAACCCTGGTGCAAGGCCTGCTGTCGACCGAAGACCGCGATTTTTACAGCCATTTCGGCCTGTCGCCGAAAAGTATCGCCCGTGCCATGTGGTCCAATCTGAAGGCCGGCGGCATGGTCCAGGGCGGCAGTACCATCACCCAGCAGTTGGTGAAAAACTTCTTCCTGACGCCGAAACGCACCTTGCGCCGCAAACTCAAGGAAGCGTTGATGTCGTTCATTCTGGAATACCGCTACAGCAAGGACGAGATTCTGGAAGCCTATCTGAACGAAATCTTCCTGGGCCAGGACGGCGCCAGCGCCGTCCACGGCTTTGGTCTGGCCAGCGAATTCTACTTCGGCCAGTCGCTGAAAACATTGTCGCTGCACCAAGTGGCGACGCTGGTCGCCTTGGTGCGCGGCCCGTCGGAATACGATCCGCGGCGCAAGCCGGAACATACTCTGGAGCGGCGTAATTTGGTCTTGGATTCGATGCTGAACGAAGGCTACATTACCGAGCAACAGGCCGTGGAAGCCAAGAAACAACCGCTCGGCGTCGCTGCGGTAATCCACCGGTCCGCCAACCGTTATCCGGATTTTATCGATCTGGTCAAACGCCAGTTGAAGCAGGAATACAAGGAGGAAGATCTGACCTCCGAAGGCTTGCGTATCGTCACGACGCTGGACACCCGGATCCAGGACATTCTGGAACGCTCGATGGCCAGCAAGCTCAAGCAATTGGAGAAGAGTCCGAAAAGCAACGACCTGGAGAGCGCTGCCATCGTCACCCGTCGCGACAGCGGCGAGATCGTCGCGCTGAGCGGCGGCCGCAATAGCGAATCCACCGGCTTCAATCGTGCGCTGGACGCGGTCAGGCCGATCGGCTCGCTGATCAAACCCGTGGTCTATCTGACGGCGCTGGAATATCCGGAGCGTTACACCATCGCCACACCGGTCAGCGACACCCAGATCAGCATCGAAGCCGAGCGCGGCAAGTCCTGGTCACCGGACAATTACGACAACCGCGAGCACGGCATCGTCCCGCTGCACACTGCCCTGACCCATTCCTACAACATGGCCACGGTGCGGATCGGTATGGACATTGGCTTGGCCAAAATCGCCAACACCTTGAAAAACATGGGTGTCAGCCGGCCGGTGGATTTGTACCCGTCGTTTCTATTGGGCGCGCAACCGCTGACGCCACTGGAAGTAACCCAACTTTACCAGACCCTGGCCGGCGACGGCTTCGCCACGCCGTTACGCTCGATCCGGGCCGTGAACGCGGCGGACGGCAAAGCCCTGCAAAGTTACCCGTTGACGGTGCGGCAGGCGGTGGACCCGGCAGCCACCTTCATCACCAACACCATTCTGCAGGAAGTGATGTACGCCGGCACCGGCCACTCTGCGTATAATTACCTGCCGAAGGAAATGGCGCTGGTCGGTAAAACCGGCACCACCAACCAATTGCGCGATAGCTGGTTCGCCGGTTTCAGCGGCGACTTTCTATCGGTGGTCTGGATCGGCCGCGACGACAACAAGCCGTCCGGCCTGACCGGCGGTAGCGGCGCGCTACAGATCTGGGCGGAAACCATGCGGCAGGTTTCGAAAAAGCCGGTCAGT
The DNA here is from genome assembly GCF_056850255.1 of Methylomonas sp. Uni0011. Taxonomy (NCBI): domain Bacteria; kingdom Pseudomonadati; phylum Pseudomonadota; class Gammaproteobacteria; order Methylococcales; family Methylococcaceae; genus Methylomonas; species Methylomonas sp. Uni0011. The sequence goes on from NZ_JBVVNO010000007.1 coordinate 176,948, forward strand.
CTGGTACCGCCGGATAATGTCCAAATGACTTGGATCGATCCCGAGAGCGGCCTGCTCAGCAGCGAGAGCTGCCCCGGCGCCAAACTGCTGCCGTTCGTCGAGGGCTCGGCGCCGACCCAGTTCGCCGAATGCGGCGCCAATGCTGAATCCGGCGAAAGCTGGCTCAATAACCTGAACCCTTTTTAATATGCTACGTCACTTAAGCTCCGCTCTGGTTTTATCGATCGCAGCCGTCACCAACGGTTATGCCGACGAGGCGCCGATCAACCGTCTGAAAAGTTTTCTGGCGGCCAGCGCGTCGCTGGCGGCCGATTTCAAGCAGGTCAGCTTCGATAAAAGCGGCCGACCGGCCCAATCCAGCAGCGGCAAATTTTATTTGAGCCGGCCGGGTAAATTCCGCTGGAACTACCAAAAACCGTTCGAGCAGGAAATCGTGTCCAACAGCGGCAAAGTCTGGTTTTACGATGCCGACCTGGAACAGGTCACCGTCAAGCAACTGGACGACTCGCTCGGCTCCACGCCGGCACTGCTGTTGACCGGCCAGGTCGATATCGAGGAAAAATTCGTCCTGCAGGAACAGGGCCAGGACGAAGGCATGAACTGGGTCAAGCTATCGCCGAAAAACGAGGAAAGCGGCTTCAAATACATCCTGATCGGCATGAACGGCAACCAGCTCGGCGGCATGGAACTGAGCGATAATTTCGGCCAACTGACCCGGATCTATTTTTCCAACATTCAGCTCAACCAAAAGCTGGACGACAGTTTGTTTAATTTCAAGCCGCCCAAAGGTGCGGACGTGTTCGAAAATTAAGTGCGGCCGCTCCGGTCCGCCGGAACCATGGTCACCAATAGCAACAAGACCTGCCATTGTATCGAGGAATCCACATGCAAAAATTCAAACCGCAACTGAGTCTATTTTTGTTGGCCGCAACCTTCGCGGTACAACAGCCGGCGTGGGCGGAACCGGAAGCCGACGGCCACGATCCGGCCCACGCCCACCATACCGCTAAAGAACATCACTGGCTGGGCGTCTATAACGGGTTTCTGCCCTGCGCCGATTGCGCCGGCGTCAAAACCCAATTGGGCTTGAACAAAAACGGCAGTTATATTTTGATGACCACGTTCTCCGGCAGATCGGAGCGCGAGTTTGTCGAGAAAGGCAAATTTACTTGGGACGAAAAAAAAGATACGGTGACCCTGATGCCGAAGAAAGAAGGCGCGATCGGTAACCGGTATTTGATCGGCAACAACATTCTGACGCAGTTGGACAGCGCCGGTAACCTCTACACCGGCAAGCTAGCCGAACGTTACGTATTGCGCCGTAACGAGATCACCGAAAAAGAACCCTCTCACGCTCACTAAGCGGCGACAACCGATGCGGCCAATATTTGCCGCATCGGCAACCTCCGGCTAGAAACCGGCTTCGACCCGGTTGCGGCCAAGTTTTTTAGCTTGATACATCGCCGCATCGGCCCGTTTCAACAAGCTATCGACGGTATCGTCACCTTGCAATGTGGCAACCCCCAGGCTGGCGGTCAAATTCAACACATCCATGCCGTAAGCCAGCGTATGCGACTCGATATCGGCCCGAATCCGTTCACCTATTATCAGGGCGCCGTCGATGTCGGTATCGCTGAGTAGAATCACAAACTCCTCGCCGCCGTAGCGATAGACTGCGTCGCTGCCGCGCACGCTGTCTTTCAACCAACCGGCCACCGAGGCCAAGGCCAAATCGCCGCATTCGTGACCGTATTGGTCGTTAATCGATTTGAAATGGTCGACATCGACGAAGATCATCGATAAATGGCTGCCACTACGATGCGCCCGTTTGATTTCGCGCATCAGGCTGTCGTTAAACGCGGTGCGGTTGTTGGCTTTGGTCAACGGGTCGGTGAACGCCATTTTCAGCGCTTGCTGAAACAGCGTGGCATTGCGCAACGGATAAATCAGACAGCACAGCAGACTTTCCAGCATTTTCAGCTCATCCTTGCTGAAACGTTGGCTCCGGGTCAACTTCAACTCGCCCAACTGCTGTTCCTCGACTTTCAAAGCGTAAGAACAGGAATGGCGAGCCAGCACGCCGCGTTTGTATTCCAGGTCGAAATCGGTATTGGTATATTCGACGCCGTTATGCGGTATGGTGTTTTGGATTTTGTTGCAGAAGATCGCGATCAGCTCGTCGAACTCCAAAGTGGTCTGCAACGCGCTACTGATATCGTAGTGATGCAGATTTACGGCGGTCGACGCAGCGAAGGTTTTGTTGCTGACTATGGCTAATTCGGCGGCTTTTTCTTTCATGACGCTTCCTCGAGTCTGGAATCAATGCTCAAGAAGGAAAAGCCAACTCCGTGCCAATTTTATTTAATAAATAAAAAACAAATACTTAAACTAAAAACAACCCACCACACCAACCTGAAGCGGCAATTTTCCGCCGCCACGAAGAACGGCAGTTTAAAACAGGCCCAATTGTACCTGCGCCACTTCCGACATCATCTCGCGCGACCAGGGCGGGTCCAAAACCACTTCCACTTGCACCGAACTGACGCCCGGTAAAGCGCGGATCGACTTTTCCACGTCACTCTGAATTACCGGCCCCATGCCGCAGCCGGGCGCGGTCAGCGTCATCCGGATATGCACATCGTTACCGCCCTCGGCATTGCCGGTGACGTCGCAACCGTAAACCAGGCCCAAATCGACGATATTGACCGGAATTTCCGGGTCGTAGACGGTTTTCATCACTTCCCAGCAATTCTGCTCCACCGCCTGGCGGTCGGTTTCCGATACCAGGGTTTGCAGATGCTGAGATTCCTTACCCAGCGCATCGGCATCGCTGCCGGCAATCCGGACCATGTGGCCGTAGTCGGTCACCACCGTGTAATTGCTGCCGAGAGATTGGTGAATCGTCACTTCCTGGCCCTTTTGCAAGGTACCGTGATTGCCGTCCGGGATTGTGACGATATTGACATCCCGGGTTAGAAAAACAACTTCTCTGTCTGCCATAGCGATACTTAAGGTTTGAAAGTCTGCGCGTCAATAATTTGACCGGTAACGCCGATACTGGCGTCGCCGAATAAATAAAGGTAAAGCGGTTCCAAACTGGACATCGGCGGAATAGCGGCCTTGTCTTCCGCCGGATAGGCGCGTTTTCGCAACGGCGAATCGATCGGGCCGGGGCACAAGGTATTGACCCGAATCTTCTGGCCGGCTTCCAGTTCGGCGGCCAGGATCGCGGCAAAGCCTTCCAGCGCAATTTTGGAGACGCCGTAGGCACCGGAATAGGCCTGCGCCTTGCGTGCGCCGGAATCGCTGGTAAAGACGATGGCGGCATGCCGGCTTAGTTGTAACAACGGCAACAATACCCGGCACAAAATGAACGGCGCGTTGAGGTTGACGTTCAGCGCATGGCCCCAATCCTTGGTCTTGTAATTGACGATCGGACTGAAGGCGCTGAATTCCACCGCCGAATGCAGCAAGCCTTGCAAACTGCCGTAACGCTGTTCGATCGCATCGGCCATTTCCTGGTACTGGGCCTCGCTGGCACCGGCCAGATCGAACGGGTACATCACCGGTTCCGGCCCACCGGCCTCGACGATGGCATCGTAGACCCGCTCCAGCTTCGGAATATTCTTGTCCAGCAGAATGATTTGAGCGCCGTGCTTCGCCAACGCTAAGGCTGCCGTCGCGCCCAAGCCGCCGCCGGCGCCGGTGATTAAAATGACTTGGTCTGTTAACGGCATATCTGCGCCTGTATCCATTCCATCAGTTGTTGCGGCCGCTCGATCAAGCCGTCTGCGCCCCAGGATTCGGGGACGTCGTCGGCTTTCAGATAACCGTAGACGGCGGCCAGGGTTTTCATATTCGCGCGCTTACCGGCGGTAATGTCGTGGGCGGCATCGCCCAGGTAAACGCAATTTTCCGGCGCGACTCCAGCCTCGCGGCAGGCGGCAAACATCGGCTCCGGATCGGGCTTGCTGCTCGGTGTCGAATCGCCGCTGATCACGCAGGCTGCGCGTTGGCGCAACCCCAATGCCGTTAACAACGGTTCGGTGAAGCGGGTTTTCTTGTTGGTCACCACGCCCCACTTCAAACCCTTAGCCTCGATTGCCTGGAGACTGTCTGCCAACCCATCGAACAGCCGGCTGTAATCGGCAACGTTATCCTCGTATTGGTTCAACATAAATTCCAGCATCCGCTCCGCTTCGGCCTGATCCACCTCGACGCAATGCCGGATCATCGCCAAGGCCCCGTGGGAAATCAGCGGCCTCACCCCTGCCGCGGCCGCTTCCGGAAAACCATGCGCGGCCAATGTGCGGTTCAAACAGGCAATCAGATCCGGTGCGGTATCCACCAAAGTCCCATCCAGATCGAACAGCACGCAATCGAGCTTGAATCCAGTCATGTTCAATCGGCGCGTTTGAAAGCGGCGATGTAATTGACCGAAACATCCTTACCCAGATAAAACGCCTTGCTGAACGGGTTGTATTCGATACCGACCATGCCCTGCAATTCCAGACCGGCAGCGCGCGCCATCCGCCCCAGCTCCGACGGCTTGATGAAGGTTTTGTAATCGTGAGTACCCTTCGGCACCATTTTCAAAAGATGTTCCGCGGCAACGATCGCCAACAACCAGGCTTTCGGCTCGCGGTTCAAGGTCGAAAAAAACACGGTACCGCCGGGTTTGACCAAGGTGGCGCAAGCCGCAACGACAGAGGCCGGATCGGGGACGTGCTCCAGCATTTCCATGCAGGCGACATGGTCGAAACCGGCCGGTTGCTCTTCGGCCAACTGCTCGGCGCTGATTTTGCGGTAGGTCGCCGCGACACCCGACTCCAAACCGTGCAGATCGGCGACGTCCAGCAAATCCTGGCTCAAATCGATACCCAGAGCGTTGGCGCCCAGCCGGGCCAGACCTTCGGTCAGGATGCCGCCGCCGCAGCCGACGTCGACCACCTGCTTACCGCTGATATCGGCGTATTCGCCAACAAACTGCAACCGTAACGGGTTAACCTGATGCAAAGTCTTGAATTCGCCTTCGCTATCCCACCACCGCTCGGCCAAAGAGCCGAACTTGTGTATCTCGTGCGGATGAACGTTATCTGCTGTCGCCATAATGCCAAACCTTTTCTGTGTGCCTATAGTTTACTGTATTACTAGGTTATTAGTCATGAGCTTTGCGCGCCGACGGCAACGCCTTGCCGCCCCTCATAACAGGAAACCGGGGAATTAACTGCTTAAACGCTGCTGCCAAACCGCAACCCGCTCGTTGAGCGCCGCCAGATCCATCGTGGTCAATTGCCGGTTTTTCAAGAGTTGCCGGCCGGCGACCCAGACATCGCTGATCTGGCGGCGGTCGGCGGCATAGACGATCTGCGCTAGCGGATTGAACAAGGGCTGGGTTTCCAGTTCGCTCAAGTCGATTGCCGCGACGTCGGCCTGCTTACCCACGCTGAGCGAACCGATTTCCGCCTCCAAACCCAAGGCTTTGGCACCGTTCAACGTAGCCATCCGCAACGCCGTTTCCGCCGAAACCGCCCCGGCGTCACCGGCCACCGCCTTGGCCAGTAATGCCGCCGTGCGCATTTCCGAGATCATGTCCAGATCGTTATTGCTGGCGGCACCATCGGTGCCCAGTGCGACGTTGATCCCCGCCGCCAGACATTCCGCAACCGGGCAGAAGCCGCTGGCGAGTTTCAGATTGGACTCCGGGCAGTGCACGATGTGGGCGCCGGTTTCGGCATACGCTGCCATGTCGGCGGCCGTCAACTGCGTCATATGCACCCCAATGAACGACGGATTCAGCAAACCCAGTTGTTGCAGGCGTTGTATCGGAGTTTGCCCGGTCTTTTGTTTTTGTTCTTCGACCTCGTGCGCCGTTTCGTGCAAATGCATATGTACCGTCAGATTCATTTCGTCGGCATAAGTCAGCACGCTGCGTAACGGCGCATCTGACACGGTATACGGCGCATGCGGCGCAAACGACAGACTGAGCAGGTTTTCGTGGCGCAACTTCTCGTGCAGAGCCAGGCCCTTGGTCAGATAGGCGTCGGCGCTTTCGGCCCACACGGTCGGAAAATCGAACACGATCAAGCCGATATTGGCGCGGATACCATGTTGCACGGCCTGATGCGCGGCAATTTCGGGAAAGAAATACATGTCATTGAAGCAAGTGGTGCCGCAGCGCAGCATTTCGGCAATCGCCAGATCGACGCCGTCGCGAACGAAGGCCTCGCTGACCCATTTCTGTTCCGCCGGCCAAATGTGGTTTTGCAGCCAATCCATCAACTGCAAATCGTCGGCAATACCGCGCAATAATGACATTGCCGCGTGGGTATGGCAGTTGACCAAACCCGGAATCAAGGCATGGCGGTCCAGAATTTCCAACTTACGCGGCTGGTATTTCTCCCCAATTTCGGCAGAGGGTAACAGGTCGACGATCTTGCCGTCGTTGATCACCAGGCTGGAGTGCTCGAAGATTTGACCCGCGGGTTCGACCGGAATTATCCAGCGCGCCTGAATCACGAGATCGACCTGCATATAAGCCTCCGGGTATGAAATATGGGCGATTATAACCGTTAAGCCGCCCCAGTCCGATAACTTAGCTAACCTTCCCCGCCCGATTATCGAAGACGCAGCGGAAAAATCCCCCGGGGTCGGCTTGTGGCATGCCGATCAAGACTGGTCCGTTAGTAGGTGCATCGGCAAGCTCTCACGCCTGGAAACTACCCGCCACGCTCAGAACCAGCTTAAAATTAAGCCACGGCGGTCCGTAGTCTCTAAAGCAAGAAAAGCCCGGCACCCACGACTTTTGCCCTGGACGGCCCGCAGCCCAATAACCTCATCAACCGAACAACATGAGCCAAACATCGCAATTATCGGTCCAAGCCCTGCAATGGACCGGACACAGCCTGAAAGTACTGGACCAGCGCGTCCTGCCGCAAACCATCGCTTACGACGAATACCGCGACGCCGTCGGCGTCGCTACAGCCATCGCCTCGATGCGGGTGCGCGGCGCGCCGGCGATCGGCATTGCCGCCGCCTACGGCGTGGTGTTGTCGGCCATGGGCCATTACCCGCAAGCCGATTGGCAAGCGGCGGTCGACCGCGACATCGAGCAATTGGCCGCCTCGCGGCCAACCGCCGTCAATCTGTTCTGGGCATTGGATAGGATGCGCGGTTTATTGGCGAATAATCCGGCCGATCCGGTCGCCGCGCTGACCGAGCTGGCACAAACCATCCACGCCGATGATTATGCTGCCAACCAAGCCATGGGCGAGCGCGGCGCGGACCTGATCGGTACCGCAAAAGCGGTGTTGACCCATTGCAATGCCGGCGCGTTGGCGACCGGCGGTTACGGTACGGCCTTGGGCGTGATCCGCAGCCTGCACCGCCGCGGCGGCTTGCAACAAGTCTACGCCGGCGAAACCCGGCCCTGGTTGCAAGGCGCGCGGCTGACGGTTTGGGAATTGGCGCAGGACGGCATCCCCGCCACGCTCATCGCCGATTCGGCGGCGGCCTGGCTGATGAAATCCGGCAAGATAGACTGGATCGTGGTCGGCGCCGACCGCATCGCCGCCAACGGCGACGTCGCCAACAAGATCGGCACCTATTCGCTGGCGGTGCTGGCCAAGCAACACGGCGTCAAAGTCATGGTCGCCGCGCCCTCCTCCACTTTCGATTTCAACCTGGAAAACGGCGCCGGCATCGAAATCGAACAACGCGACCCGCGGGAATTGCTGGCCGATTGCTATTTGCACGAAGGCTCGCTAGTTAGCGCCTGGAACCCGGTGTTCGACGTCACGCCGGCGGAACTGATCGACGCGATCGTCACCGAACGTGGCGCCGTCGTCGACCCGGGCAAACACGGCGTCAGGAGTTTGCAACCATGTTGAAGTTGAATTTCAAAAGCGGCAATAGTCCGCTGTTTGCGGTGCAATGCCTCTGGGAAGGCGTGCGCATGCTAGCCCGCCCGGAGTTGCGCAATTACCTGCTGATTCCGTTGTTCATCAACATGGTGCTGTACACCGGCGGTTTCGTGCTGGGTTACCACATGGTGTCGGCCTTGATCCACCAGTTCATCCCGGACTGGTTGTCCTGGCTGAACTGGATCCTGTGGCCGCTGTTTTTCGTCAGCTTTCTGGTGGTCGGATTTTTCAGTTTTGCTCTGTTAGCCAACCTGATCGCCGCGCCGTATTACAGTCGGCTGTCCGCCAAGACCCTGGCGCTGATCAGCGGCCAGCCGCTGCCGGCGGCGGAACTGGCCTGGGACAAGGTGTTCTTCGGCGAACTGCACCGGATCGTTTATCTGCTATTGCGGGTGCTGCCGTTATTGCTGTTGTTCGCGGTACCGGTCGTGAACTTGTTGGCCCCGCTGTTATGGGCCGGGTTCGCCGCCTGGGGCATGGCCTTGGAATTTATGGCCTACCCTTTGGAACAGCGCGGTCTGGCGTTTGCCGGGCAAAAACAGTTTTTACAGCAGGTACGCTGGGGCGCGCTGAGTTTCGGCGGCCTGACCAGCCTGGGCTTGACGCTGCCGCTGCTGAATCTGGTCATCGGCCAAGCTGCAGTGATCGGCGCGACGATTTACATCTACCGGCTTTCGGCCCCGGATACCGAGTCCGCCGCCGCATCCTGAGCCCCGCGCAATACCGTTGCGTCGACTTTGCGCTAGGGATCGCCGAGACGAAGCGAACCCGGGTGACAAGGACGCATGCAGCATTCGCCGTCCATAGCAACAGGCCCCCGGCGCTCCCTGCCGGGGTGACGCCCGGCTATCAACCAACGGCATAATCCCCGCCAGCCCAGCCAATGCCGTTAAGTTAAGGAACAGACCTTCTGGTTCACATCCTGATAGGGGTCGGAAAGGGCCTAAGCCCTTCCCGCCCTCCGAACCGTGCGGGCGGTTCTCCCGCACACGGCTCTCCAGTCGGTAGTTTCCTCATCGGGAGTGTCTCTCGGCTTGCCAGGCGGGATGTA